>CABZTX010000047.1 GCA_902528875.1 uncultured SAR86 cluster bacterium | reverse complement strand
ATTAAATTTTGCTGAGTGGGGTTTGTTATTTTTTCTAATATTTGTTTTATTATCATTCTCAAAAATAAAAAGCACTAAGTTTTTATAATAATAATTGTAGTAAAACTACTAATAAAAAAGTTAATTTACATGACTTTTTCATTAATATTGACAAATTTATTACATTATTATTTACTACGCTACATAAATATACTTAAATAAGTAAATATTTTTCAGACATAGGTAAAATAATAATTTCTTTATATATAAAAACACATCCCAAATACCTATAATATTCTTTAAATAAATGAGCGATCAAACATACACATCACTAGTTCTAGAGCTAAGTAACGAAGAACTTATAAAAACTGCACTTGATAACAATGAAGGGGTAATTGCTAGTAATGGTGCGTTCTCGACCTCAACTGGTCAAAGAACAGGAAGAAGCCCTAATGACAGATTCATTGTTCAAGAAGCAAGCACTGATCATCTTATTGATTGGGGTGAGATCAATAAACCTTTTAGTGAAGATAATTTTGATTTACTTTGGAACAAAGTTGAAACTTATTTAGCTGAAAAAAATAGCTATATTTCTAAAGTACACGTTGGTTCACATGTTGAGCATTATCTCCCAGTAAAGGTCACTACAGAGACAGCTTGGCACTCATTATTTGCAAGGCTTATATTTGTATGTACAGATAATTTCAATCCATCATCAAAACAAGAGTGGCAAATTATTAGTGCTGCAAACTATGAATGTATTCCTGAAGAAGATGGTACTAATTCTGAAAGTTGTGTGATTATAAATTTTGCTAAGAGAAAGGTAGTAATTGCAGGGATGAGGTACGCTGGTGAAATGAAAAAATCTATGTTTTCTGTTCAAAATTTCTTGCTTCCAGAAAAAAATGTTCTACCTATGCATTGCTCAGCAAATGTTAACAAAAATAATGATGTTACGCTGTTTTTTGGTCTTTCCGGAACTGGAAAAACAACTTTATCTGCTGACCCTAATTGTTCTTTAATAGGCGATGATGAACATGGCTGGAGTAATGACTCTGTTTTTAATTTTGAAGGTGGTTGTTATGCAAAAACCATTAACCTTACTGAAGAAAATGAACCAGTCATATTTAAGGCAATTAAGAATGGAAGTGTTATAGAAAATGTTTATTTAGATGGAGATAATAATCCTGACTATTCAAATACTTCATTATCTGAAAATGGTAGATGCTGTTACCCTAGATCACATATTGATTCAGCAATAGAAGGTAATGCTGCAGGCCAACCAAAAACTGTAATTTTTTTAACTTGTGATCTTACAGGCATAATTCCACCAGTCTCAATTTTATCCAAGGAAGCCGCTGCTTATCATTTCCTAAGTGGTTATACAGCAAAGGTTGGATCTACTGAGGTTGGATCTGGATCAGATATTGAATCAACTTTTTCGACATGTTTTGGAGCGCCTTTTTTTCCAAGGCCTGCAAATATTTATGCTGATTTATTAATTAAAAGAATTGATGGATATAATTCAAAGGTCTTCCTTGTTAACACAGGTTGGACTGGTGGTCCCTATGGTAAAGGGTCAAGATTTGAAATTCCAACTACCAGAAGGATTATAAATGCCATTCAAGATGGTGAATTAGATAGTGCTGAAACATTGAAAATACCAGGCCTCAATCTTTTTGTACCAACTAATGTCAATGGTGTTGATACAAAACTTCTAAATCCTATAGATACTTGGAAGGATAAAGATTCATATAAAGAACATCTTAATGCATTAGTTACAAAGTTTAATGAGAATTTTGGAAAGTTTAATGTTAGACCCGAAATAATTAAAGCTGGACCAGGGTTTAATGACTAATGCAATACTAAATAAAAAACTTAATGATTTAAAAGATATTGGGTTTTTCGATAACTTAATAATTGAAAGAGGTATTGAAAAAGAGTTTTTTCGAATTGACCCTGAGGGAAACATATCAGAAAAGTCACATCCAAACTCTCTTGGATCTGCCTTGACAAATAAATTCATAACAACTGACTTTGCAGAAGCTCAATTGGAACTTGTTACGCCTATTTTTGAAGATATAGATAAACTTTATGACTTTCTGTATTCACTGCATGTATTTTCCGCTAAAAATTTAAAAGATAAAGAAATGCTTTGGCCTTTTTCAATGCCTCCGATAATCAAAGATGAATCTGCAATTAATCTTGGTTATTATCATCAAAGTAATATTGGGCTTCTTAAGCATGTATACAGAAGAGGCTTGAAAACAAGATATGGGCCTACTATGCAATGCGTTTCTGGAATGCATTACAACTTTTCTTTAAAAAAAGAATCTCTTCAAAAATTGATTAATGATACTGATCAGTGTGCTATTGACGATGCTTATCTGGGTTTAATAAGAAATTTTAAAAGAATATTTTGGTTTGTTT
>CABZTX010000046.1 GCA_902528875.1 uncultured SAR86 cluster bacterium | reverse complement strand
ATTATGATTATGTCTATTCACTATACGCTAGATCAATAAGTGAATTAGGTGTTGGCACTGATAATTATTGGGAGAACATTCTCGGATCTGATGAGGATATTGCTCTTGGAGAACTTCTTGATAACTGTTCAAACTATAGAATGTATATTACTGAAAGACTAAGATAAATTACTCAAAAAAAAGGTCTTTTTTTAAGGCCTTTTTTTTTCAAATAAGAAAACTATTTTTATTTTTTTCATGTATGATGAAGGCCTTAATATAAGGAAACTATGAATATATACGTTGGAAATATCTCTTGGGGTTTAAACGACCAAGATCTAGAAAATATTTTTGCTGAATACGGTACCGTTACATCAGCAAAAATCATCAAGGATAGAATGACAAACAGATCAAGAGGATTTGGTTTTGTTGAAATGAGTGATGGTGCAGAAGCTGCAATCGAAGCCCTAAATGGATCTGAGCAAGACGGAAGAGCTCTTGTTGTTAACGAATCAAGACCAAAAGATAAAAGTTAATTTAAACCTTCTAAAGCTTCAATCATTTTTTCCTGTACTTTTTGGACGGCTTGATATGGCCTAATCATCACCTTGAAATCTACTATTTGACCATCTGAATTCCATTCGATCATATCAACACCATTTACTGATATGTCGTCTATAAATGTCTCAAATTCCAATACTGAATACATTCCATCATGAATTTCCTTTGTGTATTTAAACTTCTCCATATTGAAAGATTGACCAGCTGCAGCTAAATACATTTTTGTAGTTTCTTTTCCAACTAGAGGTTTAAAGACAACTGGTGAAGAGAAGACAGCACCTTCAGATATTAATTGATCGAGTTTTTTCATTTCACTTGCATTAACAACTTCGTGCCATTTATGAATAAAATCTTTTGCCTGCATTATATTTTCCCAAAATAAATTGTTGATATTATTTAGTTACAGTAATATCTTATTATCTAAGGAGTTAATTATGAAGAATTTTTTAATTTTCACATTAATGCTTCCTGGTCTTTTACTAGGTATGCATCATAAATCAAACCCAATTATTTTTTATTTAGATCTTGATGTTGCCGAGGGAAAGTCAGATGGTGCGGTTGAGTTTATAAATTATCTTGTAGAAACTGTAGAAAAAACTGAACCTAAAACAATGTATTATAAGTACTGGATTTCAGAGGATAAAAATAATGTTTCACTAATGGAAGTGTATCACTCAAATGAAGATGCAATTTTTCATATGAATGCTTTTGCTGAAGCACCACATAGAGACAAATTTCTTGAAACCTTTATTGTGAATAGTTTTCAGGTTTTAGGAGACACTAATGCTGAGTTAAAAGAAGCTTTAAAAGCATATACTGATGATAACCGACTTTTAGTTAATGGTTTTCAGAGGAAGAAATGAGCAATAAACAACAAATAGAAACATGTATAAATATATATTATGAGGGTTGTTGCGAATCTGATTCAGCGAAAATTAAAGAAGCATTTGATAAAAATGCAATGATAAGTGGTTATTTGCCAGATGGCTTACATGAAATGAATTTAGATGAATTTGCAGGATTTGTTGCTGATCAACAACCATCACCCAAGGAAAAGGGTGATGAAGAATTTCTAGAAATAATATCTTGTGAAATAGTTGGAGATACTGCA
Organism: uncultured SAR86 cluster bacterium; assembly: GCA_902528875.1. GTDB lineage: Bacteria > Pseudomonadota > Gammaproteobacteria > Magnimaribacterales > D2472 > SAR86A. The sequence goes on along the minus strand of CABZTX010000046.1, from coordinate 1,199 downwards.
ATTGTTCAAGTAAGAGAGGCATACTTGGGAATGATTTTCATTGATTCATTCTCTTTTTTAAAAAAGGATAATTCATGGAGAATATATACAAAGTTATTCCATGTAGAGTCATAAACACACACATATAGAGGAGAAAAAATAATGTTACTTAAAAATAAATTGATGACAGCTTTTGTTATAAGTGTTTTATTTGTTACAAGCTGTTCAAATGAGATGTCTAATAAATCTTCTGAAGACAGAAAAGACGCAGAAATATATGCAGAATTTGTAGATTCATTGGAAAGCACAGATGGACAAACCTATGTCGAATTCATGGCATGTACACGTGGACCAGACTTCAATGCCGAAAACTCTACAAAGATGATTGCAGACTGGCAAAAGTTAATAACTGCTGAATCATTATTTGGTGTTTGGGGATATGTTCCAGCTGCAGATACAAATGTTTTCGGAGATTCGTTATGGTGGGAGCTGAATTGGAATTCAAAACAAGAAGCTGATGCGGAATGGAATGCTTGGAATCTTAATGAAGAAGCACAAGCTTGGGCTGAAGAATATTCAAATGTTATGGTTTGTGATGGAGAGGGTAGAAATTCTTTTGATGGCGTTTATCCAATTTTACCTAATACATATGGAGCAGTTAATGAGAGTGGATACTTTTACAGTGAATTTTATCAATGCAGTTATACCGATGGCTCAGATAGAACAAATGCAGAGTCGTTCTTACCAGGATTCACTAGCGCAGTAAGCAAATCTGATTACAATGGAACTGGTTATTCGTACGCAAATTATTTTGCTTATAAAAATATAGATGGATCTCATACAGATGCTGATGTTGACTTTTTATGGGCAAACTTTTCAAATACTAAAGATTCGATGGACAAAGCAACTCAATCATTTGAAAAGGATGTCAGAGATGAAATGTTTCCTTTATTTAGTGAGTTTGCAACTTGCGCAGAAGTTCCTGATGTTTATCATGGTTGGACATTTTACATAGGCGATAAAAAAGAATTTATGCCAGATTTTACATCAAGAGGTTAAACCTTAAATAAAAAGGAAGCTACTTTATGTAGCTTCATTTTTTTGTGGTACATTCTACATATTATGATTATAGGAGTCCCAACAGAAGTTAAAAATAATGAGAGTCGCGTTGGCTTGACGCCAAGTTCTGTGCAAAAAATTGTAAGCTCTGGACATGATGT
>CABZTX010000045.1 GCA_902528875.1 uncultured SAR86 cluster bacterium | reverse complement strand
TACTTTTCAGTAATCTCAATTTTTTCTATTCTTTATTTTGAGCTACTTAATTTTGATCTATTATCTACAAAACTTCTTTTGGCACAATTACTTGCTAATACATTAGCAGTAACTGGAATAAGATTATTCCAGTCACTAACATTTTCAGGTTTGCTTAAAGTTAAATAGATTATTGGATATCAAATCTATCCGCATTCATAACTTTATTCCAAGCAAAAACAAAATCATTTACGAATTTAGTGTTTGAATCATCCTCTGCATAAACTTCAACTATAGCTCTTAATTGAGAATTGGAACCAAATACAAGATCAGATCTTGAGGCTGTTCTTACTTTCTCGCCAGAAACTCTGTCAAAAGCCTCATAAGAATTTCCAGTTCCATTTGGTTTCCATTTGACAGACATGTCAAGCAAAGTTTTGAAATAATCATTGCTAAGATTATTCTTATCTTCACTAAATAAGCCATATCCATTTGAGCTTATTCCTAAAGATCTCATTCCACCAATAAGAACTGTCATTTCAGGTGCAGTAAGTCCTAGTAATTGAGCTTTATCAAGAAGGATTTCCTCAGGAGGTGTATTTACACCACTAGCATGAAAATTTCTGAATGCATCTGACTTTGGTTCTAGAACAGCAAAAGATTCTACATCAGTTTGCTCTTGTGATGCATCACCTCTCCCAGGAGTAAATGGAACTTCTACACCAGATGCCATTTCAATTCCTAAATTACCTGCAAGTATAATAATATCTGCAACAGAAGCACCAGTTACTTTTGATATATTTCCATATATTTCAAGAATTTTTGATAGTTGACTTGGATTATTTGCCTCCCAATCTTTTTGAGGAGCTAATCTTATTCTAGAACCATTTGCACCACCTCTCATATCTGAACCCCTATAGGTAGATGCACTAGCCCATGCTGTTTCAACCATTTCTTGAATAGATAATCCAGAGTCTGAAATTAGTTTTTTAACATTCTCAATATCATAGTCACTATTTCCCTCAGGAACAGGATCTTGCCAAATTAGTTCTTCATCAGGAACTTCAGGACCCATATACCTTGTTTTAGGCCCCATATCTCTATGAAGGAGCTTAAACCATGCCCTTGCAAAAGCATCCGCAAATTCATCAGGATTTTCATGAAACCTTTTTGAAATTTTGTTATAACTAGGATCAACTCGCATTGCCATATCAGCAGTTGTCATCATAGTTGGAACTTTTTTTGATGCGTCTTCAGCATCTGGAGCCATATCTTCTTCAGTTTGCCCAATGGCATGCCAAATATGAGCACCAGCTGGGCTTTTTGTTAACTCCCATTCGTAACCAAACAATAGATCAAAATATCCGTTGTCCCATTTTGTTGGATTAGCAGTCCAGGCGCCTTCAATACCGCTTGTAATAGTGTCACTACCAACACCAGATCCAAAAGTACTAGACCATCCAAATCCCATTTCTTCTAAGGGTGCTCCTTCAGGCTCAGTTTGAACATTTGTTTCAGCACCGGCACCATGAGACTTACCGAAGGTGTGACCACCCGCAACTAAGGCAACTGTTTCTTCATCATTCATTGCCATTCTACCAAATGTTTCTCTAATATCATGAGCACTGGCTAGAGGATCAGGATTTCCATCTGGACCTTGTGGATTCACATAAATCAATCCCATTTGTACTGCTGCTAAGGGATTATCTAACTCTCTTTCACCTTTATATCTTTTATTATCCAGCCATTCAGACTCAACACCCCAATGAATATCTTCCTCAGGTCCCCAGATATCTGGTCTTCCTCCACTGTATCCAAAGGTTGTACCACCCATAGATTCAATTGCGGCATTTCCAGCCAAAATTAAAAGATCAGCCCAGCTAATTTGTTTTCCATATTTTTGTTTGATTGGCCAGAGCAACCTTCTAGCTTTATCTAGATTACCATTATCAGGCCAGCTATTGAGAGGTGCAAAACGTTGAGCACCAGTTCCGCCGCCACCTCTTCCATCAGTGTTTCTATAAGTTCCAGCAGCATGCCATGTCATCCTGATAAAGAATGGACCATAGTGGCCATAATCTGCTGGCCACCATTCCTGAGAATCAGTCATAAGATCATAAAGATCTTGTTTTAGCGCATCATAATCAATCTTTTTGAATTCTTCCCTGTAGTCAAAATCATTATCCATTGGATTAGATTTTCTATCATGTTGATGCAATATATTGAGATTTAGCTGATTTGGCCACCAATCTTTAGTTGATGTTCCAGAAGAGCTGTTCGTTGTCATTGCCCCATGCATTACGGGACATTTTCCTTCGGTCTGTTCAGCCATAGTTACTGATTCTCCTTTAAAGTTTAAATGTGCAGTTTATAGATAATATAAAATATAAATATACTATTAAAATAACCAAAAAAAAAGTATTTTAATAACACATTTCTTTATAATAAATTATTTATATAATGGTGGAGCTACGCGGGATCGAACCGCGGACCCCCTGCTTGCAAAGCAGGTGCTCTCCCAGCTGAGCTATAGCCCCACACAAGGTTGATTATTGTACTTTATTAAAAGAGTTTTGTAGATTTATTCTGTATGTTTTTTATTATTTATTGGTGCAAGTTTTGAAACCTTTGAAGTCTGTGAAAAATTTTGTATTTTACCAACAGAGTTAGAAATTTTATTTGTTTTAAATTTATTAAAAATATTAAATAGGATAAAAAACCAGAAACCATTAATTAAAGGTTCAACTAAGGCATCAATTGCAGCTAAATTTAAAGGCGCACCAGTTAAAACTCTGTTGCAGGTCATTGCAATGAAAATATGACCAACTGTGTAAATAGTAGCTAAGAGAATACCAATTTGACTAGCACTAAGAAATGATTTGCTTGTATTAGTAAACTTAAGTACAAATATTTTTTTTA
>CABZTX010000044.1 GCA_902528875.1 uncultured SAR86 cluster bacterium | reverse complement strand
AAATCAAAAAAACTTTGTGGTATAAATAGACCAGGACACTTTGACGGAGTGTTAACAATTGTAAATAAGTTATTTGATATAATTAATCCTCATAGTGTGGTATTTGGCAAAAAAGATTATCAACAGTTAATCTTAATAAAAGACTTTATCAAACAAAATAAAGTCAATATAAATGTTATAAGTGCCGAAACTCAAAGAGATGTTAATGGACTAGCCTTATCATCAAGAAATAACTTACTATCAAAAGAAGAAAAATTAATTGCTTCAAAATTATATGAAGTACTTGTTAGTATAAATAAAAATAGAAATATCTTAACATCTAGATTGTTAGATGAAAAAATTGAATATCTTAATTCTGTAGGTTTTAAAGTAGATTATTTGACAGCATGTGACACAAAAACCCTTGAGGAGTCATTTGAAATCAGGAATAAAGATATACTTATTGCTATAGCAGCAACAATTGGAAATATAAGACTTATTGATAACATGATCCTCTCAAAACTTTAATATTTGTCGATATTTAACTATACTGGCCACTTTATGAATAAAACATTATTAAAATCAAAGCTTCATCGCATAAATGTAACTCAAGTTGAAATTGATTACGAAGGCTCATGTGCAATAGACAAAGACTTTATAGAGATTGCTGGAATGCAGGAATACGAAAAAGTAGATGTATATAACGTCACTAATGGTAATAGATTTTCAACTTATTTAATACTTGCAGAGGCTGGCTCTAGAACACTTTCTGTTAATGGGGCGGCTGCTCATAAAGTTTCACCAAATGATGTTGTTATCATTTGCTCTTATGGATCTTATGATCAGTCTGAGTCAGAATCACATCAACCAACACTTGTTTATTTCGATAAAGACAATAACATTACAAATGTTAAAAATAAAATTCCTGAACAAAGACTTAAATCTGTCTAATATAAAATTAAATTTTTTATCACTATCTATATTATTCTTTTCAATATATTCGCTTACTGATACTAAGTTAATAATTCTTGGTTCAGGTACTCCTAATCCTGATCCAGATAGATATGGCTCAGGATACGCCGTTGTAGTTAATCAAAGTGCATACATAATTGATTTTGGGCCAGGCATCGTTAGAAGGATATCTGCAATGTCACCTCCATGGGGAGGAAAATTCCCATCTATGGAATTAAAAAATATTGATATAGCATTCTTAACACACATTCATTCTGATCATAGTGGAGCGCTGTCTGATTTAATACTTACTCCATGGATTATGGGTAGGTCAAAACCTCTCAATTTATATGGACCAAAAGGATTAAAGGATATGTCTAAAAATATTATTGAAGCATATCGTGAGGACATTAACTATCGTCTCTATGGCTCACAACCTGCAAATAAATATGGTTACACAACTAATGTTACTGAAATTACTGAAGAGGGAACAATATATAAAGACGAGAATGTAGAAGTTTTGGCATTTAAGAATAATCATGGCGATTTTGAAAATTCCTATGGTTTTTTATTTACTACAGATGATAAAAAAATATTATTTTCTGGTGATACTGCAAATAGTAAAAATTTAATGAAGCACGGTAACAATTTAGATATCCTAGTTCATGAGGTATATTCTAGTGAAACTTTTATTAATAAAACTAAAGAATGGCAAATATATCATCAAGCACACCATACATCTTCAATTGATGTTGGCTATATTGCTAATAAACTTAAGCCAAAAAAATTAGTTTTGTCTCACATATTATTTTGGGGTGCAACAAATGAGTCTATTTTAAATGATGTTAATGTCAATTTCAGAGGAGATGTGGTTATTGCAGAGGATCTTATGATTATAGAGTGAAGTAAGTATCACCAATAATAAAACCACAAATAAAAAAAGCTAGTGCCCAAATTGGCTCTCTCTTACAAAAATCTACAACGCTATCTATATAATCTTGCATAAAATGTCCTTATACAGTTATATGTAGCAATTTGTATGCCAATTAATCTGAAGTAGTGGTGCGCCCGGAGAGATTCGAACTCCCGACCCCTTGGTTCGTAGCCAAGTACTCTATCCAGCTGAGCTACGGGCGCAGAAATTAAATTTTGCGTGCTTTCTCAGGTAGCATAATAGGAATCCCATCTTTGATTGGATAAGCCAATCCAGATTCTTTACAAATCAACTCATTTGTTTCTTCATTAAAAGTTAAAGGTTTTTTAGAATTGGGGCATACTAGTATTTCTAGCAACTTTTTATCTATAGAACTCATAGCAAGAAAGTATACATGATGAACGAATTTTTGTTTACATATGCTATTTTTCAGCTTTAAATATGTTCTATAAATGAATTCACTTGACTTGATAGCAGTTAAAGACTTTCCTGTAATAAAGGCTGGAGATAATCTTGTTGAAATAATATATAGCGCAGTTAATTCTAATAATTTATCAATTGATGATAATGATATTTTTGTTATTGCACATAAAATTATTTCAAAATCTGAAAATAGATATGTTAATTTAAATGAGATCAAGGTTTCTGATGATGCTGCTAAATTAGCTTTGAAGTTAAATAAAGATAAGCGTCTAGTTCAAGTAATTATGAATGAATCTAATAAAATAATATCAACTAATAAAAATGTAATTGTTGTTGAGCACAAGCTAGGCTTAGTAAATATTAACGCAGGTATAGATCTGTCTAACATCCCAAATGATAATAATATTGCTTTATTACTTCCTAAAGATCCATCAAAAAGTGCTGACAATCTTCAGAATAAATTATCAAAAATTTTTAAAAAAAATATTTCAATTGTTATTTCTGACTCAATGACTCGCCCATACAGGTCTGGAGTTGTAAACTTTGCAATTGCGAGTAGTAATATAAATTGCTTACTTGACTTAAAGGGTGAAATTGATATGTATGGAAAGAAATTAAAAGGAACTGAGGTTGCAGTTGCAGATGAGATTGCAGCCTCAGCAGGTTTATTAATGGGTCAAAGTGCTGAAATGCAGCCTGTAATACTAATTAAGGGTTATAAGCATTTCAATAATGAAATTAATGATGCATCAACATTAGTTGTTGATAAGTGTGACGATCTATATAGATAATACAAAAATGAAATTAAGCATAAATCTAAATAAAATTGCTTTACTTAGAAATGCAAGAGGTGAAAATTATCCTGACCTAGAAGATTTTGCAAATCAAGCAATAGACTTGGGTGTTGATGGTCTTACACTGCACCCAAGACCTGATCATAGACATGCTACAAGCAATGATGTTATTAAACTATCTAATATTGCAAAAAGTAGAGGCGTTGAATTTAATATAGAAGGCAACCCATTTTCAAAACCTAATAAAGAATTTTTAGGTTTTTGTAAGTTGGTTGAGATTATCAATCCAGATCAAATTACACTTGTCCCGGATACTATAGATCAAATTACTTCAAATTATGGTTGGTCTGAAGGATCACATGATGAGGATCTTAAAAATATAATTGAATCCCTGAAACAAAAATCTAATAAGGCAAAAATAAGTTTATTTATTGACGATATTAGTGGTGTTGAATATGCCTCTAAAATGAATGCTGATTTAATTGAAATACATACAGGAAAATTTTCGAAAGCTATAGCTAATAATGATGAGTCTATTCTTATGGAAGTTAATGCAATTATTGATAAAGCCTTAGATAATAATTTGTTAGTTAATGCAGGCCATGACTTAAACTTAAATAACTTACATTATTTAGTTGAAATGGGTAACATTAATGAGGTATCTATTGGTCATGCGATTATAATAGATGCATTGTTATATGGTTTTGATGAAACAATTAAGAAATATTTAGACATAATAAGGAAATAACATGGATATTGAAGCAAAATTAAGAGAACAAATAAGTGAAAATAATATCTTAATATATATGAAAGGAACACCATATGAACCAAGATGTGGTTTTTCAGCAAGAACTGTTCAGATACTAATAGAATGTGAATCTAAGTTCAGCTATGTAGATATTCTTGAAAACAATGATGCACGAGTTGCTTTGCCAAAGGTTTCTGATTGGCCAACTTTCCCTC
>CABZTX010000043.1 GCA_902528875.1 uncultured SAR86 cluster bacterium | reverse complement strand
ATAACCAGCAAAAAAACGGACTGCAATTCTTGATCCTGTTGTAGCAAACGTTTCCTTACGTTTAAATGCATTAAATATTGAATCTCTTGTGTTTTCTTCAGCCCATGCTGCAGCTAAGCCAGATGCGCCCCACTGAGAAAATCCAGTATTAGCATATTCACCTTGATTTAGTTTTATAGTACTTATTGGTTGATTAAAGGCAGCCATATACTCATTTAGCATATCTAGATTTTCTTCTGTTAACGGAACTGAACCTCTATTTTCAGGATCACCATCTAATAAACCAACTTTAGACCAATAATTTGATTCATCAAAAGCACCAGCTCCAGTGTGTGTATCAGATGAGCCTATTAATCCAAATTTATATGGATTACCTTGATTCGTAAATTCAAGTGTTAAACCATTTAAAAAAGCTTCTCTTACATAACCACCAGAGGGTTTGCTATATGTAGGTGGTCTACTCCCAACTCTTATATCCATAATCTCAAAATCTGCCCACTCGTCATCAGGTGACAGCAAAGGATGAGTATCTGATGTTCCCTTTACTTGAGTTACCTCAACAACAGGCTCATTTCTCATTCTTTTTTGAGAGTATTCTCTATCAATTGCATTTCCGTAAAATGTTTCCATCTCAAACATTTCACCGTTTGATCCATTGCTATTATGTGGCATGGATATAGTATCAATACCTTTATCTCTAAGCGTGTCTTGCCATGTCCAGAGATCTTCAGGATTTAATGAATCAATTCTAGTCCATGGTCTAATTGAGGCTTTAGAAGAATTAAAAATTACATTTCTATGTAAATTTCCTCCCTCAATATTAGTAGAAGTTGTAAATTCATAACCTATAAATGTTGTAAAATTTCCTGGATCGTTATGTTCATTTGCTGATCGTGCAATATCTGCCCATGCAGATTTATGAACGTTATAATCAAAAGATTTTAATGCTAATTGAGTATTCTTTGTAAGCCATCCTTTTATGATTTTTGGGTGCCAGTCAGGATATGGTTGAATTATTGCTGCGCCTAGTATCGAACTAAATATATTAGATCTTTCACCAGCGGACAATACTGTTAAGTTTTCTTCTCTATTAAGATTATGGAATGGCTTTGTGAACTCATTTTTTGAAATTTCTGAAGATGTATCAGCATAAGCCTGAATCATACCCATATAAAAACCATGATCAGTGACAGAATAAAAATCTAATGGCTCTCTTAATTTCATTTCATAACCAAGTGGATGATTAATTGCTTCACCTTTTGCGTATTTATATGCGTCATCTGGTGATGCAGTTACTCCAAAAACATATGCATCAAATGAATATTTTGTATGAACATGCAAATCACCGTAATAAGGATTTCTGTCAGGATTAGGGGGTGGTTTTAGTTTATTAGATTCAGATTGTTCTACAGAAAAATCAATAATTTCTAATGCTGAATTTGATTGAAGTTTTTTAAATAAAGATAGAATTGGTCTATCATCATATACATCAAAATATATAATGCCCAAAAACGTAAAATAAACTGTAATAACAATTAATAGTGATTTAACTATAATACTTTTAATGTTCATAGAAACCCCCTTTCCTTCAATAAAATAATATCATAATCACAAATAAAAATTATTAATGTTTTTAATAAATTATGCTACTTAAACATATAATTATGAAATGCGCCTGTAGCTCAGCCGGATAGAGTACTTGGCTTCGAACCAAGGGGTCGGGAGTTCGAATCTTCCCGGGCGCACCATTTTAAAATGGTTCAAATATTAAAAGGAATAATTTAACGTCATCCCATAGCTCTTAAAGCTATTTGGATATCCATAAAATGTGGTTTCTGATAAATCTGCAGTACCAATAAATGCAGATGTTAAAAACTTATCATCATTTATATTTTTTCCCCAAATTTTTATTGATATATTATCCTTTTCAAATCCAGCAGTGAGATTAAATGTGTCTTGCTCTTTATAACCATTTCCTTTAACCTCAATCAACGCCTGATGGGCAGGATTTTCAAGAAGCTTAGCTTGACTTGAGTAAAGATGTGAAATTCTTAAAAACGAATCCCAGCCTTTAAAATTGTAATTCCATGTAACAGTAGATGAAATTGTGTCTTCTGGGGTATTAGATGGAACGGTTCCAGATAAATCACCGGGTGCTGCTCCTACATATGAATCATATATAGGATCAATAAACAGCCCACTTAATGCAAGATCAATATTTTCAGTCGGTGAAATTACTAAATCAAACTCATATCCATCTGCTGACTGTGAGCCTGCATTGGCAAGCACAAAACCTGTTCCTACAAAGGTATTGGTTTGAAAATCTTCAATTTCTTGATCAAAAATTGCAATATTTAAATAACCTGAAGGTAAAGCAATTTTTGCACCAAGTTCTAGCACTTCAGCCTTCTCAGGATTAGCGTATCTTGTCCCAACAGTAGTATTTGGACCAACAGGTGTTCCAGCTGCAGCTAGTCCAGCAATTTCGCTAGCTGTTGGTCTTGAATCTCTAGAAATATTCCAAGCTGTTGCTTTATACCCAGTTGATAAACCACCATATATAGATGCAAAATCATTTACAGCATAAGTGAATTTTAAATTGAAATCTGTATTGTTATCTTTGCTTTTTCCATCATTTACAGAATTCGGAAAATTTACGAATTGAGGTAATAACTGAAAGGGTTGAAAACCTAACAGTGCATTTGTTTCGGGATTTGCTGCTAATGCAGCTGCTTGAGCTGCAGGTAAACCTTGCATCATCAACAGACCAGTGCTTATTGCAACAAAATCTAACTGAGAGAAAAAATCAGTATTTATTTGATTATATGAAACTGTTTTTTCATCTTCCATATAACTTATGCCTGCAAGTATGTTGAGTTTATCTGTTACATCTAAGTCAGCTTGCATAAATATAGATGTACTTGAATTATCTTGTGTTGCTGTTTCTGTATTTCCTACTCCTGCTGGGAATATAGTACCGTTAGGTAAGTTAAAACCCTGCTCTAACCCGTCAAAAGCACCTGCTGGTAAAAAACCACCTAAATATGCTCTGAAGGCTGGTCCGTAATAGATAGACTCAGTATAGTCCATATCCTCTTGAAAATAATATAATCCAATTAACCAATTAAAATTTGTATCATTATCGCTATAAAGTCTAAATTCTTGTGTAACTTGATCAAGATCTTGTGTTATCGGACTAGGATTAACAATTGGAGCACCATCAAAGTCAACATCTTGAAGATTTTCCATATATGAGGTTCTAATGGAAGATATACTTTCAAAAACTTTTTTATCTAAATCATACTTTACGTGAGCTGAAACTCCTGAATTGTCTCCAGATGTATCAGGATCAAAGTCATAAAAAACTTTTTGTGTGTATGGATCATCAGGAATTATTGCACCTCCCATTGCCGAAGCAATCTGAGCTGCTACTCCATAATTTGCACTTCCCACAGTACAGCAAGTTTCATCATATTCATCGTAGTCAACAGTTAGTCTTATAGATAAATCACTTGAAGGATCAAATAAAAGTTCAGCTCTCATATTAGATCTATCTCTATTATTCACATCATTACCAGTAGTGATATTGTCTGTATAACCGTCCGATTGATTTGAACCTAATGAAAAACTGTAAGCCACTGTTTCATTCAGAGGACCGGTCGAATAAACTTTTACTAACTTTGAATTATAATTTCCAATCGTTGTTGATAAAAAGCCAGATTTTTCAAATGAAGGTTTTTTTGTAACAACATTAATAACACCAGCAGTAGCATTTTTACCGAACAATGTGCTTTGAGGGCCTCTCAAAACCTCTATTCTTTCAATTAATGGCAAGTCTGAGATTTGGGATTGCATTTTAGATCTATAAATGCCATCAATGAAAACTGCAACAGAAGGTTCAATACCTTGGTTGTAATCACCATTTCCAAAACCTCTTATAAAAAATGTTGATTGTGTAGATGTTGTTCTTTGTCTAGTATCTAAGGATGGTACAACTGCCTTTAAATCAAGAATGTCAATGATATTTGCTTTTTCAATGGTATCTCCTGATACAACTGATACCGCAACAGGAACTTCTTGAAGCGTTTTTTCTGTCTTTGTTGCCGTAACAATAACCTCTTCAATCAGGTTCTCATTTTGAGCAAATGTAATTGATGAAAAAAATAGAAAAGAAAGAAAATAATTTGTATTAATTTTATGTAACATTTT
>CABZTX010000042.1 GCA_902528875.1 uncultured SAR86 cluster bacterium | reverse complement strand
CTATAAGGGAAATATGACCCATATGAAGGTTTCCCATTGTAGGAACAAGAGTCAATGCAGGTAAATTTGATTTTAAAGTATTAAATTCATTTATTGATTTATAGATTTTCAATCTTACTTAAAGGTATGTTCTTCTGATGGAAATTTAAGATTCTTTACCTCATCAACATATCTATGAATTGCATCCTGAATTGAGGATGACTCTTTCATAAAATTTTTTACAAATTTTGGTGGGGTGTCTAAACATGAAATACCAAGTAAATCATGCACAACCATAATTTGACCATCCGTATGTATACCCGCACCTATTCCTATAACAGGTATTTTCAAAGTGGATGTTATCTCTTGTGCTAAATCACCTGGAACGCATTCTAACAACAACATTGCAGCACCCGCTTTTTCAAGCGAAATAGCTTCATTAATAATTTTTTCTTTTTGTGATGGATCTCTGCCTTGAACATGATGACCACCAATCCTGTTAATAGTTTGGGGAGTAAGCCCCATATGTGCACACACAGGAATGCCTCTATCTGACAAAGCTTGAGCCATATTTGATATCCATTCTCCACCTTCAATTTTTACAGAATTAGCACCTGCTTGCATAAGCCTTTTAGCGTTTTCAAGACCTAGATCGTCTGTTGAATAACTCATAAATGGCATATCAGCCATAATATGAGAACCTGAATTTCCATTTACTACACACTCTAGATGATAGATCAATTGATCCATTGTTACTGGGAGAGTGCTGTCATGTCCTTGCACGACCATGCCCAAACTATCTCCAACTAATATGACATCAACACCATTTTCACTAATGACTGACGCCATTGTGGATTCATATGCAGTTAAGCATGTAAATTTTTCAGAATTTTTTTTAAGATTGCCTAACGTTGTCAGCGTTATAGGTTTTTTGTTTGTATGAGTTGACATAATTATTAGTTAATTTTTAAAGACATAAAGTTTAAAATTTCTCGAGCTATTCTAATCTTTTTATCTCTTTTTAGAAAAATACTTTCATTTTTTGTAATTATATTCACCTCATTCTCATCAGCATCAAATCCAATAGCTTTATCAGAAACATCATTTGAAACTATCATATCTAAATTCTTTGAAATTAATTTCTTCTTAGCATTATTAACAACATCAGATGTTTCAGCTGCAAATCCAACTACATATGCAGATTTATATTTCGAGGCTACGTTAGCAAGAATATCCTCATTTTTTTCAAGTTGTATATCTATTTTTGATATGTCCTCTTTTTTTATTTTTATATCAGAAATGTCAGATGATTTAAAATCAGAAACAGCTGCGCATCCTATAAAAATATCAGATGTTTTCATACAATCCATAACGCTTTTTTGCATTTCATTTGCAGAATTAACTTTAATTAAATTAATTTTACTATTTGCATTCAACGCAACAGGACCACTAATAAGATTTACGATTGCCCCAGCCTCGATAGCAGCTTCAGCTATAGAATAACCCATCTTTCCAGAGCTGTTATTAGAGATAAATCTTACGGGATCTAACTGTTCTCTTGTTGGGCCTGCTGTTACTGTAATAGTCTTATTTGCTAGAGGTCCTGAATTAAATGAAGATGAGATAAGAGTGATAATTTTATCTGGCTCCTCCATTCTCCCAGGGCCTATATCTCCACAAGCTTGTTCTCCCTCTGCTGGTCCAATAAATGTAATACCTCTTTTTAACAAAGTTTTATAATTAGTTTGAGTACTCCCATCCAACCACATATTCATATTCATCGCAGGTGCAATAAAGATATCTGCATTAGATGCCAGAAGAACTGCACCCATGAGATTATCTGCTCTTCCGTGTGTAATTTTTGCAATTGTTTCTGCAGTACAAGGAGCGATTAGAATAATATCTGCCCATTTTGCAAGCTCTATATGTCCCATTGCTGATTCTGCTTTCGTATCTAGAAGTGAATCATGAATTTCATTTCCTGATACAGCTTGCAGAGTAAGAGGTGTAATGAACTCCTTTGCTGATTCAGTCATAATAACTCTTACATCAGCTCCTTGTTTTTTAAAAAGTCTAATAACTTCTGCAGACTTATAAGCCGCCACACCGCCAGTGACACCTAAAAGAATATTTTTATTTGTAAAATACATAATTATTTAAAGAATAATACCAATTACCCGGTCTATAAACCAATAGAATCCCAATCCTCCTATTGCATAACTGGCTGTATTCTTAGTCAAATACAGAAAATTATATTTATTAGATAAATATATTAATAATATTGGAATAGGTATCAGCATGATTTGAGCTAATTCAATACCAATATTAAAAAATAGCAACGAAAAGAGCATTTTATCGTTTGTAATTCCTATATCAGTTAGTGCACTTGCAAAACCCAGACCATGTAATAATCCAAAGATGAATGCCATTATCCATGGAGATTTAAGAGTATTAGCATCATTATTTATCTCTAAAGCCAGATAAACAATTGTTAATGCGATTAGGGCTTCTACTGTGCCTTGCGGCAGATTAATAAAGCCAAATATTGTTAAACCTAGAGTAATACTGTGGGCTAGTGTAAAAGCAGTTATTGTCTTTATAATGTTTAAAAAACCAGATATACAAAAAAGTAATCCGAAAATAAATAAAATATGATCTAATCCATCAAATAAATGAGAAATACCAAGGCCTAAATAGGAAAAAGGATAATAATTAGTCTCAATTGGTATTTCTAAAATGTTATTATTTACATTTACTAACCCTTCAAATGTTCCATTTGAAAAATTTATTGTAATTAGTGCATCAGTTAAAACACTTAAGTTCACTATCTCTATTAATTGGCCTTTTATAGTAACTGAGCAATCTAAATCAATTTTTTCATTAATATACTTTCCTTGATAGAACAAATCATTAGATGAAGTCATGCATTTATCAGGAAAAATAATCTCAGCTCTTTTACCAATGTTTTTATAAGGGTACATCCAAGTTGCAGTGTATGAATTACTTTTTTGTTCTAGCTCATCGATAATTAAATGCGCTGGATTGAATTCGTGAGAGTGAAGATTAAAAACAATAAAAAGCAATAAACTATATACAATTCTATTCATTAAATTTTTAAATCTGGATTAATGAAGATCTTATATTCCGTTTTAATTTTATTTAAATATTCATTCAAGGCTTTACTCTTTTTATCTTGGAGTAAATCAATTTCAATGGTTTTATAAATTTCAGACACATCTGGATAATAGCCATCTTTATGATCTGTGATTAAAATAATATGATATCCAAACACAGATTTTATTGGTTTTAACCAGCTATTCAATTGAGGAGCATTAAAACTTAATGCAAACTCTTCGCCAAAATCACGTTTAATGTCATTGATACTAACTTGAACAAAGTTTTTGCCCAAAAGAAATGGATCTGAATCTATAGAAACATTATTTTGAAGGTCTGCGTATGCCTTAAATGATCTTTCCTCTGGTTTATTTTCGGAAGAAAAAAAATAATGTGTAAAAGTGAATACTGAATCAATAAAGTATTTTTCTTTGTTTTCATTAAAATATTTAAAGACATCTTCTTTAGTAAATGCTTCTTTAATAGATTCTTGTTTTAAAAAAGATATTTTTTGAGCTAATCTTCTTTTTATTATCCTATCATCTTTTTCTAGACCAAGATTTAATGCCTCTCTATATAGAATTTCTTCTTCAACTAAATTATTAATTATTCTTGCAATTTCATTGTCATTAGGTGTTCTTCCAACCTGAGACTCCCATGCAGAAATTAAGCTTATTATTTCTTGATCACTAATATAAATATCTTTATCTTGATCAGAATTAATACTTAGATCTAAATAATATAAAACAAGACCGATAATGAGAAATATTAAGACTCTTTTTTTCAATTTAAGTTTTATCTTTAATTAAAATCTCTCAGTCTAATAGTACCACCAAGAGGAATCACTTCAACATCTGTGCTAGCTGGTATATACCATATTGGAGATGACCATGCTCTTTCTTGAATTGTTTCATGAAGATCTTCTCGAGGTTCAAAACCTCTTTTAATTGCATCCCAAGTACTCCAACGACAGGTAGGATTTTCAAGAACTCTTACATAGTAAAAAGACTTATCATTGGGATTAAAATCTGGATCTTTCCAAAGTCTTTTTAATTCTGCAGAACCAACACCTTGAGTGATAGAACAATCAGAAATGTTTACCCTTGCACCATTATCTGGACATCTATTCGTAACTGGATCTACTTCAATTCCATCAGAACAGGCTACGTCAAATACTTTTTCATGG
>CABZTX010000041.1 GCA_902528875.1 uncultured SAR86 cluster bacterium | reverse complement strand
TTTTTTGTAACGGTAATAGGTGTGAATTATTTTAGTTTTCCAATTAAATATGCAACAAGAAGTCTTTTTATTGCCATGTGGGCTGTTCTTGGCGCTTATTATATGAATTCATACTTAATAGGATCCTAATGCAAGAAGATCCATCTTTAATTTTTTTATTTTCAACACTTATTTTCTTACTAGTTCTTAGTGGCTTTTTTTCTGGCTCTGAAACAGGAATGATGGCAGCTAATAAAATTAAGCTTAAGAATTTATCTAAAAAATCAAAAGGTAGCGCAAAAAGAGCACTCAATCTTCTGAAAAAACCTGATCAATTATTGTCAGCTATATTAGTAGGAAATAACTTTGCAAATATTTTAGCCTCAGCAATAGTGACAATAATTATGATTAATTATTTTGGTGGTAACGTTTTAATAGGGTCAATTATATTAACCATAATAATTTTAATATTCTCTGAAATTACTCCTAAAACAATTGCAGCAATAAAGCCTGAGAGTGTAGCAACAAAATCATCATTTATTTTAAATGTTCTTGTATATATATTTAAACCTCTTATATTTTTTACTAATTTTTTAAGTAGATTGATCTTAAAAATATTTAGTCTAGATGCAAAAGATGCAAATACAAATGATAATCTTAATACTGAAGAATTAAGAACTTTGCTTGAAGAGTCTGGCGATTTAATTCCTAAGCAATATAGGAAGATGCTCTCCTCTGTTTTAGGAATGGAGGAATTGATAGTTGAGGACATAATGATACCTACTGCAGAGATAATAGGAATTAACATAAATGATGACTATGAAAAAGCAACAAATATAATTGAATCTACTGAATATACCAGACTGCCTGTGTTTCAGGACTCAATTGATAATATGATTGGTATTTTACATTTAAAAGATTCTCATTCATTTTTAGAGAATTATGAACAAGGTAGTTCTTCAAATTTCAAAAAAATTCTTCATAAGACTTATTTCGTATCTCAATCCACATTACTAATGAAGCAGTTACGGGAGTTTCTAGCAAATAATGAATCTATTGGTCTTGTAGTAGACGAATATGGTGAAATTGAGGGTCTAATATCTGTTGAAGATATTTTTAAAGAAATCACAGGTAAATTTGGTGGTGACAAAGAAGAGCTTGAAAAAGAGTTTATAAAGTTAAAAGATGGATCAATATTAACAGATGGAAACTCAAAAATTAGAGAGTTGAATAATTATCTAAATTGGGAAATACCTGAAGACAATGCTAAAACTATAAATGGTTTAGTTACAGAGTATCTTGACCAAATACCTCAAGCAAACTTATGTATCGAAATAGATTTATATAGGTTTGAAATTCTAGAGTTAGATGAAAATTTAATATCTAAAATTAAGATTAAGAAATTTAATTAATCTCAATAAATTGGTCTAAGGTTAAACATTAGATTTATTGCGGGCAAAAATAAATGATTGAATACATAAATATGTATAAATTAAGCCAGAGGTAAACATTATCATCTTTGATAGATCAGCCCAAAAATTCTCAAATATGTTTGGTAGCCCTCTCAATAGATCTAAGCCTGCTAATGCACAAATTAACCCAAATGTCGCTGTTATATGCATAAATAGTTTCTTTTTTTGAGGTATTAAAAGGGATAACCATGAAAATAAAATAATGGGTATTGAAATAAAAGAAGGTATATAAGAGGTTATTGAACTACTGTTTGAAATTATCGAAATAATTATTCCCCAAGAGAACAGAAATAAGCCATAGAAAATAGAGAAGTTAACAAATGATATATTTAAAACTTTAAATTCTTGTGACTTCATACTAATTAAATAATTTAAAAATAACTTTTCCTATAATATCGCTATCCTCAAACGTCATTTTACTTACAATTGAGTCATATTGCTTATTTATACTTTCAACAATAAAAAAATCACCTTCAATATGTTTAATTTTTTTAACTACCATCCCGATGTTTTTAGCTTTGATAGCAACAATGTCATTGACCTTGTAGCTATTGTATTTTTTTGTAAGAATATATGAGTTATTTCGAATCTCTGGCGACATGCTATCACCTTTAACTCTGTATATTTTAATCACTCAATATTGGTACAACTAACTTAAGCATTGGTGGGTTGGGTGATGCTTTCAACACAGTTTCAATTTCTTTGGTTGACCAAAAAATTTCAGCAAATCTGTTTACTTTATTAAACAAACCTTCGGCAGCTTCCCTATCTATATTCTGCTTACATTTGGATGCATCCATCATTATAGAATGAGTCAATTCGTGAATTTCAGGAAACTTTTCTATTTGTGGAGCTTTGAAATAATCTCCCCAGATTACTCTTACTGCATCTTTTACTTCAGCGGCATGTTCCTCTTTTTGTTGAACTAAACGCGATAACTTTGCTAAGTCATTTTTATTTGATACTTCATCAGGTGATTCATTAATAAGGTCAACAATTCTTATTAAGCTTAAAGCAGCAAATTGAGCGATATATGGATCATAGACTGCACATGGAATATCACAATGGGCTTTTATATCTTTAATTTTCATACAAACCTCCTTAACAAAGCTTTAAAAAGATAAACAACTATGAAACATAGACTAATAGATGCAAAAAATATGATCAACTGGACTAGTGTCTCAATGTAGTGAGAATGAATAGTATTATCTATATGAGCAAATAAATTTATTGATAATAAAGGTAAAAAATAAAAAGCTTTCATTAATAGTTCTCCAAAAGAAGATATTGTTAGTTTTAATAATTATACAAAAAAAATGGGGCAAAATGCTCCAAATTTTTAATTACATCATACCGCCCATACCGCCCATGCCTCCCATATCTGGCATTGGTGGCATTGGTGTATCATCCTTTGGTACATCAGTTACCATAGCTTCTGTCGTAATCATCATGCCTGCAACTGAACCAGCTGCTTGAAGAGCTGTTCTGGTAACTTTAGCAGGATCTAAAATACCCATTTCGATCATGTCACCAAACTCACTAGTTGCAGCATTAAAGCCAAAAGAATCTTTACCATCAATTACTTTGTTTACAATAACGGAAGGTTCTTCACCTGCGTTAGAAACTATTTGTCTTAAAGGAGCTTCAAAAGCTTTCTTGGCAATATTGATACCAACATTTTGATCATCATTGTCTCCTTTTAGTTTTTCAACAGCCTCAAGACATCTAATCAAAGCTGATCCACCACCAGGAACAACTCCTTCCTCAACTGCTGCTCTTGTAGAATGAAGAGCATCTTCAACTCTCGCCTTTTTTTCCTTCATCTCAACTTCAGAACCTGCGCCAACTTTAATTACAGCAACACCACCAGCAAGCTTCGCAACTCTCTCTTGAAGTTTTTCTTTGTCATAATCAGAAGTAGTTTCTTCAACTTGAGCTCTTATTTGATTAACTCTAGTTGCAATAGCATTTTCATCGCCTGCACCATCAATTATTGTTGCATTATCTTTATTGAGAACAACTCTTTTTGATGTACCTAGATCGTCAATACTTGCAGCTTCTAAAGATAAACCGACCTCTTCAGATATAACTGTTCCGCCAGTCAATATAGCAATATCTTCTAGCATAGCTTTTCTTCTGTCACCAAAACCCGGAGCCTTACACGCAGCAGCTTTTACAATACCTCTAAGGTTGTTTACAACCAATGTAGCTAGTGCCTCACCCTCTATATCTTCAGCAATAATTAATAAAGGCTTTCCTGCCTTAGCAACATTTTCCAATAATGGAAGAAGATCTCGTATGTTTGAAATCTTTTTGTCTACTAAAAGAATGAACGGAGAATCTAATTCTACTGTCATATTATCTTGATTTGTGATGAAATAAGGGGATAGATATCCTCTATCAAACTGCATTCCTTCTACAACATCAAGCTCATTTTCAATACCGCTACCTTCTTCAACAGTAATTACTCCTTCTTTGCCAACTTTTTCCATCGCCTCAGCTATTATTTCACCAACAGCAGTATCTCCATTTGCTGAAATTGTTCCAACTTGTGCAATTGCTTTATCGTCAGTGCATGGAACACTCAATCCTTTTACAAAATCAACAGCACTTGCTACAGCTTTATCAATTCCTCTTTTTAAATCCATTGGATTCATACCAGCGGCAACAGCTTTATTTCCTTCATTTACAATTGATTGTGCTAAAACAGTGGCTGTTGTGGTTCCATCACCAGCCTCATCTGAAGTTTGTGATGCAACTTGCTTTAGCATTTGTGCACCCATGTTTTCAAATTTATTCTCTAATTCAACCTCTTTAGCAACTGATACACCATCTTTAGTCACAGTTGGAGCTCCAAATGACTTATCAAGTACTACATTTCTTCCTTTTGGACCAAGTGTTACCTTCACGGCATTTGCTAATGTGTTAACACCATCAAGCATCTCTGTTCTGGCATTATCACCAAACTTTACATCTTTAGCTGACATATTTAATCTCCCTATTAATAATTGTTTATTCGATTACACCAAAAATATCTCCCTCAACGAGTATGAGATATTCTTCGTCATTTAATTTGATTTCATTTCCTCCATATTGACCGAAAACTACTGTGTCTCCAACTGAAACATTCATTGGTATAGAATCACCTGATTTATTTACTTTTCCCGGACCAACAGCTACAACTTCAC
>CABZTX010000040.1 GCA_902528875.1 uncultured SAR86 cluster bacterium | reverse complement strand
TTGTTGACGAAAACAACATTAAACCCAATGAGTTTGGTCTCGAAGTTACTGAAACTGCCGAGTTAGAGGATATGCATAAAGCTGGCGAGTCGTTAGCAAGACTGAAAGAAAAGGGAATCAAAATTGCTCTTGATGACTTTGGAGCAGGTTATGCATCTCTGAAATACATAAAAGATTTACCAATCGATGTTGTAAAGCTTGATAGACACTTCACCTCAAATATATCTGATAGCTCAACAGCAAGACTAATTCAATTTGTTGCAGATGTTTGTTTAGAGCTAGACTTAGAAATGATTGGAGAGGGTATTGAGACCGAGGTCGAGAAAGAAAAAATGATCAACTTAGGATGCAAGGTTGGCCAAGGTTTTTTAATGCATAAGCCGAGTTTCTTAGACGATATTGAGATAGAAAATTAGTATGAATAATTCACCTTCAAAAAACTCATCGAAAGTAGCTAGAGATATAATTTTATCTCAGATAAAGCAAGATTTTGTTACTCCTGCTAATGCTATATTTGATTATATTGATATTGTTGAAAAAGCCCTTACTAAATTAGATTTTCCATCTGGTGATGAGCTTGACCAAATAAAAAGCTCATGCACAAAACTTATTAATCAATATGACGAAGCTTTTAATATTTATGCAAAAGGGACCGCAAAAAAAACTCAAGACGAATATGCCGAATTGAGACATAATCTAAGGACACCTCTTAATGCAATTATTGGCTATGGTGAAATTTTAATAGAAGATTTTGAAGAAGATATTCCAGAGAGCCGAACTAGAAGAATAATCATCAACGACCTTAAGCATATTATAGATTTAGCAAGAGATACTGAAAAAGCAATTGAGGTTTTTGTAGATTTCATAAAAGGTGAAAGTATTGAGCTTGAAGAATCATCCTCTTCTCAACTAGAAACAGCTCAAGCACTATTTAAATCTCTTGGGGATATTGAGTACTCAATTTCTTTAAGCGATGAACTAAAGGAATCTGACATACTTATTGTTGATGACAATAAAACAAATTGTGAAGTTTTAGAAAGAAGATTATCAATGAGTGGCTTAACTTGCAGAACCTCATATGATGGCAAAAGTGCACTTGATGAGGTTGAAAACCAAACTCCTGATTTAATTTTACTGGATGTGATATTGCCTGACATAAATGGCCTTGAATTACTTAAAAAATTTAGATCAAAACATGCAGCTGAGTCACTACCGGTAATAATGGTATCTGCATTCGATGATGTTGAAAGTATTGCTAAATGCATACAATTAGGTGCTCAAGATTATTTACCAAAACCAATTAACGGTACTGTACTTCTTGCAAAAGTTGTATCTACATTAGAAAGAAAGCTTTTAAGAGAAAGAGAAAAAGAATTAGTTAACGAGCTTCATATTCAAGCCACTACAGATCAATTAACAGGAATTGCTAACAGAAGAGTTATTTTTGAAACACTTGAAAACTCATTGATTAGAGAGAAAAGAAAAGATTACCAACCTTTTGCTGTTGTAGTTTTCGATATCGATTTTTTTAAAAAGGTAAATGATACTTATGGACATTCTGGAGGAGATGAGGTTCTTAAATCTTTTGCAAATTTATTGGACGAAGAAATCTCTCAGCCAAATCAAGTTGGAAGAATTGGTGGTGAAGAGTTCTTAGCAATTTTATATAAAAGTGAAGATGATATTAGTATTTTTCTTGAAGGATTAATTTCCAAAATACAAAAAAATGTTGTGAATTATGAAGGTACAAGTATTGATATTACAGCTAGCGGAGGTGTAGCATTCTCTGAGGAGTCTGAAACCTCATCAGATTTAATTAATAAAGCAGACAAAAGACTTTACAAGGCAAAAAAATCTGGTAGAAATAGATTTATATTAATTAATTCAGAAATTAATGGAGAAAAATGAAGATACTGTACGTTGAAGATAATGAGATGAATCGCGATATGTTATCAAGAAGATTAACTAGAAGAGGGTATGAAGTTATCATGGCTTTCGATGGTCAAGCTGGTTTGGATATGATGAAATCTGAAAGCCCTGACGTGGTATTAATGGATATGGGTTTGCCTGTATTAGATGGATGGGAAGCAACAATTCAAGCAAAGGCTGATCCAGAAATAAGTTCAATTCCTATAATTGCATTAACTGCACATGCTTTAGAATCTGATAAACAAAAAGCACTCGACTGTGGCGCTGATGATTTTGATACGAAACCCGTAGACTTTAAAAGGCTTTTATCAAAAATTGACGATTTATTAAATTAAGATTCTTTAATTAATCCAGATATAGTGCTTGAAAGATTTTCCATTGATGCTTCATCTTTTTTTACCAAACCAACAACTTTGTCTTTAAGAAGTTCAGATTGCACATCTGATAAATCCTTACCAGAATATACTAATACGGGAGCTCTTTTATCTTCAGGAGTTGTTTTAATATAATTTTCTAAGAACTCAAATCCATCCATTCTCGGCATCTCTAAATCAAGGACAATTAAAGATGGATTATCTTTTGTCCTCTCTAAACCTTCTTTTCCGTCCCTAGCATCAATTGGCCTAACCCCAATATCATTTAGAAGTCTGGACATAAGATCTCTCACATCTTTGTCATCATCTATAACTAAAACCTTTTTATCTTTTGTTGATGCACCAAGAATTCTTTTAACAGTATTTAAGAATAACTCTCTATCAATTGGCTTAGTCATATATTCATTAGCACCTAATGATTCCGCCATATTTGATTGATCAAGCTGACTAATCATAATAACAGGGATATCTTTTAATTCTTCATCTGTTTTACATTCCTTCAGAATTGACCAACCGTCTCTCCCAGGCATAAGAACATCTAAAAGTATAAGTTTTGGTTTTATCTCTCTAATTAAATCCATCCCTTTTTCACCATTTGTAGCACCAATAAGAGTTAGATTTAACTTAGAAATTGTTCTTTTTATTAAACCATGCATAGCAGTATCATCATCCACAAGCACGACAATATTTTGATCTGAGTCAAGGTTTATTATGCCTTTTTCAACTTCGTCTTCGTATTCAGCACATTCTCTTGGAACAAGTATTGAAAATACAGAACCTTCACCTTCTTTACTAGTTACAGTTACATCACCACCCATTAATTCAGCAAATTTCTTTGATATCGGGAGACCTAAACCAGTTCCTCCATAATTTGCTGAAGTAGATCTTTCAGCTTGAGTATATTCTTCAAAGACTTTTGCAACTCCTTCAGGACTCATTCCAGCGCCAGTATCAGTGACGGAGAAATTAATAAATTCAATATCATCTTTCATCTCAGATCTCACATCAAGAGTGACCTTACCATTTTTAGTAAACTTAAAAGCATTGCTCAAGAAATTTGTTAAACACTGTCTTAACTTTGTTTCATCTTGGGACATAGCTCCTACAGCTCCATCAAAGTTTATTACAAATTGATTTTCATTTTTTGCAGCTAAAGGTGATGAAACATCTTTTATAGTATCCACCATATCTTCAATTTCAAAATTAGTTATAAATAATTCCATTTTTCCTGCTTCTATTTTTGAAAGATCTAAAATATTATTGATTAAAGAAAGCAAATGAGATCCAGCAGAGGTAATTTTTTTCAGATCAGGCAGCAAATCTTCATATCCTAGATCCTCACAATCCTCATAAAGCATTTCGCCATAACCTAAAATTGCATTCAGTGGTGTTCTTAACTCATGACTCATATTTGCAAAAAACTTTGTTTTCTGATCACTAGCATCTCTTGCTTCATCTCTTGCAGTTTCCATTTCCGAAGTTCTAGCATCAATCAGTGCATTTACCTCATCAGACATTCTTGAAAAAGCAATTAGCATTAATTCAACAGATGCTTCTTCGCTGGAATTTTTGTCAGCACTATCAGCTAATTCATTCATTTTTTCTAAATCATTTATGATTAAAGTCCTTGCATCTCCTTCAAGTTGATCGGCAAGTTTTGACATTTTTTCAATAATAACCTCATCTCTTTCATGCCTCCTTTGTGATTGTTCCTCTCTTATAGATTCCATTTCAATTAAATGAGATTTATAGCTCTTTAAAGCTGTTGAAAGCTGGCCAACTTCATCAGTCTCTGACACAAAATAACCATGTCTACTTGGCATTTCTTGAGAACTATCTCCCTTTGTTAAACCTTCTAATACTTCTATTGCTTTTGTGATGCTCCCAAATGTTCTTGTTGTTACAAACGCTATTAAGGAAATAATTAAAATCACAGAAAATATTGCAACAATGTAAGTAATATTAAGAACATTAGTAGCTCTGAGAATATTCTCTCTTTCATCTTTAAAAATAAATAATTGTGCTTGATCAGCTGATAGATAAGAGCTTAACGGCAACAATGTTATGGATGTTCCTAATTCAGTATCTTGTGTTGAAAATCTGGAGCCATTATTATCTCTAAATACTTCTGCTTTTGCTGTAAGGCTGTCAAAATTCTCTACATCAAAAATACTGTCATTTTCACCACTAAAATTTGTAAAATAGTCATCAAGGGATATCAGATTTTGTGGTGTTTTTATTGCGGTTTTAACCTCAAACTCGTCTTCAAAAATTTCAAGAGATTTTCTTATATCAACTCCTAAAATTATTATCGCTAAAGTTTCTCCTTCAACTTTTATTGGGAAAGAAAGTCCTT
>CABZTX010000039.1 GCA_902528875.1 uncultured SAR86 cluster bacterium | reverse complement strand
TGGTTAATTTAATTTTGCTTTGTCTAAATTTTCTAACTTGTTCAATTATCTCTGTTGGTGTATTTGGCATATATGGAAGGCCAGTATTACCAATTGATATTGTAGAAAATCTATCTGGATGATCTGCAATTATTCTCAAGCCAATCAATCCACCCCAATCTTGACCAAAAAAATTAAGATTTTTTAGATCATTTTTATTAAGCCACTCACTCATCCAATCAACTTGATTTTGATAGCTATAATCACTTCTTTTTGAAGGCTTGTCTGATTTACCATATCCAACCAAATCTGGTGCTATAACTCTGATACCACCTTTATTTAAGAAAGGTATCATTTTTGTATATAGATAACTCCAAACTGGTTGACCATGCATTGCAAGTAAGATTGGTCCGTCTATAGGTCCTTCATCAATATGGTGTATTCTTATTTCGGTACCATCATGTGAATTTATATTTGTATATATGGGCTTGTATGGATAGTCTTTAATATTACTAAAACATTTATCTGGTGTTCTTAATATTTTCATCAAAAACCGTCAATAACATTGTCATTTATAAGTTCTTCTATTAGTTCTTCAAATGGATCATCTTGTCCAAAATAATATTTATCCTTATATACATTTAATGGTACTCCATGGTGGCCAGCAATTTTCTGATCTTCTTGATTATTTTTGATTTCTTCTATAATTCTTGATTCATCTTTCTTTGCAGTTTTCCTCACTTCATACAAATCTTCACCAAACTCAGCAAAAACTTTTTCAAGAAGGGAATCGTTATTCCAATTTTTTACACTCCATATAAGCGTGGATAATTCAAAAGCAAATTCTATCCCTTTACCTCTATTACTCATAACTTGTCCCATATGACATACATCGAAAATATATGGTTGATGACTCGATATTTTTCCAGTAATCGTATTTTGTCTAATAGGATCAGGTTTTATAGGCATGTTGAGAGGTATTTTTAATTTCTTAGCCTTTTTTTTGAAATCCATTACAAATGGAACAAAAAAGAATATGTTCTTATTTTTAAACCATTCTGGCATTCTTATTGCTAATGGGTAGACAATTTTAAAGTTAATATCTAAATTATATTCATTTTTGAGCTTTAACATTCTAGGAAGAATGAGGTAAGAGTATGGGCTTCTATACGAAAAGTAAAAATCTATCATATATTAATTCCTTTTTAATTTATCCAATAAGTATATTCATCACCATCTTTATATTTTTCTGTTGATGGTTTATCAATTAATACTGGAACATATATAGATTCATTATAAAGCGGTTTCTTTTGATTGCTAACATGTTCATTTAACATTTTATTTAGTTTATTTTTGATGACTAACTCTTTATCGATTAGATTATTTTTTTCGAAGGGATCTAATTTTAGGTTATATAAATATTGTTTATTTGGCAATTCAGATCTAATTAATTTCCAGTCTTTATTGATGATTGCTTGATAGGAAGCATCTTTCCAAAATAAAGCATCATGTGGAATATCTTTATTTTCACCTTTTATATATGGCAATAAATTAACACCGTCATATTCAATTTTACTTGGTGCTTCTATATTTGCAGCTCCAAGAATAGTATGAAATATATCAACATGATGAACTCTTTCTTCATATTTTTGACCAATATCTATTTCATTTGGCCATTTCATCAAAAATGGTACATGCATTCCTCCTTCAAAGAAGGTCATCTTCCAACCCCTAAATGGTTTGTTGAGATCATCAAGTCCAATATAACCAGCTCCACCATTATCAGAAGTAAATATAATTATTGTGTTCTCAGCTATACCATTTTCTTTAAGTGCTTTTACTACTTCTCCAATACTTCGATCTAAGGCTGTAATCATTCCAGAATATACTTGTTTTGTATGATCATTCATGTGTGAATGTTTTTGATAGTCCTTAGAAAGTGCTTGCAATGGATTATGTGGCGCCCAATGACTAAGATATAAAAAGAATGGCCTATCTTTATTGTTTTTAATAACTTTAACAGCTTCTTCCGTAAGATAGTCTGTAAGATATCCATTAGGTTGGAATTGTTCAGAATTATTAAAATTTACTGCATGTAATGACGAAGCCCAAATCATATCTTCGATCAGATGATCAGCCTTTGCATTTATTACATCAGGATGATTCTTAGGTAGATATAGCCCAGAAGTCATCATTAGACTATCTTCAAAACCTTGATCAGAGGGTCTCATACCCTCATTTAGTCCTCCTAAGTGCCATTTACCAACCAAGGCTGTGTAATAACCATTATCTTGCAACATTTCTGCAATAGTTACTTCTTCACTGGGCATGCCTCCAACAAATAGACCGACTTGCTCCCAATCAACATTTTCTGAATTTATAGTTGGTAAATCGTCTTCAGATTCATCACTTATTAAGTTTAATATCCTTGAGGCTGTTTTTGGATAAGGAGTATAATCAAAACCAAATCTTGTTGAATATCTTCCTGTCATTATTGAAGCCCTTGAAGGTGAACAAGTTGCACTTGCAGCATATCCATTTGTAAATATGACACCACTTTTTGCTAGAGCATCAATATTAGGTGTAGCAGGCGCATCTTTGTTATTTTTATTGTGTATAGAAATATCATTAAAACCAAGGTCATCTGCAAGAATAAATATGATATTTGGTTTTGTTTGATCTTTATTAATACTTGAATGTTTAGTCCAATTTATTGGTCTGTTATCTTCAATATGATTTGTCACTCCATTGATAACTGAAATTAAATTTATAACTATTAGTCCTTTATACGAATATACAATGAATAAAATACTCCCAATTATTAACAAGATAAAACTTTTTTTAATCATTATTTCTAATTGATAAAAAAAACATTAATGTTCCATATACTAGAAGTGGCACTTGAGATAATTTTCCAGGCGGTACTGCAGAATAATATTCCTCAGTTAGTGGATGAATAGATCCTGAAACAAAACGAAAAAGAATATCAATTATTAAAATAATCCATAAAAGTGGCAATAATGATTTATATTTAAAAAAGATAATTATTATTAGTAATGTCAATATTAATTGAGATGCTCCCCACAATGAGGCAAAAAGATAAACTAAATTATTAGGATCAATCCCATCAATTAATGGCAATATATTTATGTTAGCAATATTTACCAATCCAGCAGATTCTGATAAAAAATGTGTTATTGATCTAAAAATCATCATAGCTAATATTGGATAAAACCCATATAAGGCTATTTTTGATCCATTAAAGTCGTTGTTTAAAGTTCCAGGAAGTATTTTGTTAATTAATTTCATCAATCAAAATCTCATCACTTCCGACTGGCATGATTACTCTTGTTCCATCATTCGAGAGAGTGTACTCATTAAATATGTTATCTATAGGTCTAAAAAATACTTTTTCCATTATTGAGGTTTGAGGCGTGGGTATAGAATGGTATATGAGCAAATGTTTTACATTTGCATCTCTTGCAATTTCACCAGCTTCTTTAATAGTTGTATGATAATCCTGTATATCAAAAAGTATTTTATCTAACTGAGGTAATGGGCTAATCTTTCTGACCCTCTCAACAAGATCTATAGAAATTGCTGAATGTATAAGGAGATCTACATCTTGAGAGTATTTTTGAACACTCCCGTCATTAATTGTATCTCCACTTATTACAAGAGATCTATCTTTGTATACAACTTTGAATCCAAAGGCATGATTAACTGGTTCATGATTGACAGCAAATGGAAGTATTTCTAATCCTGGTGTTTCATTTTCTATAGCCTTATCGTTTTTAATCGTTATCGCATCATATCCGGAAATACTCATTGGGAGCATTTCATCACCATGGTGCAAATTTCTATATTGATAATCAGCAGAATAGGCAAGTTCAAAACCCTTGGTTACAAGATTAATACCCTTTGGACCATAAACTTTTAAAGGTGCATTTCTTCCTTGAATCCAGGAAAAAAGATGAGCATCAGGCAAGTCAGCCATATGATCTGAGTGCATGTGTGTAATGAATATACCTTTAACATTAGGCCATTGAACTTGATATTGTTGGATATTATTAGCGCTTCCATTACCCATATCAAATATATATATATCATCTCCAGCTTCAACAAGAAGACATGTTTCAGCTCTTCCAGGTGCTGGTAGAGGAGCTCTTGAGCCACAAACCACAACTTTTAATGTATCTACATCATCTAAAAACGGTTGAGTGTTAAATGCTATTCTTTCTAAGCCAATATCTAAAAGTTTATCTTGAACCTTTGGTAAGTTAATTAATGATAATCCGATCAAAAATAACACAAAAAAAAGACTAAATATAATTTTAATGGATTTTTTCACAGTATTTAGATTGTCTCTATATTTAATTGACCTTTAAGGCCTGCATCTCTATGAACATGAATCTTTTGATAATCAGGATCCATTGTCATTTCAAACATTGCTTTTCTGGATGGATATTTTGCAATTGCTATTTCATCCCACATCTCATCAACCTCACCAAGCATGAGTCTTGAAACTGAGCCTGCAAAAACAAATTCTCCACCATATTTTGCAATTAATTTAATTACTTCAGCTGCGTATAACTGATAAGCCTCTTTGCCTGAAAGATTTGTTTTACGTCCATCATCATACTCAGCGTTTTCCTTATACTTTAATAAATTTACCATTGAGATTGGACCAAGATCTGGATTCTCAAGAAAACCATTTATTTGTTCTTCTGATGGGATTATTTTATTTTCTACCTTCATAATTATTTTATTATCCAATATACTCTTCTCTTAAATTATAAATCATTTAATGAATAGAGTAATACAACATACTGGATCTACATTCCCAATTATCCAAGCACCTATGGGTTGGATTGCAAGAAGTCAACTTGCATCTGCAGTTTGTGAAGCTGGTGGTATGGGAATTATTGAAACCTCGTCAGGTGAAATAGAAAACTGTAAAAATGAAATTCAAGCAATGACCAAATTAACTCGAAAACCTTTTGGTGTAAATTTGCCATTATTATTTTTAAAAGACGACTCAATGGTCAAATTTTGCGTAGATTCAGGAGTTAAGTTTGTAACTACCTCAGCTGGTGATCCAACAAAATATGTTTCTGTTTTAAAAG
>CABZTX010000038.1 GCA_902528875.1 uncultured SAR86 cluster bacterium | reverse complement strand
CAAGACCAGGGCCACTATTAGGCTCTAGATTAAAAGCAAAAATAATTGGAAAAATTGCGAGGCCGGCTAACATCGCAATTAGAGTATCAAGGGATCCAACAGTAAATGAAGTGTTGATTACTTTTTGATCTTTTGGCATATATGCCCCATAAGCCATAATTGAACCCATACCCAAACTCAAACTAAAAAATGCCTGTCCCATTGCCTGCAATAATGTCTCAGGAGCTATACTAGAAAAATCAGGAGCAAATAAAAAAGACATTGCCTGAGAAAAATTTCCATTGATCATAGAGTAAATGACCATAAATATCATTAGGAAACCTAGCATAGGCATTAAAATCTTCACCATTCGCCCTATTCCATCCTTAACACCAGCTGAAACAATCAGAGCTGTTAAAAACATAAATAATGTATGCCAAAAAATTAAATTTAATGGCGATGAAATAATATCTGAAAACTGATCAGTGGAACTAATTGCTCCACTTGAAAAAGCTGATATAAAAATATAATTCATACATATACCGGCAATAACACTATAGAAAGACAAAATTAGAATACCTGCTGTAATTCCGCTCCAACCTACAAATTGCCAGACGGATGAGCTATTAGAAGCTATCGCAGTTTTTTTCATAGCATTTATTGGACTGTTACCAGATCTTCGTCCTATGATTATCTCGCTAATCATAATTGGAATTCCAATCATTAAAATACATAGAAGATAGATAAGCACGAAGGCACCGCCACCATTCGTACCAGCTTTATATGGAAATCCCCAAATATTTCCGAGCCCAACTGCTGAACCTGTTGCAGCTAAAATAAAAGTCCATTTTCCTATCCAGGCACCTTGAGATTTAAGTATTTTTTGCATTATTAAATTATATAAGGATTACTGTAGGGATTTATCCAATACGAAGATGATATTAAAAAACTTATACACACTAACATTGTAAGAATTGTTCTGAATTTTTTATAGTCATCATCTTTTTTTTGAAAATCCTCTGTTGAGGTTTCGAATATATAAAACAAATAAAAACTTATTATTGATGTAATAAGTCCTGTAAGAATTAAGTTGAAGTATGCTAAAAGCAAAATTGAACATCCAAGTAAGCTAAAAAAAATACCAATCGATAGATTTATTTTTTGATTCTTTTGATTATCTCTCCACCCCCACGCAAATCCACCCAAGAATGTAATTATTATTGCTCCATACGCTAATTGAAATAAAATCATAGTTTTTCCTATTTCTCCACCTATGATCCATGGAGTAAGTGAAAAGACCGCAAATGGAAGAAATCCAATGTAGCCATATGTAGATTTAATATTTGTAATGTTCAATTTATTTTAAAAATTTATTGCACTTGATTGTTCAAAATACATAATAAAGCATGGCTAAAGTAAAATCTGATCTTATTGTAAAGAATAAAACGGCATCTAGGAACTATGTTCTCGGAGATTTATATCAAGCAGGCATTGTATTAGAGGGATGGGAAGTAAAATCCTTAAGGAATGGAAAGATAGATGTTAAAAATAGTTACGTCACCTTTAAAAAAGATGAAGCATGGTTGTTAGGCATAAAGATAGATCCTCCAGGATCATTACAGGGACAAAATGTAGACCCTATTAGAACACGAAAACTCTTACTAAAGAAAAGAGAAATTTCAGAACTCCAAAGGCTTAAAAATGAGAAAGGTTTAACAATTATCATGACTTCAATTTATTGGAAAGAGAATCATATTAAATGTGATATCGCTACTGGGAAAGGAAAAAAGATGCGTGATCAAAGACAAGATATCAAAAAAAGAGATTGGGAAAGAGAACAAGGCAGACTTCTTAAGCATGCCAAAAAATAACTCCCATCCAACAAAAAACTTGAAGTAATACTGTATAATTCTCATCCTTACGGGGGCGAATAGGGTTCGACGTTTCTACTGGACTCCAAAGCGCATGCCAAGATTGTGGTAATTCTTGTAAAACATACTACAAAAAATTTAGTTGCAAATAACGACAACTACGCTTTAGCAGCTTAATGCTAACCGATGCCAGAATTGACTATGGTTTGAAGCATCGGCAAATCACATAGTCTAGCCAAGCTGTGTTGCTTGGACACAGTTTGGTTAAATTAATCAAGCTCGCTTTTATACCCTGCTCCTCGGGTCATAAAAGTTAAAAAGCTAATTGGGTGAGCTATGCATGTAGAAGTTAGGCTGAAGGATTTACGGACGCGGGTTCAATTCCCGCCGCCTCCACCATTAAATATATATATATTATTTACATATATGTTCAAATCCAATTAAAAGTAGTAATATCTTAAGTATAGAAAATTTAAATAAATCGAATTTTATATTCAGGGAGCAAATTTATGAAAAATTCTAATGCATTTTATTGCCTATTTCTTTCTATTTTTTTTATATTCAATTCAAGCATCTTATTTTCGCAAGAAGATGCTCAAACTATAGAAGAAGTTATAGTTACCGGATCATATATTAAAGGGAGTGCTACAGATGGAGCTTCTCCGGTTGAGATTATAGACAGATCAACAATTGAAGATATTGGAGCAACAACTGTTGCAGATATTACTAATTATCTTACAGTTAATACTGGATCCGAGAATAATGCTGACTCTTTCAATTCAGGTAGCACTCAAGGTACATCTAATGTCAATCTTCGCGGTTTAGGTTTATCCTCTACATTGGTATTAATTGATGGAAGAAGGAATACGGTTGCTGCATCTCAAGCTAATGATGGTAGTGTTTTTGTAGACACAAATAGTATTCCAACTATAGCAATTCAAAGAGTAGAAATATTAAAAGAAGGTGCTGCATCAATTTATGGTTCAGATGCGGTTGCCGGTGTGGCAAATTATATTTTAAGAAGAGATTTTTCAGGGCTTGAAGTAGATGTTAGCCAACAAAAAACAGATATTGGTGATCAAACTGATGATCGTTTAAGTTTTATTATTGGAACAGAATTTGGTGAAAATAATGTTGTTTTTGCAATGAGCAATTTAAATAGATCTCCGTTAAGCGCATCAGAAGTAGACCCAAAATATTCTCAAATAGCTTTTAGTACTTTTGGTACAAGTTATTTGATATACCCTCCCGGCCCTTTAACAGGTGAAAATGCAATTCCTCCAAGTCTATATACTACTTCAGTTGCCAGTGGTCCATATGCTGGAGACTATACAATATTAGAATATGTTCCTGATGCTAATTGTCTTGCAAATAACGGTATATTTCTGCCTCAGCCAGCTTCAGCAATAGGCGGTCCTGGAGGAACATTATGCGGGTTTCTTTATGGACCAAGATTTAATATTGTAAATGATGAAGATCATACAAGTATCTATACATCATTAAAGAGAACTCTTGGAAACGGTGTAAATCTAGAATTTGATTTGATGCAGTCACAAGTCGATGTAAACGATAATCCACAATCTCCATCATATCCTGCATTGTCTTATTTAACTTTAGCAAATATTGTTTTGCCTGGTGTAGCTGGAAATCCATTTGATTACCCTGTTCTTTTCAGAGGTAGAGCACTAGGTTCAAGTTATCCTTCACCTAATGCTCCTAGAGAGCATGAAAACGATAGGATGTCTTTCGGACTTATGGGCACCTTAAAAAATGGATTCGATTGGGACTTCCATGTAACAAAAAGTTCAAGTAGCAGTTTTATAATTCAGCCTGATACAAGCACATCAAAATTTAGGCACGCTATTGATGGAACCGGTGGCGCTCCAGGGTCATGGAACTTATTTGATCCAACTGCAAATTCACAAGCTCTTGTTGATTATATTTATGCAGCTGAAGAAAGAAATGTAGAATCATCTTTAACTGCGATAGATTTAATTATAAATGGAAATATCAATGATATTGATATCGCAGCTGGATTTCAATTCAAAAATGAAGAGTATAAAATCACAAGAAATGATGATTCTGTTGCGCAATTTGCAGCAGATGGAAGTATTAGTCAAAACTCTGATTTAATTTTCCTTGGAGGAGGTGCAGAAAATGATGATAGTAGAAACTCAACAGCTTTTTTTGTTGAAGCCTCAACAGATGTAAATGACAGACTAGAGCTTAGGGGTGCGTTGAGGTATGAAAATCTTGACTCTGATAATGCTATCAATCCAAAAATTTCTGTGAGATTTCAGGCAACTGATGAATTGGTACTAAGAGGATCTTTAAGTAGTTCATTTAGAGAACCATCATTAGTTCAAATATACTCTGATCTAGTAGCTCTAGAGCCTTTACAAGATTTTGACACCTCAGGTAATGCAGTTGGCGGTACTCAGTTTGTTAGAGTTGCTGTTGCAAGTAATAAAAACCTTAGGCCAGAAGAATCAGATAATATAAATCTTGGAGCAATATGGAGACCTAACCCCAATACATCATTGTCAGTTGATTATTGGATGATTGATTATGAGGACGTTATTACTAAAGAAAACCCTCAAGGAAAATTAAGAAATGATCCTACTAATGCCGATATAGTGAGATCTTTAGGTGTCATTGTTGGACTAACAACAAGGACATTCAATGCGGAAAAAGTAGAAGCAAGTGGGTTAGATATTGAGGGGAGTTATTTTATGGATACCTCTATAGGTGAACTAGTGTTAGGCTTCAAAACTGCGCATATAAGCAAATATGAAATTCCTAATGGCTCTGGTGGCATGCAAGACGTTGTTGGCCAATTTAATTACGATAATTTTGCAAGATCAATGCCAGAAACGAAATCTTTGATCTCAGCAGAGCTAAATAATGGCAGTCATAAAGTAAAAGCATTTTACAAAATGATATCTGACTACAAGACAAATAGGCCCTTCACATCTGGTTACGGGCCAATTGCTCAGTCTCTCGGATATACAGCAGATATAGGAGAGTTTAATACCTTAGATATAAAATACTCTTACGATATTGATATGAAAGAAGGCAATATGAAATTTATTTTGGGTGTTAATAATGCTTTAGATGAGGAAGCTCCTCTTGTATTTGATGATGCTAATTTCTCTTATGATACTAGACAACACGATCTTAGAGGTAAGACCATTTATATGGGTTTTAAATATTCAAGATAACATAAATAAAATAATAAATTTAAAGGTAGCTTTATAGCTACCTTTTTTACAAAAAAAGTGGACAATATGTTCTTTGCTAATTAAACTACGCCAACTAAAATTTAATTGATATGGCTAATTCAAAACAAGCAATAAAAAGAGCAAAACAAAATGCTGCAACTTATAAATTAAGGCATGCTCAAAGATCTATAGCAAGAACAGCTGTAAAAGCAGTTCGTGCAAGCATTGATTCAGGAGATGCTATAAAAGCTAAAGAGCTTCTAAAAACTGCTGAAAAAGTATTAGATT
>CABZTX010000037.1 GCA_902528875.1 uncultured SAR86 cluster bacterium | reverse complement strand
TTTCTCTACATCTTTCATAATATCGCTATCGGTTCCATCCATATTAAGAGGCTTTCCGACTAAAATTAAATTTGGTTTCCATTCTTCTACTAGCTTTGATATTTCTGGCCAATTTATTTCATTTTTTTTGTTGTAAATTATTTGAAGTGGTGATGAACTATATGTCGATGTTTGTCCTACAGCTACACCAATTTTTTTGATGCCAAAATCAAAGGAAATAATCTGCATATTTTAGTAAGAAGAAAAGTTCCAATCTCTTACAATTTCTAAAAAACTATAATCATTAGACATATTAGAGTGAAATGCCTCAAAAGGAGAAGATTCTTGTAAGATTTTAATTGCCATGTCATCTATCGATTTATCTCCAGATGAAATTAAGATTTCTGCTTTTATTAATTCTCCAGTTGCATCTATTGTTGCCATTATCTGCACTTTGCCACTTATAAGATCTGTATTTTCCGAAATCATTTTATCTCCAACAGATTCAATTTTTCTTTGCCAAAGATTTAAATAAATTGCTTCGTCAGAGTTAACGGTGGAATTAGATTGAAGTTTTTTTACCTTATAGGTTTGAAAGTTACTGCTTGGCGATTTTGCAACCTTTGAACCTTTATCTGCATCTTTTTGAAAAAGCTTTTTCTGCTGATCTCCAAAACTTGTGCCTAATGAGTCTTGATTTGAATTAGCAAATTTTACGTTGATTACAGGAGATTCTTTAATTACAGGTGATTTATAGAAAGTAGTCAGAGTAACCCCAAAAATAAGAATTAAATGCAAGAAAATTGATATCACGAATGATTTATTGAAAGTTAAGGAACGCTTGCTAGTTATTTGGACTGAAGAAATAGAAGTCATAAACCTTTAAAGTACTCTTTGACTGGATTTTCACCTGATTGATCTAGAATTTCTCTTGCACATGTAGGGCTTGTAATATTAATTTCTGTTAAACGATCTCCAATGACATCAATTCCAGCGAAGTTGATACCTTTCTTCATTAAATATTTGCCAATTTCCTCAGCTATATATTGTTGATCTTTAGTAATATCTCTTACTAATCCTTTCCCTCCAGCTGCAAGATTACCTTTAAAATTTCCATCTTGAGGTATTCTTGCAAGAGTTTTTTGAAAAGGCTTGCCATTAATAATTAAAACTCTCACATCACCCTCATAAATCTCATCAAGAAATTCCTGAGCGATAATAAGGGTTTTTTCATTGGAGGTTAACTTTTCTAATATTTTGAGGCTATCTTGATTTGCATCATCTAATTTATAAATAGAACTTCCTCCCATTCCATCAAAGGGTTTAACAATCGTTGACGTGTTGTTTGTCATAAAATCTTTAATCTTAGAAATATTTGAAGATATAAAAGTATTTGGTATAAATTCTTCAAAATAGAGTGCAAATATTTTTTCATTAAATTGTTTAATTGAATTTGGGTTATTGAATACCTTTATACCTTGATTCTCAGCTAATGAAAGCAGATGAAGTGCATTGATAAAATTCTCATCAACAGGAGGA
Organism: uncultured SAR86 cluster bacterium; assembly: GCA_902528875.1. GTDB lineage: Bacteria > Pseudomonadota > Gammaproteobacteria > Magnimaribacterales > D2472 > SAR86A. The sequence goes on along the minus strand of CABZTX010000037.1, from coordinate 4,639 downwards.
TCTTTTCTCATAAAGGCATATTGAAATTCGCTTAAAGCTATTTCTGATTTTTCACCTAATTTATTTGTTGAAATAATTTCAGAGGCAGTTGAGTAAACTAAACCTTTTTTAATGAAAAGATCATTTATTTCACATTGATAAGCATTGTTTCCAAGATTCATTACTTCTTCCATCATTAATATTGATGTATCTTTTTTCACGTTTAGATTTGAGAAGGTATCTGTAATAAATAAAGATTTCATACTATTTCTTGATTCTACCAAAATAATTTTTTATCAAAGCTGCAACAAAAATTGGAGCTGTTTCAGATCTTAAAACATTGTCACCTAAATATCTAAAATTAATTTTTTTATTGTTCAATTCATTGATCTCATCTTCAGAAAATCCAGATTCAGGCCCAGTTATTATTGAAACATGATCATTCTTTAGCTCATCCTGATTAAAATATTCTTCTGCAGCAGTATCAAATGCATAAATAATCTCTGAACTTTTGAAAGAAGAAATAGCATCTTTCAAGCTATTTTCAAAAGCTAGACTTGGCAAAAAATTATTTCCACATTGTTTACAAACATTTATAACAACTTCTTTTGATTTATCTAATAGCTTTGTAATATTTTTCTTAGCAACACTTTGATCAATAAGTTGTGGTTTATAGATCACAAATTTGTTTACGCCTATTTCAGATAATTTTTGTAACATAAAATTAAAATTACTGGCCTTAATTATAGGAATAACCGCTGTAAGAATTTGATGACAAGTAGCACTTTTTTTTAACTCCTCTATCCTCACAACATCACATTTTGTTTTAGAGATTGATATTATTTTACATTTAGCAAAATATCCGTGGCCATCAAAAATCTCAATAATAGTACCTTCTTTCAGTCGTAATGCTCTTACCAAATGTTGGCTTTGAGACTCATCAAGACTAAATTCGTCATTTGGTCCTGATACTAACTTGCAATATACTCTATGAATTCTCACCTCAATATTATAGCTATAGCTTGGAAGTATATGTCAGAGATTAATCTATTATTTGTAAGACATGGTCAAGCCTCTGCATCATGGGAAAATCATCTTGATCCAGGCCTTAGTAAAATTGGTAAAGATCAAGCAAAAAATTTAACATCTAATAAAAAACTGCCAAATTTATCGAATTATGATTTTCTTTCAAGCCCAAAATTAAGGGCAATTGAAACCTCAAAGCCTTTAGCAGAGAAATATAAAAAAGAAGTATCGATTAATGAATCATTTATTGAAATTCCATCATCGAACATTGAACTAAATCAAAAACAAGAATGGCTAAAGAATATTATTAAGATGAAAAAGAAAGATCTTCCAATGTTAATTCAACAATGGCAAAAAAATATTTTTTTAAACATTAGCAACATCAAGAAAGATACAATAATTTTTACTCATTTTATGGTGATCAATTCTGTTGTTAGTGATTTTGTTAAAGCTGATTCAATAATGCATTTTTTTCCTGACTATACTTCAATCACAAAAGTAGTGTTGGAAAATGGTTATATAAAAGATTGTAAAATTGGTGGTAATCAAAAAACTGATATAAATCTTTAAAAACCTATTGAGCAATTTTTAAACAACTGTAAACTTATTAGTCTTTGTTATTTAAATTTCTATTTTGGAAAAAAAAGTTAATTCATTTGATAGCTACTCAAAAAAACCTCTGAAAGATGAGGTGAGAAAAGCTATGAAAAGATATTTTAATCAGCTTGATCAAAAGAATACTCCAATAGATGTATATCAACTTGTTTTTAATGAAGTTGAGCCTCCTTTGTTAAGTGCTGTTATGAAATTTTCAAACAATAATCAATCTAAAGCTGCAAAAATATTAGGAATTAACAGAACAACTCTTAGAACAAAATTAAAAAAATATAATATTGAATAATGAGTTATATCGATCCAAAAACAGCTTTGATAAGTCTTTCAGATAAAACGAATTTAAAAAAAATTGTTGAATTTCTTGTAAAAAAAAATGTCAAGATGTTATCAACCGGTGGAACATTTAAAGCTATAAAAAAAATTACTGACAACGTCATTGAGGTATCAGATTTTACTGGATTTGAGGAAATGATGGATGGAAGAGTAAAAACTCTTCATCCAAAAATACATGCTGGGATTCTCGCAAGAAGGGATTCAGATATGGAATTATTGGAAGAGAAAGGGTATGAAGGTATAGATCTAGTAATAGTTAATTTGTATCCATTTCAAGAAACAATTGCCAGTGATTGTTCTTTTGAAGAGGCAATTGAAAAAATTGATATTGGTGGCCCAACGATGATTAGAGCTGCAGCAAAAAACTTCAAAGATGTTGTTGTGGTTTCAGATCCTGACGATTATGAAGAGATTATTAATGAATGGAATGAAAATAATGGTATTTCATATGATTCACGTAAAAATCTATCACAAAAAGTTTTTTCTTTAATGGCGCAATATAACAAGTCAATTTCTGATTATTTAAATGAAGATAAAGAAGATTTTCATGATTATGCTTTTCAGAAAAGTATTACTTTAAGATATGGAGAAAATCCTCACCAATCTGCCTCATTATTTACTTTTGATAATCTTAAAAATAAAAATATTGCTAACGCAGATATTATTCAAGGCAAAGAACTTTCATACAACAACATAGTTGATGCAGATGCCGCATGGGAATGTGTGAGAGAGTTTAAAAATCCTTCATGTGTGATTGTAAAACACGCTAATCCATGTGGTGTTGCTGAGAGTGAATCTATTTTTGATTCATATGACCTTGCTTTCAAAACTGATCCAACCTCTGCTTTTGGAGGAATAATTGCATTTAATAAGCCTGTTGATCTTAAAACAGCAAAAGAAATTAATTCAAGACAGTTTGTAGAAGTTATTATTGCTCCAGACTATGAAAATGATGCTATTAGTGAGTTTTCTAATAAAAAAAATGTAAGAGTCTTAAAAGTAGATTTAAAACAAGATAATTTGTACCCAGGAACTATAAAAAAAGTTTCAGGAGGCATTCTTGTTCAGGATGATGATCTCAAAAGTGTAGCTGCTGATGATCTAAAGTGTGTTTCTAAGAGACAGCCAAATGAAACAGAAATTAATGATCTAATGTTTGCATGGAAAGTAGCGAAGTTTGTCAAAAGTAATGCCATAGTTTATGTAAAAAATAAGCAGACTATTGGTATAGGAGCTGGTCAAATGAGCAGAGTTATAAGTGCTGAAATAGCTAATTTAAAAGCTAAGGAAGAAGGATTAGAGATCAAGGGTGCCGCAATGGCCTCAGATGCTTTCTTCCCATTTAGGGATGGTATTGATAAGGCTGCTTCATCTGGAATATCCTCAATAATTCAACCTGGTGGCTCAATTAAAGATGAAGAAGTGATAGCGGCAGCGGATGAAAATGATATCGCAATGTTATTTACTGGCACGAGACACTTTAGGCATTAATGAAAATACTTATTATTGGATCAGGTGGCAGAGAACATGCACTTGCATGGAAATGTGCTCATGATATTTCAGTTGAACATATTTTTGTTTGTCCAGGAAATGCTGGCACACATCTAGAAGATAAAATCAGTAATATTGAAATTGATGCTAATGATTTTGGTGCCATTGAAAATTTTTGTATAAGTGAGGAGATTAGCCTCGTCATAATTGGTCCAGAACAACCACTTGTTGATGGACTAGCCAATCATCTTCAAAGTAAAGGTATTGACACTTTTGGTCCATCAAAAGAAGCTGCTCAACTTGAAGGCTCAAAGACTTTTTCTAAAGATTTTTTTGTGAAATATAATATACCAACGGCAAAATATAAATCATTTGATGGTTTTGATAATGCTTTAAATTATCTTGATGAAATTAATTACCCTACCGTAGTAAAGGCTGACGGATTGGCAGCTGGCAAAGGAGTGATTATTTGTGAAAGTAAAAATGAGGCAATAGAAGCTCTGAAAAATATTTTTAAAGATAATGCTTTTGGCTCTGCAGGTAATAAGGTTGTGATTGAAGAATTTTTAGAAGGTGAAGAAGCATCGTTTATTGCTGTAGTAAGTAAAGACAAAATAATTCCACTGGTAACAAGTCAGGATCATAAAGCTGTTGGAGATGGTGATGTGGGTTTAAATACTGGCGGCATGGGTGCATATTCACCTGCTCCAGTAGTTACTGATGAAATAAATAAAAAAATTCTTGATGAAGTCATGTACCCAACTATGCATGGATTAATTCAAGAAAATTCACCTTATCTTGGATTTCTATATGCTGGACTAATGATCAAAGATAATGAAATTAAAGTACTTGAATTTAATTGCAGGTTTGGTGATCCTGAAACTCAACCAATTTTATTAAGACTTAAGTCAAGTTTAGTAGAACTTTGTATAGCTGCAATTAATGATAATCTTGATTCATACATCATTGAATGGACAAAAAAACATTCATGTGGAGTTGTTATTGCATCACAAGGATATCCAGAAAATTATGAATCTTATAAAGAAGTTAGTATTGATAAATATGATGCTGAGAATTCAAAACTGTTCCATGCAGGCACAAAGTTTGAAGATAATAAAATTTTAACAAATGGCGGGAGAGTTTTTTGTGCAACAGCTTTAGGAAAAGATTTGAAAGAAGCCCAACAAAACGCATA
>CABZTX010000036.1 GCA_902528875.1 uncultured SAR86 cluster bacterium | reverse complement strand
ACATAACTTAAATATCCGAAGTCTAATTCTTCTTCAAAAAATAACTCAATGATATATTGCGCATCACCAATTCTTTTTGCACTTATGGTATCTAAAAATGGATTCGTGTAATTTCCACTTGATGCAACTTCATCCATATAAATTTCAGAATCGGGCTGCCAATAGGATGCATTTGCACCAAATACAGGCTGCCATTTTGACATAGATTCAAATGAATTATTATAAGTTTGATACCAAGCTGCGTCGTAAAGAGTCAGAAGTGATTCACTAGATGATTCTTGTTGTATGTTTTCCCTATATCCAAAAGAGAACACAAATATTGCAGCGACAAGGAGGTTACCAACAACCCCAAAAAGAAGTAATTGAAGTTTTATTGGCATTTAGAAATTTATAGATTATTGCAACTTAAATACAACACGGAGTCTAACGTCCGTAACGTCGACGGCAGAATCTTCATGAATTGGTGGATTATAGACTAACTTTCTTACTGCTTTAATTGAGGCTCTTTCAAAGAGGCCACCAGGATTACTTTCAACCACAAATGGATCTAAAACAGCTCCATATTGATCAACATCAAACTGAAGAACAACTTCACCTTCAATTCCAAGCCTCAAGGCCTGTCTTGGATACTCAGGTTGAAGTTTATTCATTCTTTCAAGCTTTATTCTTGTTTCTTTATCAAAATAACCATATTCAGCAGCATAGCTATTAAAACCTACAAAAACTAACAAACCAAAGAATAGTATAACCTTAAAATTATTCATAAATTTTATTTCCGAAAATGTGTAAAAAAAATCATAATTTTGTTAAACATTCTACACCGCAGATCAAATTATCTCCAGTCCATATTAAACAAATACTTCTGGAAAGGGAATTGATGCATTAAAATCAAGAAATCTTTTTTAGTTATTTATAAAGTTTAATTTGATCAAAATATGCTTAAATTTATAATTTTAATCTCATTTATTTCATCTATTCATTCCGATGAAGACGACATAGTTGTAACAACAACTGTTATTTCTGACAATTACAAGGTTGAAAGTAACTCATACTGTAGGAGCAGAACAAATGAAGTCAATTTGAGCTGGAATGAGGAATTTAATAATTCAGATCTCTTAAAGTCAAAGTGGAATTATTCGACGTCAAATGGTTTTAGATACAAAGGGCAGTACATTCCTGGTTGGGGTAATGGAGAGTTACAGTATTATATGAAACCAAGAAATAATAATAAAAGCTATACAAATGATAATTTATTTATTGAAGATGGCTTATTAAAAATTCAACCAATTCAAAAGAAATATCGAGGGTTTGCATACACATCAGCCAGAATAAATACTAAATCTTTAATGGAATTTACATATCCTTCAAGAATTACAATATGTTTTAAGGTACCAACTGGAATAGGTTTTTGGCCTGCATTTTGGTTGATGCCAAATGATGATAGCGATTGGCCTCAAGGTGGTGAAATAGATATATTGGAAAATAGGGGTAGAATTTCTAATGTTTCCAGTTCAGCTCTTCATTTTGGAGTGGATTACAAAAATAAATCTACACTTGTCGGGGAGGTTTTAATTCCAAAATATGTAAAGTTTCAGGAAAAATTTCACTCGATATCTATGCTTTGGAGAAAAAATAGCATTGAGTTTTTCATTGATAACGAAAAAACTCCTTATTTCTCTATTAATGACTCTCATCCTGAATTTAAAAAGTACGTATATCCTTTCAACAGAAGCTATTACATGATAATTAATGTTGCTGTTGGAGGAAAATATGACGACTACTGGGTGGATAAGAGCGCTTTTTGTGTTGACAAAGATTGCTCTAATAAGGAAAACCCAGATGATCACAGACTTTTAATTGACTGGATTGAATATGAAAAGCTTTGACAAAAAGTTTACAAAATATGAATTATATATATACTCAGCATCAATGAATATTTTAAATACACAACGAAGACGGGATATGGTTGAATAGCTGGTTCATTACTTGTGTATGTTTGACCCAGCTAATGCTGGGTTTTTTTATATATAGAGACAATAAATTATGAAAAATTTTATAACAACAAAAGATTGGTCAAAATTTGAAATACAAGAAATCTTAGATTATTCCAAATATTTAAAGACCAACAAATTTCAATCAACACTTCAAGATAAGTCTGTTGCCTTATTGTTTTTTAATCCATCAATGAGAACAAGAACTAGTTTTGAGATAGGAATTCAACAACTTGGAGGCATCGCTGTCGTTCTTCATCCTGGAAAAGATGCATGGCCAATTGAATTTAAATCAGATCAGATTATGAATAATGAGTCTGAGGAGCATATCAAAGAAGTTGCACAAGTGTTGTCAGAATATTGTGATTTAATTGCGGTCAGGGCGTTCCCAAAATTTGAGACCTTGGAGGAAGATTTATCTGACAATGTTATTAAATCTTTTGCCAAGTATTCATCTGTACCGGTTATTAATATGGAAACAATTACCCATCCATGTCAAGAATTGGCACATATATTAACTTTACAAGAGAAATTTGGTGACTTGTCAGGAAAAAATTATTTGCTTACGTGGACTTATCATCCCAAGGCATTGAATACTGCTGTTGCAAATTCTGCGCTCATGATTGCTAGTAAATTTGGAATGAATGTCAAACTTCTTTGTCCTACAGAGGATTATTTATTACATGAAAGCTTTTTAGACGAAGCAAACCTTCAGTGTGAAAATAACAAAACAACCTTTGAGATAACTCATGATATTTATAGTGGATATAAAGATACTGATATTGTTTATGCAAAAAGCTGGGGCTCCATAAATTTTTATAATGATCCCGAGAATGAAAAAATTATTAGAGATAAATATAAACATTTTATTGTTGATAGTAAAAAAAATGAATATGACTAACAATGGTGTCTTTAGTCACTGCCTTCCACTTAGGAGAAATGTTAAAGCAACAGATGCAGTTATGGATTCAGATTATTGTTTAGCAGTACAGGAGGCTGCAAATAGATTGCATGTTCAGAAATCTTTATTAACTAATCTTTTGGGAGATATAACACAATGAAAAAAATAGTATTAGCTTTTTCAGGTGGATTAGATACAAGTTTTTGTGTTCCATATCTAATTGATAAAGGTTTTGAAGTACATACCATATTTGTAAATACTGGCGGCATTACAAAAAATATTGAAAAACAGGTTTCTAATAAATCAAAAAAATTAGGTGCAAAAAAGCACTACAATGTAAATGTTGAAACAAAACTGTGGGAACAGATCTTAACACCACTGATCTGGTCAGGCTCTTTATATCAAGGCAAATATCCCGTGTTGTGCTCTGATAGATACTTAATAGTTTCTGAAGCTGTAAAATTATGCAAAAAACTAAATACTAACTCAATTGCTCATGGATGTACGGGTATGGGAAACGATCAAGTTAGATTTGATATGTCTATTAAAGCATTAGGAAATTACGAAATTGTCTCTCCAATAAGAGAAATTCAAGCAAAAGTGAGTGATGTTAGAAATTATGAAATAGATTTTCTAAAAGGCAGAGGACATAAAATATCCAGCTCAAACTCTAAGTATAGTATTAACGAAAATCTCATGGGGGTTACTATTTCTGGTTCAGAAATAGATAAATGGCAGGAGCCAAAAGATCAAACGTATGTTTTATGTAATAAACCTAATAAATATCCATCTAAAGAAAAGAAAATCTCAATTGATTTTTTTAAAGGCGTACCTAAAAAACTTAATGGAAAAAGTCTAAAAGGCTCAGAATTACTAAAAATTCTTAATAAAGAAGCTGGAAAATATGGAGTAGGAAGAGATCTTTATACTGGAGACACAATCATAGGAATAAAGGGAAGAATTTTATTTGAATCTCCAGGTATTACTGTTCTCATGTCGGCACATAAAGCGTTAGAGGATGCCGTTTTTACAAATTTACAAAATTCTTTTAAAACGAACGTTGGTGAAAAGTGGGTAGAGCTAGTATACAAAGGTTTTTACTATGATCCTTTGATTGAAGATCTAGAATCATTCTTAGAGAATTCACAAAAATCAGTGAGTGGAAGGGTTACCTTGTTATTGAGTCCGGGCAAAGTTGAATCTATATCAGTTGAATCAAAAAAAATTCTTCAGAAAAAAGACGCAATTTATGCTCAATCAGCATCATGGGATGAGAAAGAATCTATTGGATTTATTAAATTGTATGGACAGAGTACTTCTACGTGGAGAGGTTTAAATAAGAAATAAACATGAACAAGGTTTATACAAAAGAAACTATTCTTAAGCTTTTAAGTGGGATGAGTAGCGAAAAAGAGATACGTAAGTATCTAGAAAGATTCTCATCTGATGATTTTAGATTTGCAGTAATAAAAGTTGGTGGAGCAGTAATACAAAATGATCTCGAAAACCTAGTTTCCTCTATATCTTTTCTTCATGAAGTTGGTTTAAAGCCTATTATTGTTCATGGTGGCGGACCTAGCCTATCAAGTGAGCTAGATGCAAATGAAATAGAATTTTCTTTTTTAGATGGCCAAAGAATAACCACAAGTGAAGTTCTTGACGTTGCACATTCTGTTTTCACATCTGAAAGTAAGAAAATCACAAATGCCTTAGAGAAAAAAAATGTTACATCAAAAGCTTTTTATGATGATGTTTTTGTTTGTGAAATTAAAGATAACAAATTAGGTTTTGTTGGTGAAGTATGTGAGATTAATATTGCGAGCATAAAAAAATCTATTGATGATGGAGAAATTCCAATCTTATCTCCTATGGGAAGAACTATAGAGGGTCAACTGGTAAATATTAATGCTGATAATGCTACATTAGCAATTTCAAAGAAAATTCTTCCAGATAAGGTAATTTTTTTAAGCGAGCTTGGTGGAATTTTAGACCAAAATAATGTTCTCATTTCAAATATTAATTTAAAAGATGATTATGAGTATTTGATGTCAAAAGACTGGCTCCATTCTGGTATGAAACACAAACTAAAACAAATTAATAATTTATTGAATTTATTACCTAAAAACAGCTCAGTTTCCATAACAAAACCTCTTAATCTAACAAGAGAATTATTTACTGACGCAGGGTCTGGAACGCTTGTAAAACTCGGTCATAAGATAAATAAGTTTGAATCAGTTAGCTTAGACCAATCAAGTAAGGTTCAATCTATTTTAGAAAAATCATTTAAAGGAAAATTAAATAAAAATTTTTTTGACGGAAACAAAAAATACTATTTAAGTTCTTGTGATAGAGCTGTAATTGTAATGAGGTATGAAGAAAAAGCAGCATATATGGATAAGTTTGCTGTAATGAGTGATGCAAGAGGAGAGGGACTTGGTAAGGCAATTATGAAAAAAATGATGTTAGATCATCCTAAAATATTTTGGCGCTCAAGACCAAATAATAATATTAATAGTTATTATAAAAATGCATGTGATGGCTTTCAAAAGCACAGTGAGTGGAATATTTATTGGATTGGTATTAAAGATCTAGATGAGCTCTCTGGATGCATTAGGTATGCAATTGAACAACCGTTATCTATAACTTATGAGTACTAAAGTAAAACAAGTTGCCATTCTTGGAGGAAGAGGTTACGTCGCATCTGAAATTATAAAAATACTTAATAATCATGACCATTTTTACTTAGCAAAAGTTTTTTCTTCCTCAGTTGCAGGCACTTTGGTTGACATTTACTCTAAAGATAAAAGTTTAAAATATGAACAACTAAATAAAAATATTGATCTATCAAACATCGATTTTGTAATTTTAGCTCTCCCAAATAATGCTTCAGAGCCTTACATAAATTTAATAGATAAAAAATATAAAAAAATCAACATTATCGATATAAGTTCAGATAATAGATTTAATAAAAATTGGTTTTATAGTATTCCAGAGTTATCAAAGATGAATTCAAATGTATCTACTAGGATTAGTAATCCAGGGTGTTATGCTTCAGCGATGCAATTTTCAATTCTTCCAATTAAATCAATTGTTAAAGGAAAAATTCATTCTTTTGGAATCTCTGGATACAGTGGAGCTGGAGCTTCACCGAACAAAAGAAACAATTTAAAGAATCTTGAAAATAATATAATCCCTTACAACATAAATGGGCATAGTCATGAAAGAGAGGTTAGTTTTCATTGCTATCAAGATATTTCATTCACTCCAAATGTTGCTAGTTTTTTTAGAGGAATTTTAATGACGTCACATTTTTCTCTCAAGGAAAAAGTTCCAATTGATGATCTAATTGAATTATATGAAGAATTTTATAAAGATTTTCCATTGGTTCAAATAACTCAAGATATACCAATGATCCAAGATACAATTAACAAGCATATTACAAAGTTAGGGGGATTTTCTTTGGATGCTTCAG
>CABZTX010000035.1 GCA_902528875.1 uncultured SAR86 cluster bacterium | reverse complement strand
CAAAGCATTCTTCAAGATATGCTCGGAATAGAAGAGCTAGGAAAAAATTGGTCTATAAGGAATTCTTTGAAAAGAATATCTGAAGAGGACTCAGGTTTATTTGTTTTAATTAATCATAGAGATGCCAAAAGTTATTGGTTGAATAAGCTAACCAAAAAAGAAATTGAGCCAAAAACAAATAGAAGAGTCATTGGAGTAGGATCACAAATATTAAGAGCTCTTAATTTAAAGAAAATAACTGTTTTAGGAACTCCAACTAAATATAATGCAGTCTCTGGCTTTGATATTGAGATAACTGGTTTTAAAAATGAGTAAGATTCTTATAGTTTGCACATCTTGGTATGAAGATCATTTAAAAAAAATGATCCAAATTTCCAAGACTTCTTTTGAAAGTGAATATGACATTCAGTTTTTGACTGCTCCAGGTGCAATTGAATTAGCAGCATTAGCAAAAAACTCTTTAAGCAAAGAAAATTTTTCAGGTGTTTTGTTTTTAGGGATTATTATGAGAGGAGAAACTTCACATTATGATTTAGTATCACAAGAGACCTTTAGGTCAATTGGAAATTTAGCTTTAGAATTTCCAGATAAAGCTATTATAAACAATGTTATTTGCATAGAAAATGAAACACAGCTTGTTGAGAGGATTGAAAAAAATACTTTAAATAATTGCAATGCTCTAAGAAACTTAATACATGAAAAATCTTGCTAATTTTAAAATATCTGTAAAAACAAGAGAATATTTAATTCAAGCTATATTTCAATTTTTATTCAATTCTCAAGCTACATCGGAAATTATTAATCAATTTAAACAAGAACATAAATCTAAAAAGGTTGATTTCAATATGTTTTGTAACTCTTTGAAATCAATAGAAAAGAATAAATTTAAAATTGAAGAAGTAATTAAAGGGTTAGATATAAAAAGCTCCAGCATTGAGCTTATAGATAAATCTATTCTATTTTTTGCAATCAATGAAATACTTTATGGAAAATTAGATAAGCTAATTGCAATTGATGAGTCTCTCAGGTTATCAAAAAAATTTTCTAGTCCAGAATCATATAAATTTATTAACGCCAGTCTTGACAATTTTATAAAAAAATAAATCTATCTGTGAATTGTCTGATCTCTTGAAGGTCCTGTTGAGATTGTTGTTGCTTTGCATTCAATAAATTTTTCTATGAATTCAATGTATTTTTTTGCATTTTGAGGCAGCATTTCATAATTAGAAATACCTTCTGTAACACTTTGCCATCCCTCCATTGTTTGATAGATAGGTTCGCCAAAATTATTATATTTAACACATATTTTAATTTCTTTAAGCTCATCAAGAACATCTAATTTTGTAATGCATAAATCAGTAACAGAATTCATAAAAACTGTTTTTTTAAGAGAAACAAGATCTAACCATCCACATCTTCTTGGTCTGCCAGTTGTTGAACCAAATTCATGACCCTTTCTGGCAATATGCTCACCATCTTGATCAAATAATTCAGTTAGAAATGGACCCTCACCTACTCTTGTTGTATATGCTTTAGAAATTCCAATTATTTTATGAATGTATTTTGGGCCAATTCCAAGGCCAGTAGATACTCCGCCTGCAGTTGTATTTGATGAAGTAACATAAGGATATGTGCCATGATCAATATCCAGTAGTGATCCTTGAGCACCTTCAAATAAAATTGAATTATTGTCTGTAATCCATTTATTTATCAAAGACTGAGAATCAACACAGTAATTATCAAATAAATGTTTATAGCTTAAGATTGCATCAAATATCTTTTCTACGTCATGTGTATCTTTTTTATAAATGTTTTTTAATAGTTTATTGTGATAATTGACTTGTATATTTAGTTTTTCTCTTAGCTTTTGTTCATCAGCTAAATCATCTAACTTAACGGATCTGCGTCCAACCTTATCTTCATAAGCAGGACCTATACCTCTTCCTGTTGTTCCAATTGATTGGTCTTTGTCTCTAGCCTTATCTATAGAAATATGAGTTGGTAATATTAACGGGCAATTCGAGCTAATAAAAAATCTATTTTCAAAATTAATTCCAACAGCTTTTAGATCATTAATTTCTTTGTCTAATGCTTCAAGAGCTAATACAACCCCATTACCAATAAGACAATTTATATTTTCATGTAATATGCCGGATGGAACAAGGTGAAGAACTGTTTGCTCTCCATTAACTTTAATTGTGTGTCCGGCATTGTGACCACCTTGAAATCGGCACACTGCATTGATATTTTCACTGAGAAAATCAACAATTTTACCCTTGCCTTCATCTCCCCATTGGAGGCCAAGAATCAAGATATTTTCAGACACAAGACTGCTTATTCAATATCTTTTTTTGCGTTTAAATATTTAAAAAATTCTGAATCTGAATCAATTAACATTACGTCTGATTTATTTCCAAACGTCTCCACATAAGCCTTCATACTTCTTGTAAACTCATAAAATTCTGGATCTTGAGAAAAAGAATCGGCATATATCCCAGCAGCTTCGGCATCACCTTCTCCTCTTAATTCTTCAGCTTGCTTATAGGCCTCAGCTAAAATTACTACTTTATCTTTGTCAGCAATAGCTCTTATTTCTCTGGCTATTTCCTTTCCTTCAGATCTTAATTCTTCTGCTAATCTATTTCTTTCAGTTCTCATTCTTTCATATACTGAGTTACTTAAATTAGATGGCAAATCAATTCTTTTGACTCTGAAGTCAATAATTTCTACTCCTAAATCTGCAACTGAATCATTTAGTGAACTTAGCATAATACTCATAAGTTCATCCCTTTCTCCAGAAACAACTTCTTTTACAGTTCTTTTACCAAAGTTATTTTTTAAGACAAACTCAGATCTTTGGCCAAGTAAGCTATTCAAACTATTAAAGCTTCCATTGTTTGCCTTGTAAAAAGTAAGAACATCTGTGATTCTATATTTTATAAAGGAATCAACTAATAGATACTTGCTTTCAACAGTAAGAATTCTATCAGGCTCTTCATCAAGAGTTTGAATACGAGAATCATATTTTTTTACATCTTGAATAACTGGAATTTTTAAATGGAATCCTACAGGAATATCAGGTCTTACAGCCTCACCGAACTGAAAGACTATGGCTCTTTCTTTTTCACTAACAATAAAAAAGCTATTTAAAAGCAATCCAAAAGTAAGTGCACCAAAAATTAAGTATAAAGTTCCTTTATTCATCATCAACTCTCCTTAAAATTCTAGAATTTTCTTGTTTCTTGTTTTCTTCCATTATTTTATCAAGTGGTAAATAAAGCAGATTATTTCCGCCCTCAACATCGACCATGATTTTAGTAGAATTTGAAAGCACAGACTGTAGCGCATCAAGATAGAGTCTATCTCTGGTTACTTCTGGTGCTTTAGAGTACTCTGCTAATAATTGATTAAACCTTTCAACTTCACCTTCGGCTTTTGCTACAACTTCCTCTTTGTATGCTTCGGCTCCTCTTATTCTTGCTTGTGCCTGCCCTCTTGCTTCGGGAACAATTGATAGGGCATATCTCTCAGCTTCATTTTGAAGTCTTTCCTTGTCCTCTCTTGCTGCTACGACATCATCAAAAGCATTTTTAACAGCTGCAGGAGGGTCAGTTTTTTCAATGTTAACTTGTTGAACCAATAGACCAGTCTGATAAATATCAAGGTATTGCTGAAGCCTTGATTGAACCTCTTGTGCTATATTTTCTCTTCCAACTGTGAGTGTTTGATCTAATGTATTGTCTCCTACAACATGTCTAAGAGCACTCTCAATAGCATTTCTTAAACTACCTTCAGGATCTCTTACATTTAAAACAAAGTCTTTTAAGTTTGCAATCCTGTATTGAGCAGAAACAGTCACATCAACGATATTTTCATCCTTTGTTAACATACTATTAGTTTGCGTGTATCTTCTAGTTAAAGAAACATTTTCAATATAACGCTCATCAATACCAGCAAGTCTAAAATTTAAACCTTCTTCTTGTTCTTCATAAAATTTACCAAATCTTAAGATGACTGCCCTTTCTGAGGCATCAAGCTGATATATGCACTGAGATGCATAAATAATTGAAAAAGCAAAGAAGCCATAGAGTAAAACTCTTGATAGAGGAAAATTAAAACCATTTCCTGGACCTGATCCTGATCCTGAACCATTTGAGGATGATTTCTTACCACCACCAAGAATAGATGAAAACTTTTTCACTAGCTCATCAAAGTCAGGTGCATCATTCTTATTGCCCCATGGATCTTTATTTTGATTATCCCAATTCACGTTTGTACCTCATTGTAGTATGTATATTATAATATGTTGGGGCTTATTATTAGATTTAAAGTAAAGATATAGCCTTTTTAAATTTATTTTCCAATATATTTGTATCGTTTATATCATAGATATTATTTTTATCCCAACCTCGAAGCCAAGTAACTTGACGTTTGGCTAGTTGCCTTGTTGCATATAAACATTGTTGTTCAAATTCTTTTAAGGTATATTTTTTCTCTAGGTAGTGGATGGCTTGCTTATAATTTACTGCTTTTCTCAGAGGATGGTTTGAAGGAATATGATATTTATCAAGTAAAAAAATAACCTCATCTATAAGACCTGCTTCAATAATTTGTTTTAATCTTTTTTCAATTCTTTGATGAAGAACATCTCTTTCATTTTCTATTCCAAAATTAAAGATTGTAAAATTATCCCTAAAACTATTTTTTGGCTTTTTAAATAGAATATTGCTTAGTTTTTCATCAGTTGTATGAATAATTTCTAACGCTCTTAGTATTCTTACATCGTCATTCTTATTAATTGTTGATGAATATTTTAGATCTAGGTCCTTCAACATATTAAATAAGTAATCGTCGCCATTTTTAATCTTTTTTTCATTGAGAATTTTTCTATAGGCTTCATTTCTTTTTGGTAAGTCATGAATTCCATCCATAAGGGACTTAAAATACATCATTGATCCACCAACAAATAAAGGAATTTTATTATTAAGATGTATTTTTTTGACTAAGTTCCTTGAAATTGTGCAAAAATCTGCAACAGTGAAAAGCTCACTGGGCTCAAGAATATCTATCATGTGATGCCTATACTTTTTAAGAATACTTTTACTGGGCTTTGCAGATCCAATATTACAATCCTTATAAACCATTACTGAATCAACACTTATAATTTCTATTGGAAATTTTTTTAAAAGTTCTATTGCGATTTCTGTCTTACCGGAAGCGGTAGGACCAAATAAAAATATTATTGGCTTTTTATTTTTTATAATCTTTAAAGAGCGTCTTCGTTAGTTTCACCTGTTCTTATTCGAACAACCTCCTCAATTGATGAGATGAAAATTTTTCCATCACCAATTTTTCCAGAACCTGCTGATTCAACAATTGCTGTTTTAACCTGTTCAACCATTTCATCAGAAACAGCTATCTCAATTTTTATCTTTGGTAAAAAATCAATTGTATATTCAGCTCCTCTATATAATTCTGTATGGCCTTTTTGTCTTCCAAATCCTTTTACTTCAGTCATGGTCAATCCCGATATACCAATTTTATCAAGAGCTAGTCGGACCTCTTCAACCTTAAATGGTTTAATTATTGCTGTGACAAATTTCATTTTTAATATAAAAGTTCAGATATTAATCTAAGTTGTTTATTGGAAGCTCCCTTATTTTCTTCAACCACACTGAGTGCATTATGTATCATATTCTGCCTTAATTCATTATTTTTTAACAAACTTGAAAATGCATTTGTAAGTTCTTTTGATGAATTAGCAACAAGGCATGCATTTTTTTCAATAAAAAGATCTATAATTCCTTCAAAGTTTTTCATGTATGGGCCAACAATAAAGCTACATTCATTCGCAGCAGGTTCAATAATATTATGACCTCCATATTTGTCGATTAAGCTACCTCCTACAAAACTTATCTGGGAAATACTATAAAGCTGATTTAAGACTCCAGTTGATTTTATTATAAAAGCATCTTTATTTTTGAATTCTTGAGGTATGTACTCAAAAATTTCATATGGAATATCTTTTTTCAAAAAAAGATTTGCAACACTTGAGCACCTTTCAGGGTGTCTAGGCACTAAAACTAATTTTATATCTGGGAATTCATTTTGAAGATTTTCAAAAGAATCTATTAATATCTGTTCTTCACCCTCATGAGTACTTGTTGCCAAAATAAATTTTTCATCAAACTGAGTATTTTCAAATTTAAAAGTTTCGCTATCAAATTTTACTGAACCAACTGTTTTTAATTTTTTATTAGGTATGCCCATTTTTTCAAACCTTAGTTTGTCACTTTCTGTTTGAGCAAGAACTAAGGTTAGCATTTTAAAAATTCCCCTAAAAAAAAATTTAAGGAATGAATAGTTTTTATAAGAAGATTCTGACAACCTTGCATTTGAGAGAATTAT
>CABZTX010000034.1 GCA_902528875.1 uncultured SAR86 cluster bacterium | reverse complement strand
CAACCTTGATATATTCTTCACCTCTATTTTTTTCTAAGATATCAATTGAATCTTTAGGTAATATTCCTTTACTCCAAAGCGATCCATCAAATGATTCATATGACCCTCTTTCTCTTGCAAGTTCTGTTGAAGCAAGTATTGCGTTATAGCTTATTAATTCCATGCTTCTGTCAGCAAATTCAATAGCTTCTTCACTGCAATATGGAATGTTTTGCAAATACAATGCATCTTGGAATCCCATTAGGCCTAATCCAATTGGTCTATGTTTATAGTTTGAATTTTTTGCTGTATCAACTGAGTAGTAGTTAATATTAATTACGTTATCTAACATTCTTATTGCTGTTGATACCGTTTGTTTAACTTTTTCTTCGTTTAATACCCCATTTTCCATATGATTGGCTAAATTAACTGAACCAAGATTACAAACAGCAATTTCTTTATCAGCACTTGTATTTAAAGTTATCTCAGTACATAAATTTGAAGAGTGAATGACTCCTGTGTGTTGCTGCGGAGACCTTAAATTACATGAATCCTTAAATGTTATCCATGGATGTCCTGTTTCAAATAACATTGTTAACATTTTTCTCCATAACTCTTTAGCAGGAATAGACTTATGTTGATTAATTTCACCATTTTTTGCTTTTTCTTCATATTCTTCATATTTCTCTTCAAATTCTTTTCCAATAAGGTCATGAAGGTCTGGTGCTTCTCCTGGTGAAAACAAGGTCCAATTTTTGTCTTGTTCAACTCTTTTCATAAACAAGTCAGGAACCCAGTTTGCAGTATTCATATCATGTGTTCTTCTTCTTTCATCACCTGTATTTTTTCTTAATTCTAAAAACTCTTCTATGTCTAAGTGCCAAGTTTCAAGATAACCACACATAGCTCCTTTTCTCTTTCCTCCTTGATTTACTGCAACAGCTGTATCATTTGCAACTTTTAAAAAAGGAACAACACCTTGGCTTTTTCCATTTGTTCCTTTGATATATGAATTCATCGCTCTTACCGGTGTCCAGTCATTACCTAATCCTCCTGCCCATTTTGAAAGTAGAGCATTGTCTTTCATAGCAGAGAAAATCCCATCTAAATCATCTGGTATTGTTGTTAGGTAACATGATGAAAGTTGAGGTCTCTTAGTTCCTGAGTTGAAGAGGGTGGGAGTTGAACTCATATAATCAAAACTTGAAAGAAGTCTATAAAACTCTATTGCTCTTTCTTCTCTGTTTTCTTCTTCAATAGCGAGACCCATTGATACTCTCATAAAAAATAATTGAGGAAGCTCATATCTTGTATCATCAAAATGTATGAAATATCTGTCATATAA
This sequence comes from uncultured SAR86 cluster bacterium, assembly GCA_902528875.1. Taxonomy (GTDB): domain Bacteria; phylum Pseudomonadota; class Gammaproteobacteria; order Magnimaribacterales; family D2472; genus SAR86A. The sequence goes on along the minus strand of CABZTX010000034.1, from coordinate 5,090 downwards.
AGTTTGAAGACCTAAGTATGTAAATTGATTATCTCTTGTGAAATCGATCGCAGCACTTAGTTTTTCTAGATCAAAATTCTTGAGTTCAGGATCCAGAATATCTAATTCAATACCTTTATCGATATAAGCCCTAAAGGCATTAGGGTAATGATCTTTCATTTCCTGATATGTTGACTCTTCAGCAATACCTAAAAAGCTTAATGCCTCACTTCTTATCTGATCCATCAAAATTCTTGCAGTTACGAATGAATAATTTGGCTCCTTTTCAACTTTCGTTCTTGCAGACATTACAAGGCTTGTTCTCATATCTGAAACAGAGACACCATCATAAAGATTTTTAAGAGCTTCATCCAAAACTTCATTAACAGAAACTTCATCTAAGCCCGTGCAGGCATCACTAATAAGACCAGCCAACTTTTTAACGTTTAGGGGTACTTTGGTTCCATCACTCTTTGTAATGTTTATATTTGGTGAATCAGGGATATCAACTTTTGGAGCTTCTTTTTTTCTTTCTTGTGTTCTTTCTGCTCTATATAATATGTAGCTTTTTGCTACCTCTAATTCTTCTGATCTCATTAATTGAAGCTCAACCTGATCTTGTATTTCTTCAATATGCAGAGTCCCGCCTGAAGGCATTCTTCTTTTAAAAACCTCTATAACGCTAAGAGTGAGTGAATTTACCTTTTTATGAATCCTTTCACTTGCTGCTGCATTTCCTGATTCAGTAGCTAAAAATGCCTTCGTAATTGCAACTTTGATTTTATCGTCTTCAAATGCAACTACTTTTCCATTACGTTTTATCACTCTTAGCTTACCTGGCGCGGTAGCTTCTATCTCATTTATTGACTGATTTATTATGTTTTGTTCTTCTTGTTGTTGTACTTCCATATTTTTTTTGCCCCACCAAGCTCTACACCAACCTTGGCTTACTTTTATTTTATTACTTGGAAAAATCTAAGTGTGTCTGCAGTAACGAAAACTTTTTTCTCCTATACACTAATATACTTATTGTGGACAAAGAATCAAGCAAAAAAACACAATATATTGTGACAATTTCATTTTTTTACACAATATAGTGTATATATGGTGTTTTTTTACTGTTGGTAAAAAGTTAATAAATTGTGGATAATTAACTAATGAGCAATAAATTAAAAAAATTTTTAGCAATTGATCAAGGTACAACAAGTTCAAGATCAATTATTTTTGACAGTGATCTAAATCAAATCACAGACTCTCAAAAAGAATATGATTTGGCATATCCAGAGGATGGCTGGGTAGAACTTAATCCTGATGACGTAGTCAGTACAGTAGCTCACACACTACATAATGTGATAAAGAAAAATGATGACATAATGGCATGCGGAATTACAAATCAAAGGGAAACCACAATAGTTTGGTCAAGAATAACTGGAGAACCAATATACCCAGGAATTGTTTGGCAAGATAGAAGAACTACAGAAATATGTTCACAGCTTAAGCTTGGGGGACAAGAAGAAAAAATTAAACAAAAAACTGGATTAGTATTGGATCCATATTTTTCAGCTACAAAAATTCAATGGATTTTAGACAATGTTGAAGGAGCAAGAAACACAGCAAATAAAGGTGAATTAATGTTTGGAACTGTTGATTCATATTTAATTTACAAATTAACTAATGAGAAAAAACATTTAACTGACGTAACAAACGCATCTAGAACATTGTTATTCAATATACATAGCATGGAGTGGGATGAAGACTTAATGAATCTTTTTAATATTCCTATGTCTATGATGCCAGAAGTAAAAGATTGCGACTCTGATTTCGGAACCCTATCGATATCTGATGCAGAAATACCAATTAAAGGAGTGATAGGTGACCAGCAAGCTGCGTTAGTTGGCCAAAACTGCTTTAAAGATGGTGATATGAAATCAACATACGGAACAGGATGTTTTTTAATGGTGAATACGAACCAGAATATTATTTCTGTTGATGAAGGTCTTCTTACCACAGTAGCCTACAAAATAAATAATGAAGTTCATTATGCAATTGAGGGAAGCATATATTCTTGTGGAAATATTATTAAATGGCTTAGAGATAAAATGAAATTTTTTGAGAACTCTGAAAATAGTGAAGATTTTTTAGAGAAAGATGGAAATTCCAATAATGTTCTTTTTTTACCAGCTTTTAATGGTCTGGGAGCCCCATATTGGAATTCTGAGATTAGAGGTGGTTTTTACGGCATTACTCAAGATACTAGTATTCAAGATATGATCACTGCAACATTTCAATCAGTTGCTTTTCAGACCAAAGATATTACAAATATTCTTAATCTCTACGATATCAAAATTCAAAAACTTTTAGTTGATGGAGGTATGGTTTCTAACAAAACATTTTGTCAGGTGCTTGCAGATACGCTTCAAATAGATATTGTAAAACCTGAAAATGCAGAATCAACTGCAATAGGAGCTTGCAAGGTAGCAATGCTCAGTTCGGGTATGAGCTTAGAGAATCTTCCTAAAAATGATATATCTTATAAGGCAAACAAAAATCTCAGAGACGTTTATTCCAGGAATTACTCTAAATGGCAAGAATACCTTTTAAAAACGATTAAATAAAATCAGATTTTTATGGTATTAGAAATTTTAAAAGAATTTATTTGATCTGTATCATGAGTAACTATTAAACAGGGTATATTAAACAATTCAATATATTCTTTTATTAAGTTTTGAGCATCTATGGCTGTCTCTTTATCTAAGTTTGAAAAGGGTTCATCAAGAATCAACAATTCTGGACTCATCATTAAAGCTCTCGCAATTGCTACTCGTTGCTGCTGACCACCTGATAGTTCATGAGGCATTTTATTTATATGTTTTTTAAGCTTTAATTCTGTTAAGTATTTATCAAAAAATTTTTTTGAATTAGAATTTTCTGAGAAGCGAATATTTTTTTCTGCGTTTATGTGTGGAAAAAGTGCAAAATCTTGAAAAACGTAGCCAATATTTCTTTTGTGCGGATCAAGGCTTGATATTGAGTCACAAATTAGTTTTCCATTAAGATGAATAGAACCGCTATCAGGTTTTTTTAATCCAGCAATAACATTAAGTAATGAAGATTTACCAGCACCACTTTCACCAATTATAATTGCAACCTCACCATTTTTTATTTTAAAGTTTAATTCTGAAACCAGAGTATCTTTAATAAATGAAATACTTAAATTTTCTACAATAATGGACATTTATATAACTAATATATGTCAAATTTATATATAATGCTTCTGTTTTTTAATCCAAAACTACATTAATCTCAGCGCTATGTATACTTTCAAAACTCATAACAATATTGCTCAAGAAGGAACAGATGTCTTGATTGATAACAATTTTGTAATCAATGAAGAAAACCCCGATGCTCTTTTGATTAGAAGTTTCATTCTTGAAGGTAAAAATTTTAATAAATCTTTGAAGTGTATAAGTAGAGCAGGAGCTGGAGTAAATCACATACCTATAGATATAGCAACTGAAAAAGGAATAGTGGTTTTTAACACACCCGGTGGAAATGCAAATGCTGTAAAAGAATTAGTGATATGCGGATTATTGCTATCTTCGAGAGGAATAATACAAGGACATTTATTTGCTGAGGCAATTGATGAAATCGATCCAATTAAAGTCACAAGCATTGTTGAAGTTAACAAGAAAAATTTTAAAGGTAATGAGTTAAAAGGAAAAACTATAGGAATTGTTGGCTTAGGGTCTATCGGATCACTATTAGCTCAATCATTAGAAATTATGGGAATGAAAGTTATTGGATATGATCCTAGCATTTCTGTAGATGCTGCTTGGCAGTTACCTAAGGAAGTTGAAAAAGCAGAAAGCTTAAAATATTTGCTTTCAAACTCAGATTATATTTCTCTCCATGTTCCTCTGATTAAAAATACAAGAAATTTAATCTCAAAAGAAACAATAAAATTTATTAAAAAAGGCGCTAAGCTTATAAATCTTTCTAGAGGAGAAATAGTTAATAATCAAGATTTATTAAATGCACTCAAAAGCAATCATATTAGTTCTTTTGTAACTGACTTTCCAACTCCTGAAATGATCCAAAGGTCTAAAGAATTTAATGATGTTATTTTATTACCTCATCTTGGAGCAAGCACAAAAGAAGCAGAAATTAATTGTGCAATTATGGCCGCAGAACAAGTTAAGAATTTTTTACATGAAGGAGTTATCAAAAATTCAGTTAATTTTCCATCAATAAAGCTTAGCAGAAGCTCAAACTATAGATTAATTTTAATTCATCAAGACGAACCAGGGATGCTTGGAAAAATTACGAGTGAGATTGCCAAAGAAAAACTTAATATCTCTGATATGATCAACAAAAGTAGAAATAATATAGCGATTACTATTATTGATACGTCTGAAAAACCAAGCGATGATCTAATAAAAGCTATAAGTCAAATACCAAGTTTAGTCAGAGCAAGGCTTTGTAAGTAGCTCTAATAAAGCGAGTTTTTTTAAGACTTTTGTCCTTCTTTTCTTAAGTATGAACTTTATATAGAAAATTACTTGTCAACAGAAAAATTTAGTGTTAAAAGCAGATTAACTAGCTTTAAGCATTTATATACAAAAAGATAGTATAAATTGCGTAAAGTATTGATATAAGGTAATTTTTAATATTTTTGTATAATTTTTATACAAGTATGTCAAAACCCTTATTTAATGGCTTTAATAGGAGAATTAATAAAGTTATCCATAACTTTATCCACAGATTCTGTGGATAAAAATTTGTTAAAATGAGCAATATTTTTTTTGATAATTTTCTATCTGATAATTGGCTTGATGTACTAGGCAGAGAATCTAGTATTCAAAGCTTAACCAAGCCAATTACATTCATCAACAATGAAATTAATTTAAACAAAAAAATATTTCCAGAAACAAATAAAATTTTTGAGGCCTTTAGATGCTGCTCTTTTAAATCAACTAACGTTGTAATTTTTGGACAAGATCCATACTTCCAACCTGGCCTAGCGAATGGTCTTGCTTTCTCAGTAAATAACGGAGTAAAGATACCAGCATCATTAAAAAATATTTACAAGGAAATATATAATGATATTGGTA
>CABZTX010000033.1 GCA_902528875.1 uncultured SAR86 cluster bacterium | reverse complement strand
GTACTTTTTAGCTCCATATTTTTTGGCTAATTTGAATGTTTTAATTGTATTTGTAATATTGACCGTCAGCATCCGCATTAAAGTATAGGCATCTTTTTCACTTCTTACATGTTTCAATGCAGATAAATTAAAAATATAATCGTAAGGACCCTCTTTCTCAATTAAGGCTTCAAACTCAATGCCGCCACAATCAATAGCAAATGTTTTAAAATCTCCTTCTATATAACCCAATGTACTTCGGATATCTCTGACCAGCTCGACCATATTATTTTCACTAATATCAACAACATGAAGCTTTAAAGGGTTCCTTTTAAAGATTTCTTTGGTTACAGATTGTCCAATAGATCCAGCGCCACCAATAATGAGAAAATTAGATTTTTGAATTTCTTTTATTATTTTTGGATTCAAAGAGAATATGTCTTTTTCAAAAAGACCATGATCTCTTCCAATTAATTTTAAAGTTTGATCCTCAAAGGTCACGAACAGGCTTCCAAAATAGAACATGTAACTTCATCAACCTCTTCAACAGTCATGCTTGGATATAAAGGAAGTGTTAATTCTCTTGGAATAATATTTAGAGCTTCAGGAGTATCGTTTTTGTCAAATTTATCTTTATAAGCTTCAAAGTCCCAAAATGCAGGATAATGTATGCTTGTTTGAATACCCTTTTTTTTACAATGCTCAATAACAGAAGCTCTATTAACGCCAATTGGAAGAAGTATAGGAAGTATATGAAATGCTGATAAACAACTATTTGATTGCAAAAATTGATTAAATGGGATCTTTATTTTTGTATTTTTAAAGTTGGTCCTATATCTTTCTGTTAAATTTTTTCTAATTGAATTTGCATTTAAAAGCTTTTTGAGTTGTGTTAAACCCAAAGCAGCTCTCATTTCATCCATTCTATAATTAATACCTGGTTCGTTTACATCATAAGATATTGATCTGCCTTTATGCCTGTCAAGTGTCAGCGAAGTCATGCCATGCGATCTTAATGAAGCTAACCTTTTACCAAGACTTTTATTGGTAGTTGATGTCATGCCACCTTCTCCAACAGATAAATTTTTGTTAGTAAAAAAGGAAAAGCAGCCAATATCACCCCATGTGCCAACTGCTTTATCATTTATGTATGCTCCTGGAGCATGCGCACAATCTTCTATTAGATAGATTCCTTTATCTTTGCACAAATCAACAATTGGCTGCATATTACATGGATAACCTGCGTAATGAACAACTACAACTGCTTTTGTCTTGTCAGTGATTACCTTTTCAATAGACTCTGCAGAGACATTCCAATTATCTTCTGAGCTACAATCAGCCAGAACAGGTTTAGCATTGACTAATTTGACGCAATTGGCATCTGAAACAAAGGTTAAAGCAGGTATAATTACTTCATCGTGTTGATTAATATCTAGAGCAAGAAATGCTAAATGCATAGCTGCCGTTCCGCTAGAAACTGCACTACAAAAAACATCTTTTCCAAGCATTTCACCAAATTTTTTCTCAAAATTTAAAATATTGTCACCCATGGTTATCCAACCAGAATCTAGAACATCTGAAACTGCTTTTTTTTCAAGATGGTTATAGTTCAATTTAAATAATTGTATTTTCCAGTTCATATTTTTTTAATCTATTATAAAATTACATTAATTATACTAGTAAATTGATAAATTTATTGAATATCTATTTGACGACAAAAAGATAAGAATAAGTCATTTCCGTCCCAAATATTAGAGAAATCTAGAGCTTGACCAATAGGAACAATTCTATCTATGCCATTTGGCATGTTTGATTTGATAGAATTCTTCAATTCATCTTTGCTGTAACCAAATTGAGCTATTGTCTGGTGTTTTCTTGTAATAAATTTATAAATTTCGCTAAGATCACTAACCTTTATCTCATAAAATAAACCTGCACCAGGGTGATAAAATTCATCTGCAAATTTCAAAGAGTCAAGCTCTACAACGTTTATAAGAGGATTTTTATATTTCTTTATAGGTGTATTATTTGTAATTGCTAACGATGCTTCTGCAACCAGCTTATTCATTATTTCTGCACCTTGAATATCTTCATGGGTTCTTTTGTTGAGATAAATACTAAGGTTATTCCAAAATAGTATTTTAGATTTATCAATAATATTTTCCTCTCCAACCCAAACCACAAGCTTAATAGAAGAGCATGCCATTTGATTGAAGCTGTAGGCATCTTTATAGAAGTTTTCATAAAATTTGTCAAAGTTCGATAAGCCTATAAATTCTGAAGCTTTTATTATAGAAAATGAAAATTTATCTGGGAAAATTAATTCAGTTGAAGTAGGTTTAATTGGTATAGATCTTATATGCTGAACTGTTGTGTCACCACCCCAGATTACCCTACAATCGCATAATGAAGATAGTAGCTCTGTAATTTTATCCTCATGTCCATACTTAATAATAGCGACTCTTTTTTGAAATTTTTTATATTTTTTTAAATTCAAAACCATCAAAATAGAATTTAATAAAATATCGATTTGATGGTTTTCTTTATCCGATATTCTTATAATGTTACTGTTACCAACCAAGAGGGAAATAAACCAAGAATAAACAAAAATAGTATCAACATTTGAAGGCGCTAAATGAAATACTATTCCTTTTCCAAGTAAAAATTCATCCTGGGACTTTTCTAAAAAATAGTTTTTTAACTTCATTATGTGGGCTTTTCTCATCCAAAAAGCAAGTGCCAATAACTCAGGAAATTCTTTAAAGGCATTATCTTTTAAAATATTTTTTGATACATCATCTATAAATTCAATCGATAAACTAGCAAAAGGTTCATATACATTTTGTTCAATATCTAGTTGGTCAAGATTTGTAATATTATTTGGAGCAACAATCTTCATCATTTATTCGTTACAACTTCTGATGCATGCGTGTCACTACACCCTCTAACTTCTGATTTTGGTAGCCTTCCGTGAACTTTAAAATATTTACCCGCTCTGCCACATTTACAGTCATCTTCTCCATATATAGTTCCAATATCCTCTGAAAGCAATGAGTGGCCGGGATAACTTCTCGGAAGAATGGATAATACTTGAAGCAGTCCTTTCTGACCAAATTTAAGCACTTTATGCGTTATTGGATCTCTAGCTAAGATATCTGAAAAAATAGGAGCGTGAAGAAATGAATATTCGCATTCAACAAAAATAGAACCAACCTGCTCAACCATGCCATAAAAATCATGAATAGATCTTAAGGAAAAAATTTCATTCAAATCAGATCGAAAAACTTCATTTGTTACTGCTTTTTCAACTAGTTTTTTCCAACCTCCAGAGTGAATTAAAATACCATTTGATAAATCTATTTTTAATTTTTTGTTAATAGCTTCTTGATAAAGGTATTCTCTTACCATAAAAGTAAAACCAAAGATTAAAAATTTTTTATTACCATGTTTATTAAGGAAGTCTTTTATTAATCCCTCATCGAGATTCATATGCTCATCTAATACATACGTATGATCTCTTCCAAAGTTTGACAAGCCAAGAATCCCTGCCCCCCTTGCAGAAAACTGCTTTCTATCTTTGAAAATAGATTTTGAGTCTATTATAAGCATAGGTAATCTTTCTTTACCTAAGTATGTCTGCATAATTTTTACAAGAGCATTTGTTTGAAGCCCTGAAGTCTCTTTATCAAGAAAAATTTTTGAAACTTTTTGCGAGGTTGTTCCAGATGATGTAAGTACTTTCAAGACCTCTTCAGATTTGCAAGTTTTAATATCAAATTCCTTGAAAAGTCGAACAGGCATTGGGTAAAAGCTTTCATAATTATCATAATTAAAAAAATTTTTATTATAAGAGTCTAAGATGGATTTATATTCTGTTGATCCTTCATAATGAATCTGCGTTAATTTATTTAATTCAGATATTAAAAATTTTCTCTTATCTCTCTTTGAAAGAGAATATGGTGAAATATTTAAATAATCTTCAATTTTCATAGCAGTTGACTTAAAAGCTCATTGTATTTTAATTTACCAGAACTATTTGAAGGAAATTTTTCTAGCGCCCGAACAGAAAAAGTAGAATGATGAAGTGAAAATTTTTCTTTGATGTATTTTTTAATTTCATTTATTTTTTTAGATTCTGTTGTTGCTACTAGTAACATATTATCTTTACCAACACATGCAACTTCATAAAGTGCTGATTTAAGATTATTTTCTATTTCATCTAAACTCATGCGATTTCCATGAATTTTTATGAAACGCTTAATACGACCAGTTATATAAAAATAACCATCATTATCTTTATAGGCTATATCTCCTGTTGGAAGTACGCCATTTAAATCATTTCCTTTTTTTAAATCATTTAGTGTCGAGGCATACCCCAGCATAACATTCCTACCCTTATAGACTAATTCTCCCTCTTTATCATGCTCTAATTCAGATTTTCCATTAAGATCTCTAATAAACAATTCCCCGTTTTTAATTGGCTTTCCAATACTGTTAATTTTAGAATTAAGATCTTTGGGAGGCAGATAAGATATTCGAGCAGTGGCCTCTGTTTGTCCGTACATAATATAAAAATCTATATTTCTTAAATTGGCAAAGTCCCTGAAGCTTTTTATTAGAGTTTCATTTAACTTGCCGCCAGCCTGTGTAATATATCTCAATGAAGGAAGCGACATATTATCTATACCAATACGTTTAAAGATTTCATAACTATATGGAACTCCATTAAGGCTTGTAACATTATGTTTTTTAAATAAATTCCAAAAGTCTTTGGTCATAGGTGACTTTTCAGTTATTACTATAGAAGCTCCCTTATCTATATGAGTGTTAATAATTGACAATCCATAGGAATAATGAAAAGGAAGATTTGAAATAGCTACATCCAAACTTGAAATTTTCAGGAAGTCATTAATAGAATAAGTATTAGAACTTAAATTATCTTTACTTAGTCTTACTAATTTTGGGGAGCCTGTACTACCAGAAGTTGACAGCATAAGAGATAATTTGGGATGCAAATCAATTAGATCTTTATTTAATTCTCTCAATCCATAATTTTTAAATTTTAATACATACTCAAAATCATTATGGATTGGCTCCCATAAATAGTTTGGTTGATATATGTCAATAAACCTAGAGGTAATAGTATTGTCCATAGAGATGTCAACCATAATCATTGCATGATTAGACTTTAATAAAGCTAAATAGCAAATAACAGTTTCTATGTTTGTTCCTGACTTTAAAAGAATAAGTTTTTTAGTTTTATCAAGGGATTTGCATATATTTTTGCATTGTCTATCAACTTCCTTATAAGAAAATTCATAACCATCGAGAATTAAGCATGTATTGTCACTATGCTTGAGAAGATAGTCCGAGTTCATTTATAGCAACATTCCCCCATCAACTCCAATAATTTGGCCTGTTACATACTCAGATAAATCTGAAGCTAGAAAGAGTGCTGTATTTGCAACTTCTTCAGCAGTACCTGCTCTTCCCATTTTTATAGAGTTTATTCGCATATCAAAAGATTTTGCGTCTAAGTTTTTGGTCATATCCGTATCAATAAAGCCTGGCGCTATTGCATTCACTCTTATATTTTTATCAGCCAACTCTTTTGCCAATGATTTTGTAATCCCAACTACCGCAGCTTTGCTTCCGCTGTATACAGATTGACCCTCACAACCATTCGTACCCATAATTGAAGTCAAATTAATTATACTTCCAGAGTTATTCCTAGCGAGAAGCCTGCTTGCATACTGCAAGATATAATATATTGCGTCTACATTGGTAGCATATGTATTTTTAAGGTTATCTTTTGATAACATCCCAATAAGTGAGCTCTCTAAAATACCAGCATTATTAATGACAATATCTAGTTTTTTTGTAATTTTGTATATAGCTTTAAAGCCATTTTTTACCTCATCATAATTCGAAACATCAAATACAGCTTCATGAACATCTATTTCAAACTTATTTTTTAATTCTTTAGAAAGTTGCTTTACTTTATCAACTGATTTTCCATTTATTATTAATGTTGCGCCATTTTGCGCGAAATTAAATGCGATTGCTCGACCTATACCTCTAGTAGATCCAGTAATTAGAGCAATTTTATTTTTAAGCATTATTAGAAACTTATATTGTGCTTACCAAGAATATCTTTGGCTTTTGAAACGGAGCTCATTTCAATAATATCATCAGTATCAAGCATGATATCAAATCCATCTTCAAGCTCTGAAATTAGTGTCATATGAGCAATGGAGTCCCATTCAGGAATGGAATTATATTCAAGAGAGTCACATATTATTTCTTCGCTTATTCCAAGTGACTTTGAAAAAATTTCTACTATCTTTTTATTATTCATTTTAGCTCCATTTTTTTATCTAACCATTTAGATATAATTTTTTTATTATAGTAGTTTTCCTGAACCAAACTCAATTCGAAGAATTCTCTATCAATCATTTGGGTACCGCCGACTACTTTAGCAGGATTTCCACTAATAATTGCCGCGTCGGGC
>CABZTX010000032.1 GCA_902528875.1 uncultured SAR86 cluster bacterium | reverse complement strand
CCTTTATGTCTATCGCCTGATAAGATTATTGTCTTTGACTTATTTGAATTCAAAAGATTTATTAATCTTGATCTTTCATGAGGAAACAAATTCCATTTCTCAAAAATATGTTCTTTAGCAAGGACCTGTATAGAGGATAAAATTAATGTTAGATCAGCTTCTTTCAGCAATGCACTCTCAAGCCATCTCCACTGTTTTTCTCCCAATATAGTGGTTTCTGGGTCATTATTCGATATGTAGGGAGCTTTGGTAGCATTTAATTTTGAACGAAAAAATCTAGTATCAAGAACAATGATATTAATTAAAAAGCCTTCTAGATCGATTAATTCACTATGGTAGAGTCCATCTCTCTGATATCTAATATCATTAATAGGGATTTTCCAAAAATCTAGGAATAGCTTTTGAGAATCTCTTTTATTAATAAAATCTCCGCCTCCATCATTTATTCCATAATCATGATCGTCCCAAATGCTAATTACTTTTTTATTTTCAAGCCATTTTGGAAATTTTGTTGATTGGATTGAATAGCTTTTCTTTAATTTTTGAAGATCGCCGCTTGGATGATCACCATAAACATTATCACCAAGAAAGAAGAATGCATCTACATTTTCATTTTCGATTGAACTCCATATAGGTTGAGGGAAATTTTGGTCAATGCATGAACCAAATCCAATAATATATTCTTTAGAGATTAGTATGTTTGAAATGCATAAACATAAAAATGTCATTATTCTAAACTTCATATTACGATTATAACCATTAGATTAAATATTATTCATTGTTTCTAAATAAAGAAGCCCACTAGTGTGGGCTTCATAGTAAATTGGCATCCCGTAGGGGAGTCGAACCCCTGTTGCCGGGATGAAAACCCGGTGTCCTAGGCCTCTAGACGAACGGGACGTGTAGAAGGTCGTATTATATGGAATCATCTTAAATTATAAAACCCTAATTTATTTAATTTTGTTAATTTTTGATAAGAAACCTCTTAAAAAACTCTCTTCCATTTCGTCAGGTTGTAATCTTGAAAACATCCTTCTAATTCGAGAAATAATTTTTTTTGGATTTTTTGGATCAATTACATCAATATCAATTGCAGTTTCAATAAAGTGCTCAATTAACATTTGTAATTTTTCTGAATTCACTTCTGGATAATCTCTCCATTCTTTAGATTGGTTTTCTATGGAAGCTTTGAATATTTCATAAGCAATCACTTGAGCTGACATGGCAATATTTAAAACTGGGTAATCTGGATTTGCAGGAATTTCAATCAATTTATTGGCTAACTCTAGTTCTGCATTTGTTAGTCCCCTGTCCTCTTTACCAAAGATAATAGATATTTTTTTATTACTATTAGTTTCGTCAGATATCATCATCGCTGCTTCTTCAGCATTTAAAATAGGCCATTTAATTGATCTATCTCTTGATGAAGTTGCGTAAACGAACGTACTATCTTTAAGGGATTCTTTTAAATCTTTATAAACTTTTGCATTTTTAAGTACATCAGTTGCATTACCTGCAAGAGCTGTTGCCTCTTTTGATGGAAAAACTCTTGGATTTATAAGTGATAAATTTGAAAGGCCCATTGTTTTCATTGCTCTCGCTACAGAGCCAATGTTTCCAGGGCTTATAGTATCCACCAGAACAATGTTTATAAGATTACTTTTTAAAGACATATAACTATTATCCTTATTTCTATTACAATAGCGACATGTCAAAAGAAGCTTTATTAAATGTAAATCTATTAGCTGCAAGAAAAGGTGCTGCTGAATTGGAGTTTGCGGTAAAAAAAGTTCATAGCTTGGATTCATCTAAGGGAGGGTCAAAAGGATATTTAGAGGCAATTGAAAAAAGAGTTGAAAAACTAGTTTTTGAAGAAATTGAAAAATTTTATCCAGAAGATAACTTAGAAAGTCCACATAAAGGATATGAAGAGAAAAATTCTACTGTTACATGGATGCTTAAACCAATTGATGGGAAAATCAATTTTATAAATGGCTACCCACATTTTTCTATTTCCTTGTGCTCAAAAATACATAATGAAATCATTTCATCTGTTGTTATAGATCCTATTCGACGAGAAGAATTTACTGCCTCACTTGGCGGTGGCGCAAACTTAAATAACAATAAAATTAGAACAAGCAAGCAAAATGGATTAGATTATGCAATGCTTTCATACTCAAAACCAAAAAAAGCTTCAAAAATATATGATTTTGATAAAACCTTCAAAGAGCTTGGAAATCAAAATACAGAAATGAGAGAGTCTGGATGCCTATCGCTAGATTTGGCTTACGTTGGGACAGGAAGATTAGATGGATTATGGGCTTTTGATGTTAACTACATTGATTTCGTATCCGGAGCTCTTATTGCTCAAGAAGGAGGTGCACTTTTGAGCAACTTTAGTGGTGATCCTAAAATTTTAAATGAAGATAACATTCTTTGTTCAACATCAAAAGTTTACAAGTCTATATTAAAGTCTGTGAAACCCTACTATAGTCCTTAGGGCATATCGTCAAAATCAGCTCCCTCAGGCTCGGGCAAGGCAAGGTCCTCTTGAGTAAGATTTAAGGACAAAAGCATATTTGCAACAACATATATAGAAGAATAAGTACCTACTAAAACTCCAAGAATTAATGCTAAGCTGAAACCTTTAATTAGTTCACCACCAAAAAAGAAAAGAGCAAAAAGGACAAGTAACGTTGTTAAAGAAGTTATGATTGTTCTGCTCAAGGTTTGATTCAGAGATAAATCAATCATATCTAAAGGCTCCAGAACTCTTTCAGTTCTGAAGTTTTCCCTTATTCTATCTGACACAACAATTGTGTCATTAAGCGAATAACCAATTACAGCCAATAATGCTGCTAACACGGTTAAATCAAAATCCCAAGCAAAGACAGAAAAACAACCAAGAATAATAATAACATCATGTCCTAAAGCTGCGACTGCTCCGAGCCCAAATTTATATTGAAACCTAAAAGCAACGTATAAAAGAATCATGAATAACGCAACAAGCATTCCGAGACCACCTTGATCTCTTAATTCTTCTCCAACTTGAGGACCAACAAACTCAACACGCTTAAGATCAATGTTTGACTCTGATGAATTTAATATATTATAAATATCTTCTCCAATTGAGCTATTACCATCAATATCAGCAACTTTAATCAAAACATCAAGATTAGTTCCAAAATTAACTACCTGAGAATCTGCATAACCGTTTTCCGACAAATTATCTCTTATAAATTCAAGAGATACTGGTTTGTCATATGTAACTTCAACTAAGGTACCGCCTGAAAAATCTAACCCCAAATTTAGACCTCGAAAACTTAAAGAAAGAATTGAAACAATTAAGAATGTTACTGAAATAATTGCAGCAATCTTCCTAAATTTCATAAATCTAAATCTGATGACCATTATATTTTTAAAACCTTAATATTTCTGTTGCCGTAAACTAGATTTACGATACCTCTGGTACACATAATTGCTGTAAACATTGAAGTAACAATTCCTATTGATAATGTAATAGCAAAGCCTTTAATTGGACCAGTTCCAATTACATAAAGGATGAGTGCAGCTATCAAAGTAGTAACATTAGCATCAAAAATAGTAACAAATGCTCTTGAAAAACCATCTTTTATAGCAAGTTGAGGGTCTTTTTCTTTTAACTCTTCTCTAATTCTTGAAAAAATAAGAACATTAGCGTCAACTGCCATACCAACAGTTAAAACTATTCCAGCAATACCTGGCAGAGTTAATGTAGCACCGAGAAGAGACATTATTCCAGTAATTAGTACTAAGTTAATAACCAATGAAAAGTTTGCAGCCAAACCAAAAACTCTATAGTAAAAAAACATAAATAGAACCACCATACTAAATCCAATAACTATTGATCTAATACCAAGCTCAATATTTTCTTTACCAAGGCTTGGGCCGACAGTCCTCTCTTCAACAAATTTCATAGGTGCTGCAAGTGCGCCTGCTCTTAACAAAAGTGCGAGCTCACTTGCCTCTGCAGGAGAGCCTACTCCTGTGATTCTAAAACTTGTGCCCAGAACAGCTTGGACTGTTGCGAGACTAATAATATTTTTTTCAATATAACTTG
The DNA here is from genome assembly GCA_902528875.1 of uncultured SAR86 cluster bacterium. Taxonomy (GTDB): domain Bacteria; phylum Pseudomonadota; class Gammaproteobacteria; order Magnimaribacterales; family D2472; genus SAR86A. Next base: position 2,485 of record CABZTX010000032.1, on the reverse strand, counting down.
TTTGTTCAATAATTTTTTCACCAAGATCATTAGTTACTAACTCAGATTTATTCTTTTGCTCAACAAATAAAACTCCAAGCCTTCTTCCAATATTTCCAGTTGTTGCCTTCTGTAATGCACGGCCTCCTTCCATATCAAGAGTTATATTCACTTGAGCAAAACCACTTTCATCAAAGCCAGTATTTGCATTTGTTACTCTATCTCCAGAGACAACTACAGCTTTTTCTAAGAAAGCTGTTTGAAATTCATTATCTTTAAAGTTAAATTTTTCTTTTCTAAGAGGAGATGTTCTAGAATTTGCTTCCAATCTGAATTCAAGATTAGCTGTTTTACCTATAATTTTTTTTGCTGCAGTAGGATCTTGTACTCCAGGTAATTCAACAACTATTCTATTAGCTCCTTGCCTTTGAACAACTGGCTCAGAAACACCAAGTTCATTTACTCTATTTCTTAAAGTAACCAGATTTTGCCCAACAGCGTAGTCTCTGATCTCACGAAGTGCAATGTCTGAATACTCAAGCAATAAAATATTTGAACTCGGTCTTTCAGTGATCACATACTGAACTCCATTAATCAATGGGCTGTCTTCTTTATATTTTTTTAACGCTTTGTTATAACTAGATTTATCTGAAAATTGAAAAAATAGAGCTAGGTCATTTATTGAAGATTTATCATAGGAAATTCTTTCATCTTTAAAAGTAGTTCTATAAGAATCTAACAAAAGTTCTAGTCTTCCTAGTTGTGCGGTATCAATATCAACTTCCAAAAGAAAATGAACTCCTCCGGAGAGATCAAGACCAAGTTTCACCGGATTGCCACCAAGATTTTTTAACCACTGAGGAGTAGAAGGCTCAAGATTGAGAGCAATAATCACTTTATCTAACAAAGCATTTTGTAAAATTGTTTTTGAGGCAAGCTGTTTGTTTACATCATAAAATTTAACAACAATTTTATTTTCTCTGAGAAAAATCTCATCATATTCCGATTCAGATTGTGAAAGAATATCTTTCAATTCAACAAGCAACGCTTGGTCTGCAGATTTACCTGAATCTGTGTAAGCTACCTGAATTGAGGGTTGTGTCGGATAAATATTAGGCAATGCATAAATAAATCCAACTGTTAGGATAACAAGAATTAAAAGATACTGATAAATTGAAAATTTATTCACTTTTTTTAATTGATCGAATCAATTGTTCCTTTAGGTAAAATACTTGCTATTGCAGATTTTTGAAGCTTTAGGACCATATTCTCTCCGACCTCGATAGATACATATCCACCTTTTATCTCTTTAACTTTACCTATTATTCCACTAGCAGCAATGATTTCGGCTCCTACTTCAAGTTTTGTTAACATTTCATTTATTTCTTTATTTCTTTTATTTTGCGGACGAATAATCACAAAATACATAAAAAATAATAGAAAACCTAAAAAGAGTAGTGGCGTAAATAAAGACGGTTGAGCTGCTTCCATAATAAATTCCTATTTTCTATAAAGGCCCATCGGGCATTTCTAAATTTTGACTATTATAAAATTCTTTTATGAACTTCGCGAACTTATTATTTTCTATTGAATTTCTTATGTTTCTCATAAGAGACTGATAGTATGCAATATTATGATAAGTTGCCAACATAGATCCTAGCATTTCGTTAGTTCTTTGAAGATGGTTAAGGTATGCTCTACTATAATTTTGAGACACTTTTGAGTCACAATTTTTATCAATAGGTTCATCACTATTTTTGTATTCAGCGTTTCTAATATTTATGACTCCCTCTGAAGTAAATAATTGACCATTTCTTGCATTTCTAGTTGGTAAAACACAATCAAACATATCAATTCCATACCTAACAGCCTCAACAATATCTTGCGGTGTTCCAACACCCATTAAATATCGCGGCCTATCTTCTGGTAATTTATCAGACATAAATTCTAATATTTCAGTTTTTTCTTCTTTTGATTCACCAACACTTAAGCCACCAAGTGCAATTCCATCAAAGTTCATTTCAATTATTTTATTCAAGGATTCTTCACGCAAGTCTCTATACATTCCTCCTTGCACAATACCAAATATTGCTGAATCTGATTTATGAGATTTTATGCATCTTTTTGCCCATCTCATTGATAGTTCCATAGATTTTTTAGCTTCCTCGTATGTTGATGGATAATCTGTACATTCATCAAAAGCCATAACAATATCCGATCCTAAGTTTTGCTGAATTTGAATAGAGTCCTCAGGGGTCATAAAAATCTTTTTTCCATCATATGGAGATGAAAACTTTACACCTTCTTCATTAATTTTGACCAAATCTCCAAGACTCCAAACTTGAAAACCACCTGAGTCAGTAAGAATAGGTCTCTTCCAATTCGTAAATTTATGAAGTCCTCCCAAATCACGAATCCTCTCATCTCCTGGCCTCAACATTAAATGAAAAGTATTTCCAAGAATAATTTCTGAATCTGTAGATTCTAGATCCTCTACAGTCATGCC
>CABZTX010000031.1 GCA_902528875.1 uncultured SAR86 cluster bacterium | reverse complement strand
CGCCCTTAACAGTAAAAGTGCTGTAATTAGAAGTATGAATATGCATAGGTATTTTTTCATTAGCTGAAAACTTAAATAATATGTCTATTATTTTTGCTTTTTCATCAACATTTAAAAAAGACATAGAAACATGCTCTGTTGGCTCACCATCAGGATCTGGTAATGGTTTCCAGTCAATTTTTGTTTCATCAAAGGTGTTTATATCTAACATATACTCACTCCATATCGGTTAGTTAAAAAATAAGGCTTAAAATTTTACTTCGAGCAGCAGTTGCACTCGCAGCAATCACAACAATCACACATGTAATAATTATAAACTAAACATCTTAAATATATTTTTTTAAATATCATTTTTTGATTTTTTAATTCTTTGACTAACAAAAACTAATATAGCTATCGTTAATCCTACAAATGCAATTATCTTATAAAAAAATGGCAAATAGAGTCTTTTAAAAGTATTTGCTGTCATCTCTTTTGCCCACTGATAATCTTGAGGCAATTCAATTACTCCATTTTTTTTCACATATACTTCATAATCTTTTATAAGCTCATCTAGTTTTTCAGGCATTAATTGAGCTAAATCTAATGTTTCACCAGGGTCATTATAAAGATTGTAGAGATTCCATGTATTTGATCCATTTGGTGGTCTATTTCGCACTATCTTAAAATTGCCCTTAAATAGAGCAGAGTTGCCTGTTACTTCAAGGCCAATAGATTCAGTCTCCATGTAATTTTCTGTATTCGATCCAGCTAAAGAATTTTTAAGAGATTTGCCTATAATTCTTTGATCAATTTCATTGAATACTATATCGCTTAAAGTTGCAGCAACATCTGTTACAAATGTAAAGTTATGATTCTTGCCTATGCTTATATCAGGGCCACTAATTATTAGTGGAACTCTGAGGCCTCCTTCAGACATATGAAATTTATATAAGTGGCTTGGGCTTGCCATTGCTTGCGCAAATTCTGTTCCAATGAAAACATAGCTGTCCTGATCACCTAAAGTCTCATAGTCACGATCATATATAGTTGTTTCGAACCAATCTCTCCAAGCTTTGTGTTCGGTTGGATCATTTCCTTCTGGTCCATTGTCTGCTGTAACTATAAAAATCGTATTTTCATAAAGACCTTCTTCTTTCAGATAATTTATAAATCTTCCAAGATGAAAATCCATTGCATCTAACATACCTGCAAAAACTGCCATGCTTTTAATTAACATTTTTTTATCTTGCTGTTCTACCTCAGACCAACTTTCAAATCTTGAAAGTGAGTCAACAATATCTTTGTCAGCAGGAAAAATGCCATTTTCAACTGCACGGATTTTTCTTTGCTCCCTCAAAACTTCCCAGCCAGCCTCATATGTTTTTATATACTTATCAATGAACTTTTTAGGAGCTTGTAAAGGTATATGCTGAGCTTGAAAAGATAAATATGAAAAAAATGGTGCATCTTCTTCTTTGTCCTCTTCTATAAATTTAATCATTTGATCAACAAAAAATTTACTTGAGTAAAAATCTTTTGGTAAATCTGTTTTCTCACCATTTTTAAACCAAGGCGACTCAATATAGTATGGAAGATAGGAATGACTGCTATAATTATTGCCACCAGTAGCATCCAAAATAAATGTTTTATCAAACCCTCGATTATATGGAAGAGCTGCAGTTTCCTCTCCTCCAAAAGCCAAATGCCATTTACCCGTCATGTACGTTTTATAGCCAGCGGGTTTTAGTATTTCAGCAAGAGTTAGAGCATCCTCTCTCAAATAACCCTCGTATCCTGGAGTATCTCGATACTTCCATGGTAGGACCTCAGGAATCATTGGAATTCCTGTATTGTGATTGTCCATTCCGGTCAATAACATTGCTCTTGAGGGTGCACACTCTGGGGTAGTATGATAATTTGAAAACAGCATGCCTTCGTCGGCTAGAGCATTTATATTTGGTGTGCTAATTTCACCACCATATGATTGTAGATCTGTTAAACCAATATCATCAATTAGAATTAGAACTATGTTAGGTCTATCTGTTGATTGAATACCTAAGGAAAAGATGCAAAAAAATACAATTAAAAATAATCGCATAATGTTATTTATGTAATTATGATTCCTTATTTGGATTCCATATTACCAAGTTTTTGGTTTTGAGCCTGTTCATAACTAATTTGTATCTGGATTGCTCTTCCTTCCATTCTTTTAACCATTTATCACCATCTCTTTCTGCATCAACAAATACTGCATTTGTAAATGCTAAAGGTAATATTATTGCAATATGAACTACAATACTAACAACCGTATTGTAGTTAAAAAATCCTAAGTAATTTGCTGCCAAGAATCCAAAAAACACACTCCATATAGTGAACAAAACCAACATAAAGTATGTCTGCAAACTTGGATCTGGTATATATTTTAAAGGATTATATCTTACGTCCATTACTCTTCTCCAACCACTCACAAATTTCAATAAAACTCTTCTATACAAACTAGGTTTTTTCATATTTGGTTCAATCATCTTTTCTCCTATTGAATCTTATAAATTCTTTAATTACGTGCATACCAACAGTTATCCATGTCACTGCTATCAAGCTCCAAAATAAAATTTCAATCATTTTAATTATAAATCATTCCAAAACCTTGTGTTAAGACCCTTTGCTCTTTAAATTATTAATTATGGTATTACTCAAAATTGAGCGAGAATACCTAATATAATTAAAAATGTAATGTAATGCTGAAAAGCATACTAATATTTTTTTCATAAGAAGGAAATAAAAAAGCTAGGAACTTTGTTGCGCCGCTTAAAAAAAATAATATTAATTCAGAAAATGACATGCCTTTATCCGTGCTTTTTTATTAGATTTACTACCCACTTGATAACGTTAGGATTTTTCTCAACATCAAGTATAAATTCTTGTCCAAAACCTTTGTAGAAAATTGTTGACTCCTTCTCATTCTCCCACTTCATTCTATTTAAAAATAAATCATGTGTGTTTAAGAAGTATTTTGAAGGCAGCTTCCATCTGGATCGTGTCTTATTTACTTCAGTCAAAATTAAATCCTTATGTGTTTTTTTAAATAAGCCATGCCCTCTTTTAAATAAATTTTTTTTATTTATCTGTAAATTTTTTTTACCCACATAGATGGTATTGTTTGAAAATTTAGAAGTATCTCCATATCCATGAACGTGAGTAATATTATTCTCTTTAAGATATGTAGTTATTGCCTCAGATCCTTCAATTATTTCCTTTATTTGCAACCATCCAAACAAATGGTGTAAATCTCTTGCTCTTATTGAGAAGTTCCTAAACCATCCAAAAAATAGAAACAAATCTCCCGGACTTACATCATTATTTTTTAATTCAGTTTGGGAAGAGCTTGCTTGTCCAAAAATACCGATATCATCATTTAATTGTGGGTCATTGTGACAGTAATCTGTTGGTTTTACTTTAGCAGATACTTCTTTTAATAGTTCTGTGCCTGATATTCCATCGAAGTCTAAATCTGCGTAATTTTTTGGAGAGGGATGATATTGAGGAATTGGTAAAGAAAACAACCTTCCATCGGGTAATATAGGTGATGCACAACCACCTGCTTTAGCATCAAATCCTTTTCTGCTTAATATTAATCTTTTCAATATAGCAAATTAAAAATCCGCCCCATTAGTCCCTTGCATCATCTTCTCAATAGTATGATGATCCAACGACCAAGGTTTAAAATGTCAGCCAATGCAGCCGAAACATAAGTAAGGGCTGCTGCCCTGAGAATACTGCTAACCGCTTTCTCATTCGACTGTGACACATATTTCCCTTCCTTTAGTAGGGGTAACGCTTTTGAGAAACTTGCATCAAATTCAATTGGCAGAGTCACCGCATGAATCATCATACGAGCGATAAAACCAGATAGCCCTAGCAAAAGCAACAAAGAGAATGGCATTGGATGACGAGTAATAATCCCGATTACTGGTGATAAAGAAATAAAGGCAGCACTCCAACGCGCCACCTTATCAACAACTGGAACCATCTTTGTTCTAGTGGCAAGACGTTTATCGCCTTGTTGATCTTGAATCGCGTGTCCAACCTCATGAGCTGCAATAGCTATTGCAGTTAACGATTTAGATTCATAATGCTCACGAACAAGCCTAACTTTTTTTTCAATTGGATCATAGTGATCACCTAACTCAGTTATTTCAACCTTAACATCTTTTAGGGAAAATCGCTTAATTAAATGCTTTGCAAGCTCTCCACCAGTGCCTGGCATTTCTGGCTTTTCTGATGAGTACCTTCTCATAACAAACTTTACCCATAAAGATGGTCCAAATATCAGTGCTAGAACTGTAAGAGCACCCACTGCTAAAATCATATTTTATCCTTATAAAAATTTGTCTCTTTCTACTACACCGTTATTGATCAGATTTAGAAAGTTGTTTAATTTCACTTAACAAATGGATCATCTTCATCTTTCAACCTTCCTGTACCTTTTAAATAAAAGTAACATGTAAGCGTGCCAAACATTAAAACTAAATAGAGATCTCCATTTAATTTAATAAATTGATATAAAGAAAGAATTGTTAATAATAGACTTATTGTCCAAAAATGTCTTCCATATTTTGTTAAAAAATTTTTTATCACTGTTTAATATCTCAGCTGTTGCTAATTAAGTTATCAACTTAGGTATTATTCCTAGTTGAGCAAGAATACCAAAGATAATTAACAATATAATGCTGAAGAGGACTTTAAAATTCGACTTTAGAATCCATTCTAATGAGTTTTCTATAAATATTCTTATCAAATCATCAGCTCTACCCATTAATTTAATGGCTTTTCTAGTCCATTTGTCAGTCATATCAATTAATATTAAAGAAAATGCTGTAATAATTAGCCAGACAACACCATTTAAGATCATATCAATAATCCAACCAACCGCTACCCAATTTATTTCCATTATTATTTAAAACTACTCAACAGTAATGGAGTAACCATAACCAGATTCTCTTTTTTCAATATGCTTATCAATTGTAGTTTCTATCTTTTCAATTGCATCCAAATTGCCGTTCTTGTAATAGTCTGCCAGTCCAAACAATGTTGCGAATAATATATCACCGTCAACATCAGAATTAACTTTAATTTTTTTTGATCTTTTTGTCTTTTCTCCCCAAACTTCTCTTACTTTTTTCCAAAAGTCTGAAGTTTCATCCCAATAGGTATAACCTGCCGACCAATCAAAATTTTCTATTCTTTGGTATCTTGCTAAACCGATTTCTTTTGCAATAACTTTATTGTCTAGTGTTGCTTTATTGTTATTTTGCTCATGGACCCATCCATTCGGTGTAATTGTATGTATATTGGTTCCGATAATAATATCGTAATCATCTCGAATGGTTGCCTCCCTTCTTGGAAGAGGTCTTTTTGTTTCATTGCTTGTCCATGATGATGAGTTTGCAAAATGTTTCCACTCCCCAAAACCCTCGTATCTTGGTGAGTCGTCCACTTGATAAACCGTTTGTGACCAAGTTCCCTTTCTTTCGCTATAGGACAGATTTTTTCTTTCCCATGTATTTTCTCCAACAAATTCATTAATTGAATTATCTTGGTATTTCCAATCTTGTCTCCAGTGTTTAACAACAATAGGATCTGAAGTCGTCCCATCATCTTGTTCAAAAAACATAACCATTATGTGTTGCAGACTTATGAAGTGCTTCTCATCTTCAACCGCGATTACAAATTCTGTTCCCCATGACTGATAAGGTTTTGGCGGTATGTAGTCCTCAGCGAAACCCATAGTCTCCATAAAATCAAAATTAATCTTATGTTCGCCTTGCATTGCAAGAATTGCTAACCTGTCTTTTTCAAACTTGGTCAATTCGTCATTTTGTATTTCCTTCCAAAAAGGGTTAGGAGTTTTGTCTAAGTCAACATTTGGACCTGAGGAGGTTCCTCCTCTTGGTGTCATTAAGTCTGGATTATCTAGTTGAGTCCATCCAAAAACATAATTACTATCAGAACTAAAACTTAGTTGACTTAAGAAAATCGTTATAAAGAAAAATATTCTCATTTGAATCTATTCTACAGTCACTGATTAGTTTTAAACAGTGATTTACATATCTAGTAATGGATTTCTTCCCCATTTATTTTCATCTTCTTTTGCTGGAAGCATTAATATAATTAAAATTACGAATATCCCAATAATTGTAATGTAGGATAATTGCCACCATCCAGAAATACCTCTATCTTGAAGTCTTCTTGAAGTAACTGATGTGTAGGGAATGATAATTATAAACTGAAATGTAATATATATAATATTGAATAGAAGAAAAACGGATTCAGTAAAGTTGAGTATGAAAAACAAGTTTACAAATCCTAAAAGAATTAATATCAGGTTGTAGGAAAGGTAAAAATACCAAAACTCGCTTCTACATGCTCTGCCGCTAAAATTGTTCCAATTTTTTAAAACTGAAATGACTGCTTCTTTAATATTCATACTTTAATCTTTTTCCTCTTTTAAAATTGCTAATATAATTCTCTGTTCAAATCTGTTCCACTGTAATCTACTCTACCGTAACGGACTAAGTTTAATCGGTCTTTCAATCTCCACTATTTCTGCGGTATTTGAAAGGATTAAGGTTCGGTTGCATGAATTACACATATTCACACATGTTACAACCAAAAGGGTTTCCTTTTAAGTGCTAATGAGAGGTTTTGTTCTTCAGTACTGTCTAACTTAACCCCCAACAACTCTTTGGAACACTTTATAAAATCTTTAAAGTTTATTTTTTCAATTTTGCGTTTTCCAATTCTTTCTACTCCGCTTTTACCTTTAAGGGTTAATATAATTAATCTATCAGTGTGGGAAAGGTATCTTTTTAATTGATCGGGTTGTCTGCTGGCATTAAAACCAGTTTTAGTATCAATAATAAAATTTTTAAATCTAAAGTCTGGTTTACAGTATGGGGTATGTTTACAATCAGGAATTTTTTTATCATAAACATAATCATTTTTTAAACCATAAGATATAAACATTTCATTTACGTAATCTTGAAAATTTAATCCCCTTTTTGCTCTCTTAGATTGAGATATTCTAAAAAAACGCAGGATCTAGTCCATGTTTTCTTAATGCTGAATCCCAGGAATTGTATTCGTTAATTAAAAAATTTGTAAATTCAGGATGATTCTCTTGGCAGTATTCTCGGGTTAGTCTGTTCTGATTATTAGCAATACTTTCACCCATTAGTTTCTCGAACATCTTTGATGTTTCTCTAAGTGAAAATGGTTTATCTATCTCCCTATAGAGTTTATATAAATTTTCTTGAATGAATCCTGATTCTCGCAACCATTCATTTTCAAACTTTCCTTTTTCTCTAAATCTGGTTTGTCTAACTGCCGACCATACTGTTTTGTGTTCTTTCTTTTTTGATTTATTAATTTCCTCTCTTGTAAGTCTTGTCCCAGTTGCGTAAATTTTTTGTATTCCTTTTATAATCTCTGTATTGTCGTCTCCCCAGTTTTTTTGACCTCTATGATTTTCATTGAAGTATTCTTTTTTCGATTTAAAATTTTTATCCCACCATTTCTTGTCCTCTTCGATCTTTTTAAATTCTGAATAATATTTCATACTCATCCATGCAACAAAAACTTTTTCTTCTGAAAACTTGGCAAATGGGAATGACCGATTTTTATTAGTAAATGTATTTTGAATTGCTCTTTCTAGAGATTGGTTTTTCCTAAGATCTGTAATAATCCAACTTTGTTTGTGTTGTTTGTCAAAATCTATAAAATCTAAAAGAACTTTTTCAATCGAGTGACTTGAAATTCTCCTCAAAACCGATTCATCGTAGTTGATACCGCAATACTCTACTGCTTTCTTCCAATTTCCAAAATAATCTCTTCCTCTTGCATAAATGTTTTTTGATTTAAGGTATTTAGTTTTAGTGGGGTTGGGAACTTTTTTTGGTATTACCACATTGAATCCATTTCCCTTAGGATTCATTGTGTTGTCATTAAGTGATTCTGTACCAAAATCTTTTTTGATTTGTAAAATGATGTGTTTAAAATTTTTCTTTCTTTCTTCTAGAGTTTTTCCATATCTAAACATAGATAAATTCTGCCATAACTCCTTTTAAATGTCCTATTAATACACATAAGGGACCGCTACAAGTCATATCAACACCTTATGACTTCCGCTAACACGGAAAAGTAAGTGAAAATTTTAGTGTTATTTTTACCGGGGTTAAT
>CABZTX010000030.1 GCA_902528875.1 uncultured SAR86 cluster bacterium | reverse complement strand
GATGGTGCAGGAATGGCTGCTGCATTTGCAGCTGGTGCTGAGGGAATTCAAATGGGTACAAGATTTGTATCAAGCTTAGAAAGCCCAGTCCATATAAATTTCAAAAATAAAATACTTGATTCTTCAATTGATGGAACATTAATGTTAAATAAAGCCTCAAAACCTGTAATTAGAGCATTAAAATCTAAATTGACTAATCGTATTGATGAAAAAGGTATGATGGATATGAAAGATTTTATGAGAATTCAAGAGTTATATTTTGATGGAAATATGGAAGCTGCTCCAGCTCTTTCAGGTCAATCAGTTGGTCTTATTGATAAAATTAAACCTGTTAAACATATAATAAATGAAACTATTAATGAATTTAATCTTGTTTGTAAAAAGTTAGGCGAAACAAAATTTTAAGATTCTGAATCTTCAATCTTCTCTCTTAAAAGAACTTTCTTTAGACTAATTTTGTCTTTAAGGCTCATTATGTATGCTGCAACTGCAAGAATAAGTATTCCCGAGGCTTCATATATGATGTTAATAGCATTTAAATCTTTGCTTTGAAGAATTATCATTCTTGTTAATGCTGTCATAGCAATAATTAGAGGCAAAGTTACTGGTATTCTATTATTTGCATAAAAAGTAGCGACCATTCCTAAAACTTCAGCATATATAAATAGCAAAAATAAGTCACTTAGATTAACTTCCTTTACATATATTATTCTAAAGATTTCATATCCAACTGCATATAAGGTAGCAATTGCTATCAGCAGAAGTATTGTGCGTTCTGCAAACCATATAAATTTTTGTACTAAATTTTGTTGTTCCATAAAGTAATCTTACATTTGATTAGATTTTTTATCCAATTGTGTCTTTTGGAGGCCATAAAAACAGTTGTGATGTCTTTTTCATATAATTTTTATAATCAGTCCTTTTCTTTAAACTCCTATTATCCATTAATGGACACGAGATAAATATAAACAGCGCAAGCATTATTAATGGACAAACTAAAATTGCTATTGGAGCAACACCTGACGAAACTCCAAATAAATAAATTCCTATCCAAAATAAGATCTCTCCAAGATAATTGGGATGTCTTGAGTACTTCCACAATCCTTTTTGCATTGTTTTTCCATGATTTTGAATATTTGATCTAAATATTTTCATTTGTTTATCTGCAACGTATTCTAAATAAACTGACATGCTTGTAAATATTGAAGCGAATATAAGAACATTAAAATAAACTACAGGATTTAATAAAATATATTGAATTGGGTAAAGAGAAATATTTACAATTAGGGTGGGAATGATATGAATACCAAATAAATTATTTATAAATGCTTTAAAGGTAGTTGTATCTTTAAGATCAATGTATCTGAAATCTTCATGAAGAAGTCCATTCCATGAGCATATCCAGTTCAAAGTTAATCTCAATGACCACAAGATAATTGGAATAATTATTAACAAATTTATTAATAAATTATTTGGACTGTGTACAGAAAGAAATATAACAATTGGAACTGGCGCAACTGACCAAAATGGATCATATATGCTTGAATTTTTATGAATAACACTAAATAAGTATATAAAGAGGGTCGAAATTAAATGCCAGATTATTATGTAAATCCATAGGTATTGAATTTCTAATAATTGAACAATTAAATAAGATACGATAAATGTGATTAAATAATATATAGAAACAATAATTAAACTAAGTGTTTTAGATTTTAATATAATCATGTGTGAATAATATTACATTAAAAACAATAATTTTTTATATATAATTTATAGATAAACCATGCCAAGTAAAAAACCTTCAATTACTGAGGTTGTTTTAAGAGACGGTCAACAGTCCTTAATTGCAACTCGAATGATAACAGCAGACATGCTACCTGTTCTTAAAAAACTTGATTCAGTTGGCTATTCATCTCTAGAGGTTTGGGGAGGCGCTACTTATGATTGTTGTCTAAGATTTTTAAATGAAGATCCATGGAATCGATTAAGAATTTTTAATCAAAATCTTAATAAAACTAAAATGCAAATGCTACTAAGAGGCAAGAATCTAGTTGGATATAAGCAATTTGATGATTCAGTTATATCAATGTTTATTGAAAATGCTTCAAAAGAGGGCATATCAATTTTTAGAATTTTTGATTCGCTAAATGATGTAAACAATATTCAATTATGTATTAAAAATGTAAACAAACATAACAAAAACTCACAAGGAACAATTTGCTATACAACAAGTCCAGTTCATAATGAAAAATATTGGTTAAAATTAGCAAAAAATATTGAAGATATTGGAGCTAAATCTTTAGCCATAAAAGATATGGCAGGACTTCTTCGTCCCTCAACTTGTTATGAATTAGTTACTAAATTAAAGAAGAATTTAACTATACCAATACATTTACATACGCACTCAACTACAGGACTCTCAGATGCAACAAATTTTAAAGCCTATGAAGCAGGGATAGATAATATTGATACATCTATTTCTAGTTTTAGTAATTTGTATGCTCATACGGCTACAGAAAGTTTTATATCAATGATTTATGAATCTAATAAAAATCCCTACAAAATGGAATTATTAACTGAGATTGCTGATTATTTTAAAAAAATAAGATCAAAATATAAAAAATATGAAGGTTCAATGAGAGGCGTAGATGTAGATATGTTAATTAATCAAGTGCCAGGTGGTATGTTAAGCATTCTAGAAAAACAATTATCAGATATAAATAAAAGCCATAAATTAAAAGATATAATTAATGAAATACCTAGGATTAGAGCAGATGTTGGATATGTTCCTTTAGTGACTCCATCGTCTCAAATAATTGGAGCTCAGGCACTATTAAATGTTCTTGATGGAGAAAGATATAAAAATCTTAATAAAGAATTCATTGATCTTGTATGTGGCTATTATGGAAAAATACCTGGCAAGGTATCTACAGAATTAAAAAAAATTATAGACAAAAAAAAATATATGGAAGATAAACCCAATGATTCAAAATATTTCAAAAATAAGTTTAAAGAATTCTGTAAAAAACACTCGCTGCCTAATCTTTATAAAGATCAATGTCATTTATTAAATTATATACTTTTTAAAAAAGAGGCTAAAGATTATTATCTATCATCTGATAAAAATTCTACTAATGAGATAATTGGCTTACAAGAAGGATTTGGTTTATATATTAATGATTAATTAATATAGTTATAATTTATCTAATTTAATCCTCAAACACAGACGTATGAATAGTAAAATTTGGAATGATATAGTTGAAGAAGTTAATCTTAGGATTAATGCAGAACCATCCTTAGAGCCGTATTTAAGCAAACTAATAGTTTCAAAAAATTCATTGATTGAATCTATAGCTGCTATTCTTGCGTCAAAATTAAATAGTGATGCTTTGTCATCAAGTGACATAAGAAAATTTATAACTGATGTATTTCAAACCTGTGAAGGTATTGAAGAAGATTTACTTAGTGACCTGATTTTTTTTAAAAACAATGATCCAGCATGTAAATATTATTCAACACCAATTTTATTTTATAAAGGATTTCAGGGTTTAGCCACCTATAGAGCTGCCCATTGTTTGTGGAAAAATGAAAGACATACAATGGCATTGTTTTTTCAAAATAGGGCATCTGAGATCTTTGGTGTTGATATTCATCCTGCTGCTGAAATCTCGGGTGGAGTAATGATTGATCATGCAACAGGCGTTGTGGTTGGTGAGACCTCTAAAATAGGAAAAAATGTGTCTATATATCAAGGTGTTACTCTTGGTGGACGAGGTACTGAGTCTGGTGATAGACATCCTAAAATTATGGATGGAGCGTCTATTTATGCATCTAGCACAATTCTTGGCAATATTGTTATCGGTGAAAATTCAACGGTAGCAGCTGGCAGCTTAGTTTTAAAAGATGTGGAAGCAAATACGACTGTTGCTGGTATTCCTGCTAAAGTCTTGGACTAAACTGATTTAAATAACTTAAGCTCATCTGCATTCATTTCTGAATTTACATCATCAAATAAAATGCTAGACATGTATCTTTCAGCTGTGTCTGGAATCATACAAAGTATAGTAGATCCCTTTGGTGCTGTTTTTGCTACATCCATAGCAACAGCAAATGTTGATCCACCAGATACACCAGTGATGATTCCTTCTTTTGAGGCAAGTTCTTTAGACCAATAGATTCCATCATCACCAGAGACAGGAATATTTTCATCTATATATTCATTATCTACAGATTCCTGTAAAACTAATGGAATAAAGTCAGTAGTCCAACCTTGAATAGGGTGTGGATTCCATTTTGGGTGAGATGCAATTGGAGAACCATTCTCATCTCTTTCTTGTTCGACATTACTTGCTAACAATGGTGCTACGTCAGGTTCAGTAATAATCAACTTTGTTTTTGGCATTTTCTCTTTCAATACTCTAGCGACACCAGTAAAAGTTCCACCAGTCCCATAGCCTGATACAAAATAATCTAAACCCATTTCTTTAAAATCATTAAAAATTTCAATACCTGTAGTTTGTTCATGTATATCTGCATTAGCAGTGTTTTCAAATTGTCTTGCATAAAACCAACCATTGGCCTTAACTAAGTCTTGAGCTTTCTTATAAGCTCCTGTTCCACCCTCTGATCCAGGTGTAAGCAAAACTTTAGCTCCCAAAAATCTCATTAATTTTCTTCTTTCAATTGATGCACTGTCAGGCATTGTCAAGATAAGGGGATAATTTTTTGAAGCGCAAACTAAAGCTAAGCCAACACCAGTATTGCCACTAGTTGCTTCTACAACAGTTTGTCCAGGGGTTAGTAATGATTTTTTTTCAGCCTCTTCAATTATATTTTTGGCTAATCTATCTTTTACAGAACTTGCTGGATTATAAAATTCAGCTTTAACATAAATATTAATACCTTCAGGAGATAAATTTTTAATTTTGATAGCTGGTGTATTACCAATAGTATCCAATATATCTTCGTATAACATAATTGAGTGTATAAATTTTCTAGAATTCTATCATAATTAATTAAGTAATATGATTGCATAGGTTTAATTTGTAGATATTATATTAGGTATATAAATCAAAATCTTTTTTTTAAAAAATTAGAAAATTATTAAAATGAGACTGGAAAATAAAACAGCAATTATTACAGGTGCAACAGGCGGAATTGGAGAAGCAACTTCAAAAAGATTTTTGGGGGAAGGAGCCAATGTAGCTCTTGTTGGAAGATCTGAGGAAAAATTAAGTACCTTAATGTCAAATCTAGGTAATCCAGATAATGCAATTTACTGCATAGCTGATTCTAAAGACGAAGAGGCAATAAAAAACTCAATTAAAACTACGCATGATAAATTTGGTTCTATTGATATTGTTATGGCCAATGCCGGAACTGAGGGCATTGTAAAACCTTTAACAGAGTTTACAGTTGAAGAGTTTAATGATGTTATCGATGTAAATGTTGTTGGGGTATGGCTTTTTATGAAACATTCTATGCCCATCATGCAAAAACAAAAAGCAGGATCATTCATTGCTGTAGCCTCAACAGCTGGGTTAGTCGGTTTTAATGGATTATGTCCTTATATTGCGAGCAAGCATGCTGTTTGTGGCATGGTAAAAACTGCATGCTTAGAGAATGGTCCTTTGAACATAAGAGTAAACGCTCTTGCACCTGGCCCAGTTGATAATAGAATGATGGCTTCACTGGGTGAACAATTAAATCCCGATGATCCTGCATCAGTTGTTGATATGGTAAATGGTATGGTTGCAACAAACAGATACTCAACAAATGAAGAAATAGCTAATCTTGCATTATTTCTTGGTTCAGATGAATCATCTAATTGTTCTGGCTCAGTTTATGTATGTGATGGTGGTTTTACTGCCGCTTAAAATAAATTAAAAAAAAAGGAGAAACTTATGAAAAAAACTTTAATATCTAACCTAGTGTTTGCGTTTATTTTATCTATATCAGTATCTGCTGACGATCATATGGAATCAAATAGCTCATTTCCGGGATTAATATCGTCAGAAATTTTTGATTTAGATGGCAAAATGGATTTACATATTGAAAGAAGAAAAACATGTAATCAAAACGCAGTACCAAAACATTTTCACCCAGCTTCTGGAACAGTAGTATATGTTTTAGATGGAAAGTCACAATCTAAATCAACAGGTAAATGGAAGACATACACAAAAGATGAATATTGGTTTGAAAGAACTGATTGGGTTCATGGTGGAGAAGAGGATGCGCCAGAGCTTGAAGAGGGGGTTTGTAGTGATCTTTTGGTAATAAGAGTTACTGATAAAGGCAAGGACCATACAGTTTTTATTGATTAATAGTAAAAAGATAATAGAAATTCAAGAAATATAATTTTCTGCTTTCTTAACAAGGCTATTTGTTAATGTTTCATTGTTTAAATGAAATCTGTCAACTTCAAGGCTAATATCTAAATCATTAAATTTTGTTAATCCTTTTGTAAACCAGCTTTTATTAAGATCTTTATCATTTTTTTCAAATATATCTATTGATAATAACCATGATTTAAAATCTATATCTACAATTTTATTTATAAGTTCGTCACATTTTTCAAAGTCATTTGCTAAATAATAACCTGTCAGTAAAGCACATAACCGTCTATCAGAAGTGCTTTGGCCCTGCGGAACAGGATCTAGCTCGTAAGCTTTTTCAAGTAATAGTATTCCATCATCTAATTTATCAATTCTAATTAAAATTTCACCATATACAGACGATACCCGCGGATCATTTGGATTAAGCTGAAAAGCTTTTGAGCCATGATCTAGAGCTTTCTCAAAATCATGAAGAGATAAATGAACTTCAGCTAACATTCTATGAGCCTCAAAGTCATTATTATTAAGCTCAACAGCCTTGTTAATATTATCCATAATTTCACTAATTAGTTTATCAGTATCATCTTGATAACCTCTTCCATAAGCTTGGCCTAAAGCACAAGCTTTCCATGCATATGCTTGGGAGTTTTTATTATCTGCCTTAATAGATGCATCTAAAGCTAATAAGCTTTCTTCATTATCTTTTTTAGTAAACCTATGATGCAACTCTTTACCTTTAAGCAAGCATTCATATGAATTCATATTTTCTGTGGGCTTCCTTTTAGCTCTTTCCAAGCTAGATAGCTCAATTTCTCCAATTAATGATATGGTAATTTTTCTTACAATCTCGTCTTGTATATCAAAAATATCTTCCTTAACTCTGTCATATTTACTTGCCCAAATAACATTACCGTCACTAATTTCTGAAAGTTCAACTGAAATTCTTAATCGATCACCAACAACTCTAATACTGCCAGAAACAATATAATCAAGATCAAATTCATGTTTAAACTTTTCTATTGAATAATTTTTATCTCTAAAATCAAAACATGATTGTCTTGAAAGTATTTCAATTTCTTTAATCATTGAAAATTCTGTAATTATATCCTCAACAATACCATCTACTAAAAATGCTCCATCTTCATCTTTATTTAAATTAGTAAATGGAAGTACAGCAATTTTTTGTCTGTATGCTCCATTTTTATAAATAGATGTATCAGCTGTTAAATCATCATTTTTGCGTATGTATTTAAAAGAAAATCAATTGACAATAAAATTCTCAGTAATCTTAATTCAAATGTTGAAAGTTTAGATGATTATCGACCAAAAATAGCTGTAATACCCTTTGAAAATTTGAATAATGATGAAGAAACTCAATTTCTGGTTGACGGTATAGCTGAAGACTTGATTATGGAATTATCAATGGTTAAAGAAATATCAGTAGCAACTCGAAAAACATGCTTTGGTTTTAAAGGAAAAGAAATAACTAATACATCATTCAAAAATGATTGGGGTTTTGATTTTATAGTTACGGGTAGCATTAGAGCATCGTTAGATAGAGAGAGGCTCAGAATACTAATTGAGCTGAGTGATTTAAAGGATGATAGGGTTATTTGGACAAATAAATTTGACAAAAAAAATGAAGACATTTTTGAAATTCAAGACGAGATTGTTACAAAAATTATTAACTGTATTGTTGGAGAAATTGAAATTTCAAGTTTAAAAAGAGCAAATAGAAAGCCAACATCTAATATGACTTCCTATGAATATACACTTAAAGGAAGAGCTCTAAACCAACAGTTTGAAAAAAATGCAAATGCAGAAGCAATAAAAATGTTAGATGCTGCAATCAAGGCAGATCAATCTAATCCACTTCCCTATTCTTGGAAAGCTTGTACAATTGGTCAATCAATAGCTTTGGGTTTTAGGGAAGATAATGATCAAAGTAAAGCTGATCTTTTAGATGCACTTAGCAAAGCAAATGAACTAAATGATAACGACTGGAATGCTCTGAGAATTATTGCAGAAGCCCATTTAACATTAGATGATTTCCAACAATCAATGGTTTATGCAAACAAAGCATACAACTCAAATCCCAATCATCCATACGTGCTATGGATATATGGCCGAATTTTAATGAGATTTGGAAAAGTAAAAGACGGTATTAAAATTTTAGAACATCTGTACGATATAGAGCCAATGGCATTAGCAGATGTGAATACTGACAGAATTCTTAAAGAACTTTTTTTAGCTCATTATTTGGATAATAATTACAAACGTTCAAAAGAAATATTTGAAGAAATATATGAACCAGATTTTAGAGAATGGTTAGTTTATATTGATATTAAAACAAAGGAGAAAATAGAATTTTTTACAGAAAATTGGTTCTTA
>CABZTX010000029.1 GCA_902528875.1 uncultured SAR86 cluster bacterium | reverse complement strand
TTCATGAAATAATTTAAACATAAAAAAAGGGGTAATGAAACACTACCCCTTACTTTTTAGGGGTACATATAACACCCCTCTCTCCTATATATTAAAAATTAATAGAAAAACCAACTTTCATTGTTCTAGGTTTTTGAGACCTGGCACCTTCAGATGGAGCTCTTGAAATTAAGTCTTCACTGTCAAGAGTATTTTCTAAAATAAGATAAACATCCATATCTTCATTTAGAGCTTTTCTAAGGCTTAAATCAAGATAGCTATGTGCTTCGATTTTGTTGTAAGTTCCACATGCTGCAAGTGAACATGAGCTTCCAACATTTACAAGCCTAGCATTTCCACTCAATCCATTATCATTTATAAAACCAACAACAATTGAGCTTTGTGAATCAGGAATATACGGAAGATCATCACCTGCCGCTACTGTTCCAAAATAATCACTATCAGAACTATTAGCAAATGTTGCATCTGTACTAGTGTAATTTACAGAAATTGGATACATTACTCCATTTCCCTCAAGGATCATTGACCCACTAAATTCTAGTCCTGAAACATCTGCCTCTCCACCACTAAAAATAGCAGATTCATCTGCATCACAAGCTGCACCACTAACAAGAGTACATTCTGCAGCAAGACGTGAATAATCACTTTCGAAATAGAAAGCTTCTATATTTGTTGTTCCTTCAGAATATCTTAAGCCTAGTTCCATGTTATCGGCTTCTTCAGGATCTGCACCAAACATTGGTGTCATTCCTTGATGAAAACCTGCAACAAGAATTACATTGTCATTAAGATCATACGTTGCACCAAAACTTGATGTAGTATGATCATTTGTAGTAAATGTATCTCTATTGTCTGCTTCACCTGTTCTAACCATTGTTAAGTTTGGTCCTGCGCGATCTGACCATCTTCTGTGACGTTGATCATAATCTTCTGATCTATATCCTACAGTTACAGCAAGCCTGCCAAAATCCATTGTATCTTCTATGTAATATGAAGTTGCACTTGATTCTCTTAGTCTGTTGTTACTGTTATTTAAGCCAATATAACCGTATAAAGGTGACAAAGAACCATCTGCAGCTTGATCTGCATATTCGTGAGCCTGAACTCTACTCTCTGAATCCTCCATGTCTCTGTAACCAACGGTTAATGCGTGTATGCCTATCTGCGTTGAAATATTGAATTGGTAACCTTCATTAGTGTAGTACCTATTGTTATGTTTATATTCTATTTCAACTGCTAGCTCGCCATCTAAAATTGCTTGAGCATTTGCACTTCCATTGTTTGCATCACTTATTAACTCATTAATGTCATCTCTTTCACCATGCTCTGAGTCGTTATTAAAATCACTGACTTTAAACCAATCTCTTTGATAATCGTTCTGCCATGAGGTAAATCTGATATCAAAATTATTAAAAGATCCTTCATATGTCAATGATGTCTGCTCTCCTTCATTCATCATCTTATCGTATGCTGTTGCTCCATATCTCATTCTTGGATTAGCATTAAAACTTGCCTGTGAAAGACCTACATAAGACTGATTAGATGTCTCATCTAAATCAACTCTCTTAAAAGTTAATGAGTGATTCCCTGATGTATAGTTTGCTTTTATCATTAAATCTGACTTATCAAATCCAGTATCACCGCCCACATTTGCAATTGAATCAAAACCATCACTAGCATGCTCGTGAATCTCAACTAATGCTCCAAGATTTCCCTGACTACCACCATAATATGTATGGGTTCTAGTCATTCCATTTTCACCGATTTCTTGGATAAATTTACCTGAAGCAACTTTTGGTATTGGTGTGCTAATTAGGTTTATTGCACCACCAATCGTTTGTGGACCCTGTGAAACAACAGCAGGCCCTTTAAGAACTTCTACTGCGTGAATTCTCCCAGTTGTTGGAAAATAATATGCAGATGATGCAGTATATGGTGCTGGGGCAACCAAAACACCATCTTCCATAATAGTTACCTTGCCAGATCTTTCTATCGCTGTTCCTCTAATAGAAATATTAGGCCTTAATCCATAACCCTCTTCTGTTCTCATATAAATACCAGGTACAGCAGTTAAAATTTTCTGAATATCTGTATCCATAGCTTTTTGTAAATCTTCGTTAGAAATTACGGCTCCAGAACCTGCAAGATCTTTAACATCTTCTTTTGAGCCTATTATGGTAACTGATTCAATATATTCTGATTCATCAGTATCTTGGGCTATCAAATTAAACGAGGCCAAGATAAGAAATAAAATAATTAAATATTGTGAAGAGTTTTCATAAAAACTTTTTGCAAACTTGTTCATTTAATATTCTCCTTGTTAATAAACTTAAAATGAAAGCTACTTTTAAAATCGCCTAAAGAATTTTGATAACTAAAACTAAATTCTCAAAAAACTGCACACTATTAGGGGAATGACCAATAAAGTAGCTTTCATGAATGAGAATGATAATGATTCTCATTTAGATTTGCAAGTAAAATATATATATTTTTTAAAAGTATTTTAAATAGAAGATTTAGAGCTCAGAAAATAGCTACTAATTATTACCCTTAATAGCAAAGTAGGTGCCTATGACAAATAAGAATATTTGCTCACTCATAAATAATTTTTGAGTGACTAGCCAATCTGAATGTGCGATCAGAATTGCTCCAATCATTATTACCCCAACTGCGCCTCCAGATAATCTTGTAATTACATTACCAAAACTATTACTGAATAAACCACCTATAATAATACCTGCGCCAGCTGCAACCTCACCTACTGCAACCATTGTGGTTACAATTTCAGGATACATGTAACCCATACTTTCAAACCATGTGACCATTTTTTCTGGCGGTAAAGGAAATTTACCAATGCCATGCAAAATAAATGAGGTTCCAAGTGATAGCCTGAGCAACCAAGGTGTGATTGGATAAAGTGGTTTAGCTATTGCTTCAAGGTATGAATTAAATTTTTTCATTTATGTATTTGATAATTATTATTATGAAAGTATATCTTTATCATGCCAAAGTTTGAATCCTTTAATGTTAACAAATTGATCTAATTCATCATTACCAATTTTTATGTTAGCAAGCATTTTTCCACAATCTGAAATGCTCTCTTCCTCAATACATCCCATATCAAATAATTTTGATCGAATATTTCCAAGATTATTATCCATTGAGATCCATCCTCGATATATTCCTTGGAATAATTCATTATTTATTCGAGATCTTAGCTCATCAAATCCATCATCGTTTTCAGCAGAAATAAAAATCTCATCTTTTTTTCTTGTTTTATAAATATCAATTTTAGATAAAGGTAAAAGGTCACATTTGTTATTGATAGTAACTTGGGGAATATCTATCAAGTTTAAGTCTTGAAGAATATTATTTACCTCATTAATTTTTGCCTTGTAATCTGGATCTGATACATCTACCACATGAAGTAATAAATCAGCTGATTTAAGCTCATCTAATGTTGCTTTAAAAGACTCAATAAGTTGAGTTGGTAAATCTGAAATAAAACCAACTGTATCTGAAAATAATATAGGTCCATATTTTGGGTTCTTATTTTTTCTTGTTACAGAATCTAACGTCGCAAATAGTCTATTCTCAGCAACTTGTTTACTTTCAGTTAATTTATTAAACAAGGTTGTTTTACCAGCATTTGTGTAACCAACAAGCGCTACTAATTTGTTTCTACTTTTTTTGCGAACATACCTATTAATTTTTCTTTGTTTATGTGATTTATCAAGCCTCTCATTTAATCTTTTGATTCTTTTACCAATTAGTCTTCTATCGGTTTCGAGCTGAGTCTCACCAGGACCTCTTAATCCAATTCCACCTTTTTGTCTTTCAAGATGAGTCCAACCTCTTATCAGCCTTGTTGATAAATGTTTTAGTTGAGCTAATTCAACTTGAAGCTTTCCTATATATGAAGATGCTCTTGATGCAAAAATATCAAGTATCAGTTCAGTTTTATCTATGACCCTTACATTAAAGAAAATTTCTAAATTTCTATTTTGTGATGCTGAAAGTTGATGATTTATTATTAATAAATCTATATCTTGGTCTTCAATTATATTCTTAATTTCTTCTAACTTTCCTTTTGAGATAAATGTATTGATAACGGGCGTTTTTTGCTTATATAAGAGCTTATCAACAATTACTAAATCAGCAGAAGTAATTAGACTTTGGAACTCTTCAAATTCATTTTCTAATTTATTAAAATTTTTATGAGATTCTATTTCAACGAATAATGAGAAAACATTTTGTAGCTTATCTTCTTTAATTATCATACATGGGATGATTGGCTATTTCGCTTTGCATTTCTATCTCTCTATACTTACTTGCTGGAACAATAAGTCCAGCTGCTTCAGCAGCTTCTCTTTGATGCATTGGAGTTGCACCACAACAAACTCCAAGAAAATTAATACCCATTCCATGAGCTTCTTGAAAGAACTCTCTCATTTCATATCTATTGCAATACATAGGATCGAGAGCAGTGGGAAAAGTTTTTCCACCTGGTGCTGGACATGCACATCCTTTGATATCAGGAAGATTAAAATATGTTGGATTTTCTTTAGTTGTTCTGAAAGCTATCGGAAGTGCAGACATATGACAACTAATCTCTTTTCTAATTTTTCTCAAGTAAGGCATCATAGTTGCTGGACCTCTAAAACAATTCATTCCAACAACATCAGCCCCTCTTTGTTCAAGCTCTTTACAAGTGTCAATAATAGAAATTTCATCTTGCATAAAATTTTCTGCCATAGGAGCAAGATTTATAACAGATGGTAATCCAGCTTTTTGAATAACATCAAGAGCTTTAAAGGCTTCTTCTGCATAGAAGAACGTTTCCCCCATAATAAGATCTGCACCCTCATCGAAAGCCCACTCAACCATTTCAGTAAACATCTTTTCAGCCTTATAATGTGATTTCTTATCTTTCGGCTCCCAAATATTTGAATGTGATATGTTGCCTGCCATTAAGTTGGGCTCATTTTTGCCAATTGGATTGTCTGCAATTTTCTTTGCTATTTTTAATGCTGCTCTATTTAACTGCTCTAGCAAATCTTCTTTGCCTATTTCTCGCATCTTATCTCTGTGACCATTGTATGTAAATGCCAAGACAATATCTGAACCAGCATGTTGGAAATCTTTATGCAAGTTTTCAAGTGCGTTTGGATTTTCTAAGGCAACCATTGGTGCAAACTCACCTGCAGAAAGATATCCTCTTTTTTCTATCTCAAATAAAAATCCTTCAGCACAAATTACTGGACCATGATTTAATCTTTCGATTAAATTTCTTTTCATAATTATTTCTTAATCAAATGTAACGAATTTATTTACAAATTAAACGACATTTATTTTGGAATGTAAATTAAAAAATAATGCATAAAAAATTATTATTAATTTATAAATCTGTGGCTGTTAGCTTATGTCTAGTCTGCGTAATCTAAGCCTTTTGCTGATTGAACTTCTCTCTTATTAGGATTAACGGATTCTCTGAACGGAAGATCAACCACTTCTGCATCAACTGGTACACCAGGTGATAGAGAATATTCGTCAGGTAGTTTTACTTGAAATTTAGTTCCAACTTCTGATGAAGACCATGGAACCCAAGCTAGTGCAATATTTGTTTCAAGTTCCGGCGACCACCATGGTGAGGTTACATATCCTACCTCATTTTTATCCATATCAGTAATTAGCCAAAAGTCTGGAGCATAATCTGTGATTTCTTTCCCACCAAGAGTTATACCAACCATCTTCATTTCGAATGGAGCTTCATCTTTATCAATTAGAGATCTTTGCCTTTCAAGTTCTTCTTTGCCTATATAGTCAGCTTCCTTATTTCTTGGAACTTGATAACTAAGATTTACCTGAAAAGGAGATGATTCGTGATCAAGATCTTGTCCCCAGGATAATATTCCAGCTGCAATTCTTCTGTGATGAGCAGGAGCAATAACCATGAGGCCAAATTCTTCTCCATCTTTAAGGACCTGATTCCAAACTTTTTCTGCATTGTCATGAGTATTGCGAACGTAAATTTCGTAACCTTTTTCACCAGTGAAACCTGTTTGACTTATTACACAATCTGCCCCACCAATCTTAGTTTCCATTAGTCCGTAATATGGAACATTTCTTAGTTCCTCACCAGCCATCTTTGCCATAAGGTCCTCAGAGAGTGGTCCTTGTATTTGAAGAGGACAGGCATCAATTTCGTCAATTTCAACATCGAATTTTTTTGCCACATTAACGCCTTGTAACCAAAATAATAAATCACTATCCGATATTGAAAACCAAAACTCGTCTTCATATAACCTTAGCAAAACTGGATCATTTAAAATTCCACCTTTTTCATTACACAAAATTGCATATTTTCCATTACCAGGTTTGATCTTCGTTGCATCACGTGTAATCACAAAGTTTGTGAATGCTTCTGCATCTGGTCCTTTGACTCTAATCTGCCTTTCAACAGCCACATTCCACATTGTTACTCTGTTTACTAATGCCTCATACTCAACCATTGCCCCTCCATCTTCTGGTTTTACATAACCTCTTGGGTGATAGATTCTGTTATACACAGTTGCTCTCCAGCAACCGGCCTCATGAGAAAGATGCCAAAAAGGAGATTTTCTCACTCTTGTTGATATAAGTAACTCGGTTGGTGTCCGACCACTTTGTCTTAAATTTATTGGTACTATGCGATCGCTTTGATTAACATTTGGATGGTTTGGACTTGTCATATTACCTCCCCAGATAATTTTAAAAGCACTAATTAATTTATCATCAGTTTTTAGTGTTGTAAATCAAAATTTTGTTAAGATTCAATTATGAAAAAATTATATTTTTTAATTTTCTTTCTTATGTCTGGTAACTCCATCACTGGTGAAATGATTATTGGTAAAGAGACTATTGCAAATGGAATTGATATCGTCTTTGAGGCTGCCCCTAAAGATACTATTTTTCCAAGAAATTATTTTTTAAATGAAGACGAGACAGATATTCATATCGAAATGTTAATCAATTGGGCGCCTAGAACTCTAACTGGATCTCCTATTGGTGGCTTTATCCCATACTTAAAAGTTTATGCAGAGATTCAAAATTCTGAAGGAGAGCTCTCAAATACTGAACTCACTCCACATTTAAATATTTCTGACAATTTTCATTATGCACAAAATATACAGTTACCAGGTAAAATTAGTGATCTTTATGATTTGAAAATTACAATAATACCTCCAAAAAATAATGAATTGGGAATACATTATGATTGGAATGAAAAGTATGGAGTGCTCTTAGAAAAGCAAACTTTTATATATAAAGATTTATCATTTGAAGAGATTGCCAACACAACTAGAAGATAGCCAAATTTAATTCTTGCTAATAAACTCTGTATTTTTTTACAAATAATCATAAAATACCAACATGAATATAAAATCTTTAAGTTTTTACTTTTTTTTAATAGGTCCATTTATTTTTTCGTCTCATTTAATATCTCAAATTGACTTCAAAAATGAGGATCTAATGGTTCATAAAACTTCAACATGTGGATGTTGCAAGCAGTGGATGAAGCATGCTGAAAATCATGGATTTAATGTTTCATCAAAAGATTATGAAAATTTAGAGGATGTTAAAAAAGATTTTGGTATTCTACCTAAATATAGATCATGCCATACAACAGTATCTTCAGATGGCTTTGTTTTTGAGGGACATATTCCTAGTAAATATGTAGAGCAGTTCCTTTCTGAGAAGCATACTGATGCTATCGGACTATCTGTTCCTGGAATGCCAATGGGTTCTCCAGGCATGGAAGTTGGTGATCGATTTATGCCATATAATGTTTTAATTCTTTTTAAAGATGGTTCTAGTAAAGTTTACGCTGAAGTAAATACAAAATAATTTAGGCAAGAAATTCAATAATGGTGGGCCCGGGAGGACTCGAACCTCCGACCAATGGATTATGAGTCCACTGCTCTAACCAACTGAGCTACAGGCCCTATGTTCACGCGAACAAAAGAGCGATAATTATATAAGAATTAATTTTTTAAGGAAGTCTTTAAATAAACCTGATAGGCTATTGTCTTATTATGATTGAATTAAACGGCATAACTCCTTTCGCTGAAGGTGGTAATAGAAAATGCTTTGTTCATCCCGAGAAGCCTGACAGATGTTTAAAAGTAGTTCATTCTGGACTATTAGAAAAAATAACAAAAAATCAACCTTGGTATAAAAAGCTAAGGTCAAAAAGTAGCTTTGATGATAATTTAAGAGAAAAAGAAGCTTACAATCAAAAATCTTTAAAAAGGAATGGTGAAATAGCTTATAAACATTTAGCTAAATGGTATGGAATGGTTGAAACGTCTATTGGTATGGCTTCAGAAACAGAGCTTATTAAAAATGATGGTGAAATAGCACAGACTTTAGAGGATTATTTATTTTCAAAAGGACTTACAGATGAAATTAAAAACTCAATTGAAGAATTCCATGGTTGGTTGGGAGAAAATCTTATCTTAACCAAAAATCTCATACCCCATAACATAGTGATCAAAATTGAAGGTGATCAAATGATATTAAAGATTATAGATGGTCTTGGTTCAAAGGCATTCTTTCCTCTTCCAAGTTATTCAGATTTTTTTGCAAAAAGATATGTTAAAAGAAGAATCGAATTAATGTGGAGTAGAATTAATTGGGATCTTTCAGGTCGAAAAGGTAATTGGAAGTAGTTTTATTCGTCTAAGAAGCTTTTTAAATGACTTGATCTGCTAGGATGTCTTAATTTTCTTAAAGCCTTTGCTTCAATCTGCCTGATTCTCTCTCTAGTTACATCAAACTGTTTTCCAACTTCTTCTAAAGTATGATCAGTATTCATACCAATACCAAATCTCATTCTTAAAACTTTAGCCTCTCTTGCAGTCAATGAGCCGAGCACATCATCTGTAGCAAAGTGCAAACTTTCTTCAGTGGCATTTTCTAATGGAGACTCAATAACAGTATCTTCAATGAAATCACCTAGATTTGAATCTTCATCGTCTCCGATTGGTGTTTCTGTTGAAATTGGTTCTTTGGCAATTTTAAGAACCTTTCTTACTTTATCCTCAGGCATATCTAATTCTTTACTTAATTCCTCTGGGGTTGGTTCTCTTCCTATATCTTGCATCATTTGACGAGAGACTCTATTGAGCTTATTGATTGTTTCAATCATATGAACTGGAATTCTTATTGTTCTTGCTTGGTCAGCTATTGATCTTGTTATGGCCTGTCTTATCCACCAGGTTGCGTAAGTTGAAAATTTATACCCTCTTCTGTATTCAAATTTATCAACTGCTTTCATTAAGCCAATGTTTCCTTCTTGAATTAGGTCAAGGAACTGAAGTCCCCTATTGGTATATTTTTTTGCTATTGATATTACAAGTCTTAAGTTAGCTTCAACCATATCTTTTTTTGCTCTTCGCATTTTGGTTTCACCCATAGACATGCTTCTATTAATATCTTTGATCTCTTTTACGCTAAGTCCAACCTTCTGCTCAACT
>CABZTX010000028.1 GCA_902528875.1 uncultured SAR86 cluster bacterium | reverse complement strand
GCTTAGTTGTATTGAATCTAAATATGGTTTCAAAGAGGGCATTTTATATCCAGATACATATTTTTATAAAAATGGTATGTTAGCTTCTGAAATTTTATCAAAAAGTCATACAAGATTAGTAAATTATT
Organism: uncultured SAR86 cluster bacterium; assembly: GCA_902528875.1. Classification (GTDB taxonomy): domain Bacteria; phylum Pseudomonadota; class Gammaproteobacteria; order Magnimaribacterales; family D2472; genus SAR86A. Next base: position 10,015 of record CABZTX010000028.1, on the reverse strand, counting down.
TAGAAAATAATATTGAAAAAAATATACATAATTTTAATGATGTTAGGAAAGTTTTAATATTAGCCTCTATTATTGAAAAAGAAGCTGGTAATGAAAGAGAAAAAAATGATATTGCTAGCGTTTTTTTAAAAAGATTATCCATAAATATGAAACTCCAGGCTGATCCAACAATAATATATGGTTTATTGCCAAATTTTGATGGTGATATTAAAAAATCTGATATTCTAGATAATACAAATAAATTCAATACTTATATGATTCAAGGTCTACCACCGTCACCAATTTCAATTTCATCCATCTCCTCAATAAAGGCAGCATCCTTTTCTAAACCAGGAGAATATCTATTTTTTGTAGCTGATTCAAAAATATCTCATTATTTTTCAAAATCTTATGATGAGCATCTTAATAAAATTAAAGAATTGAAACTAGATCAATGAAATTAATATCATTTGAGGGAATAGAGGGAGTTGGAAAATCTACACAGATTGAATTATTAAAAAAATTTCTTATTAATAAAAATTTCAATGTAGAAGTATATAGGGAACCCGGTGCAACAGATTTTGGAGAAAAAATAAGAGATATTCTTTTAAACTCGAATTCAAATATTTTAGATAATACTGAGCTTTTATTAATGTTTTCTTCAAGATCTGAATTAATCAATCATATAGCTAAAAGCAAAGCAGATTATATATTGTTGGATAGGTATTATGACGCATCTATTGCATACCAAGGATATGGTAGAGGCATTTCTTTAGAGATAATAAATAGTTTAATAGGTCTCACAAACTGTCCTGAGCCAGATAGTACAATTTTATTAGACCTAAGTATTGAAGATAGCTTTAAAAGAAAAATTAATGACAAGAAAGATAGAATCGAATCTTCTAGCACTACTTTTTTTAATAAGGTTAGAAATGGATATCTTAAATTGGCATCGGATCATCCAAAAAGGTTTTTAGTGATCGATGCTCTTTTAGATAAAGAATTTATTCACAAACTAATTGTTGAAAAGATTAAATAAATGGAAATATCTAATATACCCTGGCTAAATAAAATATATATAAAAATCAACTATGATATATTTCCTCACGGGTTAATAATCTCTGGACCCAAGGGTATTGGAAAAAAGATATTAGCAAAAAAAATTTCATTGGACTTACTTCAAAATAATGAAGAAATTAAAAATGATTTAAACTTATTCAATAAAGGAAATCATCCTGATTTTTTTCTTTTGGATAAAGACAAAATTTTGATAAATCATATTACTTATAGAGATGAAAAGTGGGACGAACAAAAAGGAAAAAGAAATCTTAATGATTTTATATTGAAAACATCATCAATTTCTAATAATAAAGTAGCACTAATATTAAATGCTGAAACAATGAATATTCCTAGTCAAAATGCCTTATTAAAAACCCTTGAGGAACCAGCATCAAAATCTTTTATAATAATGACAGTAAATAGATCAAACTCTCTTCAAAAAACTATTTATAGTAGATGTCAAAATATTACAATTCCAAATATACCAAAATCTGAAGTTGATGATTGGTTAATCAATCAAGGAATTTCAGATGTTAAATCAAATGATTTTCCTAGCTATATGACTCCATATAGAATTTTAGAAGATATAGGGTCAGACAAGCAAAATGATTATAAGATCTTTGTCCAAAATATTTCCTCATTTATTTCAAATCATATTGATCAAAATAAGGCTTTAAAAAACATCTCAGATATGGACATAAATACCATTGAGAAGTTTAATTACATAATTGAGCTTTTAAAAATTGTTCTTAAATCAAAGCTTTTATCTGAAAACTTAGGTGGTATTTATGAGATATTCAGTAATTCTAAATTTAACAACTTAAAAACATCAAATCTAATAAATGAAATCAATGAAATAAAATATGACTACTTTAAGGTTCCTCAAATTAATGAAACTCATATTATGAATTATCTATTTAGTGAGATTAAAAATACTATTAAGATATAGTTGTGCCACCATCTACAACAATTGTTTGTCCATTTATATAATTGCCTGCTTCAGAGGCAAGCATTACCGCAACTCCAGCAATTTCATCTGGCATGCCTATCCTTTGCATTGGTGTTGATGACAAAACAGATTTTAAAATTTCAGGATTCTCCCATAACGCTTTTGCAAAATCTGTTTTTATCAAACCTGGTGCAATAGTGTTGGCTCTAATATTTTGATGTCCAAACTCTGTTGCAATGTTTTTAACTATCATTACATCTGCAGCTTTTGAAATATTATATGCTCCAAGAATAGGACTACCTTTTATTGCAGCAATACTTGATATTACGATCACACATCCGTCTTTTTTTTCTATCATATCTGGTAACGCATAATTACAAAGTATTTGATTTGATCTAATATTGTTATTCATAACTTTATCAAATTTTTCTATCGGCATATCTAACATGGAACCCATGAATGGATTTGTAGCTGCATTACAAATAAGCACATTAATAGATCCTATCTTTTCTTTACTTTCATCAATCAGTCTTTTCAATTGATTCTCATCACTAATATTACATTCAATGGGATATGCTAATTCTGATCCTACCTTTGTATTAATTTCATCTGCTGTTTCAATACATTTATCAATTTTTCTACTGGAGATAATTACCTTTGCACCATGTAATGCACAGTGTTCTGCAATTGATTTACCTATCCCTCTAGAAGATCCTGTTATTAAAATTGATTTATTTTTAAGGTTAAATAATGACATTAATTGATTATAATAAATTATGTCAAAAAAAGTTGAAATTTATTCTAGGTCTAATTGTACATACTGTGAAATGGCAAAAAAATTCTTTGACTCTAAAAACATAGATTATATTGTCTATGATACGGGTATAACTGAAGTTTTTGATGAAATGATCAAAAGGAATCCAAGAGCAAGAACTGTTCCACAAATTTTTATAGATGATGATCTTGTGGGTGGTTATACTGATTTGATTGAAAACTATTTGGAATAATTATATGGATAAATTTAATGATTTTCTCATTCTACTTGATGCTAATTTAAGTGGTTCATGGTGGTTTCCAGCATTGTTAATAGGCACAGGTATTTTTTTTACATTATATTTAGGTTTTCCTCAGTTTAAGTACTTTAGAAGTGCTCTTAAAATTGTATCTGGTAAAACAAGAAATTCCGAAAGTGATGGAGAGACTACTGGTTTTCAAGCTCTTACCACAGCTATGTCTGGAGCTGTAGGCACTGGAAACATTGGAGGTGTTGCATTAGCAATATGGACAGGTGGACCAGCTGCAATATTCTGGATGTGGATTACAGCAATTTTTGGCATGACTACAAAATATGTTGAAGTTACCCTTGGACATAAATACAGAACCACTCTTTCAGATGGATCTATATCTGGAGGTCCAATGTACTACATTGAAAAAGGTTTAAATATAAATTTAGCTGGAAAAAAATTACCATCTAAGTGGATTGCAATACTTTTTGCATTTTTAATGATGATAACAGCTATCGGATCTGGAAATATGCCTCAAATTAATAACATAGCACTAGTTATGAACACTGAATTTGCAGTACCAAAACTATTTACTGGTTTGTTTTTGGGTGGTTTACTTTGGATTATCATTATTGGTGGAATTAAAAGAATAGCTTCGGTTGCAAGCAAAATTATTCCAATAATGGGACTAATATACTTTGGTGGAGCCATAATTATATTAGTTGAAAATTATCAAAATGTAATACCATCATTTAATGCTATTTTTGCTCAAGTATTTACAGGCTCAGCAGCAGTAGGTGGCTTCTTAGGAGCAAGTTTTGCAATGAGTTTAAAATACGGTGTCGCAAGAGGACTTTACTCAAATGAAGCTGGACAGGGATCATCTCCAATTGCTCATGCTTCATCTAAAAACAAATCAATCGATCAAGGAGTTGTATCAATATTAGAACCATTTATAGATACACTTGTTGTCTGTAGTGTTACAGCATTAGTAATTTTATCCAGTGGTGTATGGACTCAAAAATTTGATACAACTTTTTCTAAGACAGACATGATAATTCTTGAGGGTACATACAATGATCAAAAAGATAGTAACGGTAAATATCTCAATCCAGATCATATTGACGAGTTAAATAAATATGTACAATCAATTGATTCAAATGTAAAAGAATTCTCTGGTTTACTAGAGGTTAATAATGGAATATTAAGTAATGACGACGTAACAATAATTCACTCAAGATCAGTTGCTGAAGATGTATCAGTACTAAACAACGGCAATTCTTATTCTGGAACTTTAAATGTATTGAATGGAAAAGTAACTGATCAAATAACTTTCAAAGGTAAATCATTGGTAAGCTCTGCTGAATTGACTGCAAAAGCATTCTCTCAAGGAATTTTAGGTCAATATGGAGGTAAATTAGTTGCTATTGCGCTGCTCTTATTTGCATTCTCTACTTCAATAACGTGGTGTTACTACGGAGACAGATCTACTGCATATATTTTTGGTGAAAAAGGCGTTGTTTGGTATAGAAATTTTTATGTACTATGTTTTATTTTAGCTGCTGTAATTGACACAACTGTTGTTTGGAATATTGCATATGTTGTAGTTGCACTTGTTTCAATTCCTAATTTAATTGCAATGTTTGCACTTAGAAAAGAAATGAAATTATTGTCTGACAACTTCGTTATGAATAAATAAACTTTACCAATTTAGTGTATTTTAATCACTTAATTTGTATTCTTTTGTTTCTTTCAGCTTGTAGTGGTGGAGGCAATAATCCATCATTTGATGAAAGTTCATCAAATATTGTTCCACCTGTTTTTTCATACAGTCCACCATCTGGTACATCCAGGGACAATTGTGTTTCAAGATCTTCATCAACAGATTGGCATGAAGATTTTAATGTTAGTCAGCTAAATCTTTCGACTTGGTCATATGATGAAGGATGTAACGATAATGGTGGTGGTTGTAATGGAAATAACGAATATCAAAATTACAAATCAAATGATTTAGATAATTTATTCATTGAAGATGGTTTATTAAAAATACAACCTATTTTTGAGACAAATACTGGATCAGATAACGTTACTCAGAATTACTCATCTGCAAAAATATTTACAAAAGATAAGTTAGCTTTTAGTTTTGGCTCAAGACTAACAGTTTGTTTTAAAAATCCAGAAGGAACAGGATTGTGGCCAGCAATCTGGATGCTTCCATTCGATAATAGTCCTTGGCCTAGCGGTGGAGAAATAGATTTAATGGAAGCAAGAGGAAGATCTTATACAGTTGATGGCTCACCTGGACAAGACAATATAATAGGCTCGGCTGTTCATTTTGGAACGCAATGGCCAGATAATAAATATATTGCTGCTAATTTTTACTCATCAATTGAAAATACTTATCAAAAATATTTTCACTCTATAACATTAATCTTTCTAGAGAATGAAATAAGTTTTTATGTAAACAATGAGACTTCACCACATTTAAAAATAACACCTGATATATTTCCGTTAAATCAATATTCATATCCATTTAATAGAAATTATTATTTAATTTTAAATGTTGCTGTAGGAGGAAACTTTGATGGTGGAAGAGTGGAACCCACAGAAATTTGCAATAATGCTGAATGTTCAAATTTTGAAAATCCCGATGATAAAAGACTTTTAATTGATTGGATTGAATACGAAAGATTAAATTAAGGACTCTTTTTTAATAAAGATATTATCTCTAAGTGTTGTGTAGATGGAAATTGATCATAAGCTTCTAAATCTATGATTTTAAATCCTTTGAGTTGCTCTATGTCCCTAAAAAATGAATTTGGATTACAAGATACGTAAATTATGTTTGTAAACTTTTTAATAACCTCAATAAGGGATGAATTCATACCTGATCTTGGTGGATCAACAAGAACGTGTGAAAAATTAAAAGAATTAATATCTATACCAGTCATTCGATTAAATTTTCTTCCATTAAGAAGTTCGCTAACTTCTATATCTGATAATCTTGAAAAAGAAATATTATTTATCTTATTAAAACTGATTGATTCTTGAAGGCACCTTAGCGAGGAACGATTATTTTCAGTAGCAAAGATTTTATTAAATTTTTTAGAAAGGGGTAATGTAAAAGTTCCAACACCACAATACAACTCCATTAAATCATCTTGGTCCTCAATCATTGAATTAACTTTAGATATCATTCTTTTTAAGAGATATGAATTAGGTTGATAAAAGGAATAATCTGTCTGCTGTAATGTTATTTTATGTTCTTCAATTTTGTCATAAAAATTTTTTCCACAAGTCGTATATATCTCATTTTTAGCTCTTAAAATAATTTGAATACTTAATTCATTTGATAATAAATTTATTTCTTGGATTAGTTTATCTGTTATTTGTTGATGATAAATTAATGAGACCATCACATTACCAATATTATTAGATCTAAAATTAATTTGAAAAAGTTTTTGTTGAATAATTTTATTTGAATTTATTTGATCCAATAGTATTGGCATAAGATTCGAAATATGTTTAGTAGCTTTTAAAAAGCTAGATAAATAAACTTTTTTACTTTTATCGTGCATAACATAAAAATTATTTTTATATCCAAATTCACACCTTGATCTATAGCCTTCGTTAGGACTTAAGTTAATTAGTATTTTTTCTTTGTAATGTGAAGATGCAGCATTTATCAATTTATCAAATTTATTCATTACTAATTAATAAATAAATTTGTTATGGCAATAACGATAGTGATAAAAACTATATTTAGTACTATAAATAACATTACTACTTTAGATAAAGATATATTTTTAAGATCATCAGAAAGTTGATTTTTTTTCCTAATTCCAAATAATGAACTTATAATTCTAGTTAACCACATACATATATGAATGAAATAATTGAAATAACTAAATCTGCTGAAGAATATCTTTTTAAATTAATTAAAGATAAAAACGAAGTAGATTTATCCATAAGAATTTTTATTACTGATCCCGGCACTCCAAAAGCTGAAACATGCCTAGCATATTGTAATCCTGATGAAATCATAACCGATGATATTATAATAAATCTAGAATTGATAACTGTTTATGTTGAAAAACGAAGCTTACCATTTCTTAAAGATACAATTGTTAACTTTGATAAAGATAATTTTGGTGGTCAATTAACTATAAAGGCACCAAATGCAAGATTGCCGAATATTTCAAAAGACAGCTCAATTGAGGATAAGATCAATTATGTAATTTACAATGAAATAAACCCTATGCTTGAGTCTCATGGTGGAGATGTGAGCTTAATTGAGTTTAATGACAAAGGTATTGCAATTCTTCAGTTTGGCGGTGGATGTCAGGGTTGTGGAATGGTTGACCTTACTCTTAAGGAAGGAATTGAAAAATCTTTAGTTGAACAAATTCCTGAAGTTGTTGGTGTAAAAGATGTTACAGACCACACAATAGATGAAAATGCATATTATAAATAATTAAACCTTTGTAATATTCAGCAACACTCCAAAATACGGGTGATCAAACAAATAAGTCTCTGTATTAAATATTCTTCTTTGTTCATCTATATACATATTTAATTTTGTGGGATTATAATTTCTTTCAATTTTTTCAAAGTCATTAATATTAATGTATTCATTCATATCTGGGTAAGTTAGATTTATTTCTAAATCATCTTTTTTTAATATTTTGTTATTGGTGTTTTTATCTATTATTTTGGTTTCCATACTTTTTATATAATCCAAAGTAGATTTAGTGTTTAAATTTGTTTCACTGATTCCAAGAAATGATTTCATATCAACATGAAGAAATCTTTTTTGATAAAATCTTATAAAATAACCAAATTCTTTTACTTCATCTTGGCTGAATAGATAAACGCTTTCTTCAGAAGTATTAATTCCTTGTATCCATGATACTGATTCAAGCAATACCAGATCTTTATTTTTATCAATCTCATTCTTTATCTTATTGAGAGTTATAAGTTCATTAGATTTTCTAAACCAGTATTTTGGATTTTCTAGTTTATCTTTTTTATCAGTTATTATTTCAATATTATTAGTTTTATTTACTGGATTTATATTTTTTAAAAGATTAGAAAAAAATGATGAGGTGCTATCAAAGTTAAACAAGGCTTTTTTATTTACATACAGATCTGGATCATAGAATTCAATTATATTTTGTTCAGGAATTGAAAGGTTTGTATTAAAAGATTCATCTGTCGAAACATTCTTATATTTATATATAAGAAGTTCTATTTTATATTGATCAAGATCATCAGATATTGAATTTATTGAATAGAAACTAATAGATACATAAAGGATAAATTTATAATATTTCATTTAATAAATTATGTACTATTTTTCTTCTGTCAATCAACTCGAACTTATTATGCGTGTAAATTAATTTATTATCTTTAGATATTGAGCAATTTTGATCATTGTTTGTTAAATCAATTATTTTTTTAAATAATTTATTATTTATGTGTTTACTAAGAGATATTGTTGTTTTTTTCTCACTAGATTTTATTGACTCTATACCCGAACCATTAATCTTTAAGATAATGGTTTTGTTATCCAAAAGATTTTTTGTCTCTTGTGGTATTTTTCCACATCTATCATTAAGACTATTCTTTACTTTATTCAGCTCTTCAAGATTTGATGATTTATTAATTTTTCTATAAATTTTAAGTCTCTCTACTGGAGAGGGAAGATAGGATTCATTAATATATGATGAGTCATTAAAGTTAACTTCAATTTCAGATTCTTTTTTATTAGTGACAATATTTAAAGATTCTTTAAGCATTGATAAATATAAACTTAAGCCAACACTATCAACATGACCGCTTTGTTTTTCACCTAACATCTCGCCACCACCTCGTATTTCTAAATCCTCCTGAGCAATAAAATACCCTTCACCCAAATTGGAATATCTAACAACAGAATCAAGTCTATTTTTTGCTATTTTTGGAATTTCCATTGTTGGTATCATAAAGTAGCAATATCCTTGTTTTTCTGATCTTCCAACTCTTCCTCTTAGTTGATGTAACTGAGCAAGTCCAAAATTATGTGAGTCAATTATTATCATTGTATTTGCATTTGAAATGTCCAAACCCATTTCAACAATTGTTGTACATATAAGCCCATCAACATTACCATTTCTAAAATCTAACATCACTTTTGATATATCTTTTTTATTTAATTTTCCATGACCAATTGAAATGTTAAAATCTGGCAACAATTCATTTATTTCTCTTTTTAATGACTCCATTTTAGTTATATTATTTTGAACGATAAAGCATTGACCATTCCTATTCTTTTCTCTTATTAACGCCTCTTTAATTAACTGTTTTGTCTGAATTTTTAAAAAGGATTTAACACTTACTCGATTAGAAGGTGGTGAATTAATAAATGAAAAATCTTTTAAGCCTGCAAATACCATGCTCATTGTTCTAGGTATGGGAGTTGCTGATAAATATAAAATGTGAATATTGGATTGTTTATCTTTTATGTAGTTTTTTTGTTTTATTCCAAATTTATGCTCTTCATCAACAATCAACAATCCTGTATTCTCAAAATTAATATTATTATTAAAAATAATATGTGTTGTTATAAGAATATCTACTTTCTTATTATTAAACTTTGTAATAGTTCTATCATTTAACTTTTTACCTTCGTTCCTATTTATTTTATTTATTATTACTGGATGTTTTGCAAATCTATCTTTAAAGGTAATAAAGTGTTGCTCACATAGTATAGTGCTTGGAGTAATAATTATTACTTGTTTGCCTGAAAACACTGATATATATGATGCCTGCATTGCCACTTCAGTTTTACCAAATCCAACATCTCCACATAGCACTCTATTCATTGGCTTTAACAAACTCAAATCATGTCTAATTTGGTTGAACGAATTAGTTTGATCAATGGTCTCAGTATATGGAAAATCATCTTTAAAAATATTTAAACTTTTATCATCAACCTTTAAAACAAAAGAATTAGATTTATTTCTTCTTGATTCAATATCAAGTA
>CABZTX010000027.1 GCA_902528875.1 uncultured SAR86 cluster bacterium | reverse complement strand
TCAATTCGGCTGGAGTGAATCTCAAGTTGGATTAATTCTAGGCTCATTCTATGCAGGCTACATGGTTTCTATGACATTGGGGGGCTATTTAGCTGACAAATATGGTGGTAAAAAAGTCCTAGGATATGGACTATTATTGTGGTCTTTCTTTACTGTTATTACTCCTGCTTTTGCGTATAGTGGTCTTTGGCTATTAATATTTATAAGAGTACTAATGGGTCTGGGTGAAGGAATCACATTCCCATCATGGCATGCAATTTATGCTAGATGGATACCATTTAATGAGAGAACAAGATCAATCGCTATAACAAACAGTGGTATATCAGTAGGAACAGTTTTTGGCTATGTTGTAGCAGCCATAATCATCTCTAGATATTCTTGGGAATGGGTTTTTTACTCTTTTGGTATTCTTGGAATTTTTTGGTATTTTTTTTGGCAAAGAAATGTAACTTCATATCCAGAAGATCATAAATCCATTTCTAGTGAAGAACTTGATTATATAATTAGAGAAGCACCCTCTAAAGAGACACCTCCAAAAATCCCTTTATCAAAACTCATTAAAAATCAGCCATTTCTAGCAATTGCAATTGCAACATTTTGTAATAATTGGGCTTTGTACACTTTTTTGTCATATTTGCCAAGATATGTGAATGACCCATTATCAACTGGAGGTTTGGGGATTGAATTAGACTCAAGTCTTTTTATATATTTAATTCTTATTCCAAGTGTTGTTTCCGTGTTTGCTCTTTTATTTGGTGGAATATTAGCTGACTCATTAATAAAAAGAGGCTTTAAAGTAATAATTGTAAGAAAGACTGTAAATACAATAGGATTTTTTGGTTCTTCGATTTTTCTTATTTTAATTCCATTTCAAGACTCGTTAGTTAATATTTTAGTTCTATTGTGCTTGGTAAATACATGTTCAGGAATATGCCAAGGAGGATTTGGAGTAAATCATGCTGATCTAGGACCAAAATATACAGGATCCCTTGTTGGAATGGCGGGTAGTATTGGCATGATTGCTGCAATATTTAGCCCAATAGTTGCGGGATATGTACTTGAATTTTCAAACTCATGGAATTTGATTTTTTACGTATGTTCAGGAATATTAGTTATAGGCGGTTTATATTATTTGATTTTTGCTAGTGCAGAAAAACAGTTTGATTAGCTAGACTTTTTCATTTCTTGAAAAAAATTAAATATATCCTGTGAACTTCTATCTCTAGCAGTTCTCCATTCAGTTGTTGAACTTTTATTAATAACATTTTTGTTAAAATCAAAGACTAAGACTCTTGGAATACCTTCCTCAGAAGGTATGTCAAAATACTCAATTAAATTCATATTAATCTCATATCTTTTTACATCGATGTATAAGATATTGAAATATGTTTCTATAAATTCATTGATTTTAGGAATATCAATTGTCCCAGAAAAAATTCTACAATCAGGACACCAATTTGCACCAAAAATAATAATAGGTTGTTTATTTTTAGCAATTGACTGAGATAAAAATTTGTTTACTTCTTCAACGCTTATTTCATTTCCATCATATGGAAGTGGGAGAGGAAGATCTAATTTATCGTTTGCATCTAACATCATATCTGCATTTAGATTAATACAAATTAAGAAAAAATATGTAATACTAATTTTTTTAAATAAACTTATAACCATAATTTAACTAATAATTGTATTATAAATATTAATCGGAGAGTTAATTGATTTGGATCCTTAGAATATATTTGCTTCTATTAGCAGTTATGTATTTCTTAATTGGTGTATGGGCTATTCTTGATCCTGTATTAAATGCTTTAGAATTGGGATATCCATCATTCTTAAATGCTGTAGGTTTGTCAGTAACATCTCCACTTGGATACTCTGAAATTGCGGGTATATATGGTGGACTTAATTTATGTCTTGGAATAATGTGCTTTATTGGAATTTTTAAAAGAAGTATAGGAATATTTTCAATTCAATTTGTGACATTTCTGGTTGGTTCAATTGCAATAGGAAGAATAATTTTCTCATTATTTCCAACAACACCAGGATTCTATAATCCATATTTTTTATTTGAAGTTATAGCTTTTTTTATTGGCTTATTTTTTCTTTATTTTAGAAGCAAGATCAAATAATATTTGCCAAAAATAACAAATACATAAAATAACTTGTAACAAATAAAAATCCAATGATCTTTATGCCAAAAATTGATATTTGTTCTTTCGAATATATTAAAGCAAAAGTTATAAATGCAATTGATGCAAAAACCATTAGCAGATAATCTCTTGAAAAAAGAACACTTTCAAGGGAGACATTTGAAAATATTCCAATAATAGGAACAACTAAAGTTATATTTAGGACATTTGAGCCGATGACATTCCCGACAACCATATCTGTTTTTCTTCGAATTACCGCGCTTATAGTTGCAGCAAGTTCTGGTAAGCTTGTACCAATTGCTATTATTGTTAATCCTATAATTAATTCAGAAATATTTAACATTAGAGCAATCTTTTCCGCAAAGATTACAGCGTATCTTGAACCTAAGATTAAAGACACGAGTCCAACTAAAATAAAGAAAACAATAACGGCGTTTTGCTGTTTGGATGAATCGGCCTGCAGAGATGAATTTTTATCGGTTCTATTTTTTACAATTACATACAAGAAATAGCAAAATACCAAAATTAGCATAAGGCTATCTAATTTTGATATTGTTAAGTCATATAGGGAATAACCAAGAACTAATACGGATAAAATAAATGGGATAAATTGAATTAGTGGCGTTTCTTTAGGTTTAAGATAAATGCCTATACATGATACTCCAAAAATCAGGCCAATATTTGAGATATTTGAACCTACAACTGCTCCAAGAGCTATAGATTCACTCTGATTTACTACAGAAGATATTCCTACAAATATTTCAGGAGCAGATGTACCCAGGGCAACTACAGTTAACCCAATTGTAAGCTCATTAACACCAAGTTTCTTTGCAACAATAGATGAGTAGTCTACAAATTTATCTGCACCCCATATTAAAAATGATAGTGACACTAAGAGACCAAACGAATTTATAAAAAAATCCATTATTTATTTTAACCTAGATATGTATTTTTTAGATTATGTTTAATAAATTAAAGATACAATATAATTTAAATACATATTTGAATAAATAAAATGAAGATAAATAGTCTTTTTAGTGTGAAAGGTAAAACCGCAATTGTAACAGGTGGCTCAAGAGGTATTGGTGAGATGATTGCTGCAGGTTTTCTTGCAAATGGTGTGAAAGTATATATTTCTGCTAGAAAGGCTCCAGCTCTTATTGAGAAAGCAAATGAACTGGCCGAAAAGTTTCAACAAGAGTGCATACCAATACCATGTGATTTAAGTGATTTAGAGGGAATAACTAGTTTTGTATCAGAAATAAAAAGCAAAGAAGAAAGTATAGATTTTCTTATTAACAATGCTGGAGCAGCTTGGGGTGAAACATTTGAGAGTTTTTCTGAAAAAGGTTGGGACAAAGTAATGGATCTCAATGTAAAGAGTATGTTTTTTTTAACGCAGCAGCTTAAAACCATGTTAACTAAAAATGCTTCATTGGATGATCCATCAAGGGTAATAAATATTGGTTCAATTGATGGTTTAAATGTACCTGCTTTTGAAACATATTCGTATAGCTCATCTAAGGCTGCAGTTCATCATCTCACTAGAGTGATGGCATCAAAATTGGTAAAAGAAAATATTTTAGTTAATGCTATTGCTCCAGGACCATATCCAAGTGAAATGCTTGGATCAGCAGTAAATTCCGACTACACTGAAATAGAAAAAAGAAATCCAAGAAAGAGAATAGGCTCAGCTGAAGATATTGCTGGACTTGTAATATTTTTATGCTCTAGAGCTGGAGCTTATACAGTCGGTGAAACTATAACTTCAGACGGTGGGATAGTAAAAACAAGCAGCCACAATCTTGGTTAAATCTATCTTTGGGCATCTTTGAAAGCTCTTACAATTAGATCTTTCATCCAAATATGTCCACCATCACCTTCATCACTTTTATGCCATATAAGAAAATATTCCATTGAAGGAATCTCAATTGGTATTTCTACAAATGAAAGATTATTTCTTTTAGCAAAACTCCTAGTTCCCATTAAAACAAGATCAGTAGAATTAATGATAGGTGGTGCTATAAGAAAATGTTGGCATCTCAATGAAACATTTCTTTTAAAGCCTATTTTTTCAAGTTCAACATCTATCAAATGAAGTCCTCTTTTTCTTCCTGAAACATGCAGATGCTTTAGATCTAAGATGTTGTCAATAGTTACATTTTTAAACTTAGAGATGTCATGATCTTCTCTGTGCATCACTACGAAGTCATCTTCAAATACTTTTGTTGAATCTACTTCATCTGTTGCAGGTATTATTGGATCTACTACGAAATCTAGATTATTTGTTGATAAAGCGTGTACTTGATCACTTCTTGGATATGCAAAACTTCCTACAGAAACATTTGGAGCATCTTTATAAATTTCTTTCATAATAAACGGCAAAACCCTGCCCTCAGAAACGTCTCCTAAAGATAATTTGAAATTTCTTTCTGAAGATTTTGGTTCAAAGGTATCTGGTTCATTTACACTTTTTTGAATTAAAGTTAGAGCACTTTGAACATCCAAAATCATGTTCTCAGTTTTTTGAGTGGGGACCATCCCTGATCCAGTTCTTACAAATAAATCATCGTTAAATTTTTCTCTTAATCTTGAAAGAGCATTGCTTACAGCCGGTTGTGTTATTCCAACAACTTCTGCTGCCTTTGTAAGACTTCCTTCAGTATATATTGCATTAAGAATTACAAATAAATTTAAATCGAACGAACTAATTTTCATTTTAAATACCTTTTAAAATATATGCCTTACTCATCCAATTCATATAGATTTGTTAGTTACATACCGCTATTATAGAAATTAAACACTTTAATACTATTCATAACACTTATAATAGTAACAAAATTTTTGATATAACGGGAGTTTTAACGAAATGATGCCTGAACTTAGACCAGAAGCAAAAGCATTGCTAGAAAAAGTTACAGATTTTATAAAAGTCGAAGTAATGCCTAAAGAAAATATATTCCATGAGCAAATAAGAGTTGGAGAGGATAGATGGAACTCATATCCTGAAGTAATTGATGAAGTAAAGGAAAAAGCAAAAAAGGCAGGTTTGTGGAATTTATTTCTTCCAGAAAGTGAATTTGGTGCTGGCCTAACGAATTATGAATATGCTCATCTTGCAGAGGAAATGGGTAAATGTCATATTGCCTCAGAAGCAATGAATTGTAGTGCTCCAGATACTGGAAATATGGAAGTTATAGCAAGATACGGAAATGAGAGACATCAAGAAGAATGGTTGCAACCACTCTTAGATGGAAAAATTAGATCTGCTTTTGGGATGACTGAACCAGGAACGGCTTCATCTGATGCAACCAATATGCAGGCAACTGCTGTCCTTGATGGAGATGAATATGTGATTAATGGAGAGAAATGGTGGACTTCTGGAGCTGGTGATCCTAGATGTAAGATTATAATTTTTATGTGTGTTACCAATCCAGATAATGCAAAGCATCAACGCCATTCAATGATACTTGTTCCAATGGAAACAGAAGGTGTAGAAATAAAAAAAATGATGCATGTCTTTGGTTATGATGATGCACCTCATGGCCATGCTCACATGAAATTTACAAATGTGAGGGTACCTAAAGAAAATTTATTACTTGGTGAAGGAAGAGGCTTTGAAATAGCACAGGGAAGACTGGGACCAGGAAGAATCCATCATTGTATGAGAGCAATTGGAACTGCTGAAGTTGCTCTTGAGTTAATGTGTAGAAGAGGAATTGACCCTAATAAAATTGCTTTTGGCAAAAATATTGCAAATCTTGGTGCCAATTATGATTACATTGCTGAATCAAGAATAGAGCTAAATGCTGCAAGATTTTTAACACTAGATGCAGCCGTCAAAATGGATACTGTTGGTAATAAAATTGCAGCTAGTGAAATTGCTCAAATTAAAGTTTTTGCACCAAATGTTGCTCTTAAGATTATTGATAGGGCCATTCAAATTCATGGCGGAGAAGGGGTATCTCAACTCACACCTCTGGCATCGATGTATGCTCATATGAGAACTTTAAGGCTTGCTGACGGCCCTGATGAAGTTCATAGAAGGGCAGTTGCAAGACATGAGCTTGGCAAATATATTGCTAATTAATATTGACTAGCAACCTAATATTTTACGATACAGAAACCACAGGGATTCATAAAGACTTTAGTCAAATAATTCAATGTGGTTCATTGTTGGCTGACAGCAATCTTAAGATTATCGACCAACAAAACATAGGAAGTGCTCCACTGCCTTGGATTATTCCTCAACCAAGAGCAATGCTGACTAATAAAAAAATTAACTCTTTTAAATCTAATACTTCACATTATCAAATGATGAAAGATATTCAGCAAAAATGGAAAGAGTGGTGTGCAGATAATCCTGCGATTTTTGTTACATACAATGGACATTCTTTTGACGAGGAACTTATAAGAAGACAATTCTGGTGTAATTTGTTAGAACCATATATAACTAATACAAACCAAAATAGTAGGCTGGATTTGATGTTAATGATCCATAATATTGCTCCTTTTTTTTCTGAAGAGATTTCAATTCCATTATTTGAGAATGGGCCAAATTTAAGTATAAAACTTGAACACTTAGCAAAAGAACATGGAATTGATGTCAGTGATGCACATGACGCAATCTCTGATTGCAAGTTTATGATAGGCTTATGCAAAGTTATTAAAGATAAAATACCTGAAGTATTTGATTCATTTTTAAATATTTCTTCAAAAGAGGGTATAAAGAATCTTTTACATGTAAATGAGTTTCTTGCTTTGGGCGAAGTATACAGACGTCATCCATTTAAATATCCTGTTGTTCTATGTGGAGCTGACGATTCAAGGCCAAATGACATTTGTTTCTTTGATTTAAGTTTTGATCCTGAGGAAATTGTTAACTTAGATTTTGCTGAAATAAATAAAATGATTCAGTCAGGGGGCAGAGATCTACCTCTCAAAAAATATAAGATTAATAAAACTATTCCAATATGTTCGAGCAATCTTCTATCAAAAAAAGACCATTTTGATATCAGTCATGCTGAACTTCAAAGACGAGCTGATAAGATTAAGTCGAATAAAGATTTCTTTACAAAAGTTTCTCAAGCCATGCAAGACAGGATTATGAACTTTCCAGAACCAAATTATGTGGAAGGAACCATCTACTCTGGTGGATTTCCTTCATACAGAGATAAAGATTTAATGCAAGATTTTCACTTATCTGATGATGTTATACAAATGACTAAAATTTCAAGAAATTTTGAAGATGAAAGATTTCGACTTTTAGCAGAAAGGATTATTTGTAGTAATAATGATGTGAATATTCCCGATGACATTAAAAATAGGTATGACGATTTAGTAAATGAAAGAATTAAAACAGATGGCAAATGGGGATCTGTAGAAAAGTCTTTAAAAGAGATCGACAAACTTCTTGATGAAAAAGAAAACTCCGAAGATAAAGATATTCTTTTAGCTACAAAAGAGCATATATTATCTTTAGGTTTGTAAAAATTTGGTGGGCGAGGAGAGATTCGAACTCCCGACTTCCTGCGTGTCGAGCAGACACTCTAACCAACTGAGTTACTCGCCCAAATTGAGGAGTAATTTAACACAAAAAAAAGAAATGAATTATATTTTTGACAAATATTCGTCTAATCTTGTCTGATTCATTACAAATGTGGTTTTGTATGAATTTGCAACAGCCTTAACGCTGTCAATATTAGAACTGTCTCCACCAACTTTAATAACGCCAACCATAGCCATCATAGAATGAGGTGTGCATTGATAACCATAAACTCCGGGAACATCAAAAGAAACCGTTATATCTCTGCTCAGTTCACCAAACCATTCTGAAGCGCCATTAGGGAGCATGCCTGGAATAGATGCAGAGTTATGAGCTGCATCTGTAGCTTGAAAAGTAACAGTATCGCCAACATTAATTTCTAGAACTGCAGGTTCAAATACCATGATTCCAGTAGCGCCTTGATTTAACATTTTTACTACATAATTTTCAGAGTGAAGACTAAGTTGAGTAAAAAAGATAAGGGTAATTAGTAATAATCTATTCATAGCATTATTATATATATTTATAATTAAATATCAATATAATTTATATTATAATAATGTTTACACAGTGTTATCATTTTCAATATAATCATTTATCATTTTTAAGGAACATATGAACAATTTTGCTTTAATACAATTATTATTTCTAAGTTTAATCTTATCTGTTTTTACAGAGGCTGATTACTTTCCTGATAAAAATAATTGGGCAGTTTCATCTCCAGAGGCTGAGGGTACAAGTGCTGGTAAAGTAGACAAATTGATCGATCTTGCTTTTGCTGATAGTGCTACTCAAGGCGTGGTAGTTATAAAAAATGGAAAAATTATTGGAGAAAAATATACTGATGGTTATTCAAGTCTTTCCCACGGTACATCTTGGTCAATGGCAAAAAGCTATTATGCTGCACTAATTGGCATTTCAATTGATAGAGGCGAAATTGGAAGTCTTGATGATAAAGTTTCAAAGTATTTAAATTATTATGATGATGAAAGATCAAACATAACGATTAGGGACCTTCTAGACATGTCTAGTGGTCTTGAATTTCCAAGTCATGAACATGAAAGAATGTTTTTTCAAATGGATCATCTTGAATATGCAAAAAAAGTCAAAGCTGATATAGAACCAGGCACAAAGTTTGAATATAACAATGTCAATTCAATGATATTGGGTGACATATTATTAGTTGCTACAGGTAAAAAGGCAGATTTTTTACTTGAAAAAAGAATTTTACAACCCTTAAATATTGTTGATTACAAATTATGGAAAGATGAACAAGGTAATGTAATGACATATTGTTGCGTTGACATGTCTGCAAGAGACTATTCTAAGATTGGTTTATTATTTTCAAGGAATGGAAACTGGGAAGGTAATCAAATTATTTCAAGCGATTATGTCAATGAAACTTTTCAAGTGGTATGGGAGACTCCTAACAGATGGAGTGAACATAAAAGATACTATTCTCTTCATTGGTGGGTTTCAAGATATGATGAGGACTCTAAGATTTTCAACACTAGTGGTAAATTTGGTCAATTTACATTTGTCGATCGAGAGAACGACGTTATCGTTACAAGAATCACAAAATATAATCAAAATGATTATGGCTCAACTCAAAAATGGGGGCCAATGAAATACTTTACTTGGGCAGGCATAGATAACGCTATTAATGTTGGAAGAACACTTTTAAAGACTGGAACGATCAAAGAGGGTGATGATGTCATAACTCCCTATACATTTAATGAAGGAGCTTCAACTGTCTTTTATCAAAAGTATCAAGATTTTATAGATGCAATTTCAAATATCAGTAAGATTTAGCCTACTTAGATTTTAGTTTTTTTAGATAAGTATCCATATCTTTTTTCCATTCTTCAAGATAGTATCCATCGTTTCCATGTTTGTTTAGATATCTAAAGAATACTCTTCCTGACTCATCTTCAAAACCAGGTTCAAATGGTTTACCTGTCTCCTTATTGGGCCTTTTAAAATTATCGTTTAGGTCCATACAAATAAAATCATTGGAATAGATGCTAAGATAATAAGAACATCCATAGGTAGACCAAGTCGCCAGTAGTCAGTAAATTTATAGTTACCAGGACCCATTACAACTGTATTACATTGATGTCCAATTGGAGTTAGAAATGCACAACTAGCTCCAACCGCAACAACCATCAAGAAAGGCTCTATTGCATATCCCAGTTCAAGAGCAATACCAGTAGATATTGGAGCCATTATCACAGCAGTTGCCGCATTATTAATAATATCTGTAGTTGCCATGGTTACTACAAGAATAATAAAAAGCACCCAAAATAGACTTAAGTTTTGAGCATAACTAGATATATTTTGTGCAATTATTTCACTAAGACCAGTAGTTTGGAGAGCTGTTCCAATTGGTATCATTGCAGCAAGCATTACAATTATTGGCCAATCAACTTCTCTGTAAAAATTACTATCAATTATTTTAATTCTCGCAAATGCTAAAACACATAATAAAAAAGCTGTTGCTGCACTTAGATAGTTAAAGGTTACTAAAAAAATTGCTAATGAGAAAAAAACAATCCCTTTAAATAGTCTACTTCTACTGGGAATTGTTTGAAGTTCTCTTTGTCTAAGCGGCATTAGCCCCAGATGTTTAATTTTATTTGATACATCTTCCTCATCAAGATCTCTAACACCAAGAAGGAGAACATCTCCTGCTCTAAAAGTTTCTCTTGTAAGTCTTGTTCTATATCTTGAACCTTTTCTCCATAAACCTAAAAGATTAAGTTCTTCAAAAGCAAGCTTCAAAAAGAACTCATACTTTCTTCCAATCAACCTAGAACCTGGAGTTATCATTACTTCAATCTCTTCCAAATCATCATCATCAAAGGAGTGGAGTTCTTTCGGTATTGAAAAATCGAAAACATCAAGAATAGTGCCAATATCATCTGGTGGGGTTTTAATTACTAATATTTGACCAGCCTTTATTCTCATATTATTTTGAACTTTTTTAACAGAGCCACTCTCTGAAACAATTCCAAGAATTTCTGTATCCTCACCAGCTTGTTTTTTAAAAGCATACAAAGTCATACCTATTGAGGAACTCGCCTCGTTTACACAAACCTCAAAAAGGTATCCTTTTAAATTTATCAAATTATCACTATTGTTATTTTGACTTCTTAAAAGAATAAATTTATTACCTAATATCGATATAAATAGAATCCCTACAACAGTAATTACTATTCCAACATAAGAAAAATCAAAAAAACTAAATCCGCTTGATGAAATTGTTGCCTTATATTCAGAAATGATAATATTTGGAGGTGTTCCTATTGCTGTATTCATACCTCCTAATATGCAAGCAAAAGCAAGAGGCATTAAAAATTTAGA
>CABZTX010000026.1 GCA_902528875.1 uncultured SAR86 cluster bacterium | reverse complement strand
TTAAAATCATTTTTTTGCCTATCAACTTGTAATAGGACTGAGGTATACATTTATGGTGCATCTGGAATATCAAATCAAGTTTTTAAAGAAGTTTTTGAAATTCTTGGTCTAAGAGAAATTCCGAGGGATAAATTTTACTTTCTTGATAACCATGATGCCCTTGTCCATATGTGTAAAGTTGCATCTGGAATAGACTCGCAAGTATTAGGTGAGCAGGAAATTTTTGGTCAATTTAAACAATCTCTAAAGAATGCAAAAAATATTAAAATTTTAAAAGGCAAACTTCATCAAATTTCCAATAAAGTTATTGAAATTTCCAAAAAAGCAAGAACTGAGACTGACATAGGATTAAACTCTCTTTCTATAAACGGTCTTGCTCTTAAATTATTAAGTAATATTTTTGAATACCCAAATCAACAAAATGTACTAGTATTAGGTGCGGGTTATATGGGCATTAATTTACTGCAGAACCTATATAAACAGGGTATTACAAATATAAAATCGGTAAATAGATCAATTAAAAAAATACAAATCTCAAACGACTACGAAATCTTTTCATCAACATTAGATACTCTTTATGATGAACTAGAATATTCTGACATTTTAATAGCATCTTGCATAACAGAACTTCCCTTAGTAGGCAAAGGTGCAATAGAAAATGCATTAAAGAAAAGATCAAATAAACCCATATTAATTATTGATCTTGGGGTACCTAGAAATATTGAAGATGAAATAAGAGAAATAGAGCAGGTTTATTTATATTCTATTGATGATATTGAAAAAATCACTCAAGAAAATTTTGGCCAAAGATCAATTGAAGCTGATAAAGCAATGAAAATAATTGTTTTAGATGCAAAAACAGCACTTGAATCAATAAATAATAAAACGATAAAAGATGATCTAAATGAACAACTAACCGAGTTTTTAAGAAATTTATCTAAAGAAGAGATTACACAATTCAAACAAAGTAGTAATTATTTAGAATTAGTAAAAAGTATAAAATCAATGAATATTAAAGATTCTAACTTTAATAATTTTAAAGACCTAAAAAGTATTGAAGAACATGTAATAGAATCTATGATCAAAAGGTATTTTGATAATGCATGACTCAATGATGAAGAAGCTTGATCAACTTCAAATTAGAGTAAAAGAGATAGAAAATTTACTTCTTGATTCTGAAACATTAAAAGACATAGAAAATTATACTCTGCTGAATAAAGAATTTTCAGATCTTAAGCCAATTGTAGAAAAGTTTGGTGAATATAATAAAACTATTAAGCGTATTGAAGATGCAAATGAAATTATCGAATCAGGAGATGCTGACCTTAAAACTTTAGCAGAGGATGAATTAAAAGAAGCACTGGACAAACCTTTTGAATTAGAACAAGAATTAAAACTCATGCTATTACCAAAAGATTCTGCTGATGATGGGTCTGCATATCTTGAAATAAGAGCAGGTGCAGGTGGTGATGAGGCAAGTATCTTTGCTGGAGATTTGTTTAGAATGTATACACGTCTTTCAGAAAGAGAAAATTGGAATCTTGAAGTAATTGATATTAAGCCATCAGAACAAGGTGGTCTTAAAGAGGTTGTAGCAAAACTTGTAGGTAAAAGTGTATTTAAGGTCTTAAAATTTGAGTCAGGTGTCCATAGGGTACAAAGAGTGCCAGAAACAGAATCTCAAGGTAGAGTTCATACCTCAACTTGTACTGTTGCAGTTTTACCTGAAATTGAGGAAGTTCAAGATATTAATATCGATAAGAATGATCTAAGAGTTGATACTTTTAGAGCTTCTGGTGCTGGAGGACAACATGTTAATAAAACTGACTCCGCAGTGCGTTTAACACATATACCATCAGGAATTGTTGTTGAGTGCCAAGATGGAAGATCTCAACACAAAAATAAAGAAAAGGCTTTATCTTTGTTAGCAGCAAAATTAAAACAACAAGAGATAGATACCCAACAAGAAAATATTGCCAGCGAGAGAAAAATTTTAGTTGGAACGGGTGATAGAAGTGAAAAAATAAGAACTTATAACTTTCCTCAAGGTAGAATGACTGATCATAGAATAAAGCTCACTCAACATAATCTGGAACAAATCATGGATGGTGATATAAAAATTATATGTGACGCATTATTAGCTGAGAATCAGTTAGCTATGCTTTCTCAACTCGAATCTGAATAATTGTCTAAAAATTTACGTTATTATAAAAATCTTATTGATGAGTCCTTCATAGGGAATATTGTTATAAAAAAAGAATTTACTTTCTTTCTAAAAGAGAAGCTATATCTTAAAGATAGTGATGTATATATAGACGATAAGGAAAGAAACTTATCACCTAGAGAAGAGGATTTGATATTAGATTTTATTAATAAAAAGCAGAATAATTTTCCATTAGATTACATATTAAATTCAACCAAATTTTATGAGAAGGAGTTTTATGTAGACCAAAGAGTTTTGATTCCTAGACCAGAGACAGAGATATTAGTTGACTATATAAATAACTATGAATTTATAGACAAAGCAAGAATTCTGGATATTGGGACAGGTTCTGGCTGTATTGGTATATCTATTGCGCTGAGCAATCCTCAATTAAATGTCTATGGCTCTGATTATTCATTAAATGCTTTGAAGGTTGCAGGTATTAATAAAGAAGAACTAAATTCAGACAATTTTTATTTGATTAATGCTGACTGGTTATCATGCTTTAGAGAAAACTTTTTTGACATAATTGTTAGCAATCCTCCATACATATGTGAAGAAGATAATCATTTAAAAAATCTAATTCATGAACCAAGAGAGGCTTTAATATCTTCTGATAGCGGGTTATGCGATATAAAAAAAATTACAAGACAAGCAACTAATATTCTAAAAAAAAATGGCATCTTAATTGTTGAACACGGATTTAATCAATCTATTGAAGTTCGAAAAATTTTTGAAGAAAATAATTTTTCAGATATTAGTTTACTTAAAGATTTTCAAAATCACCCAAGGGTGACTATGGGAGTATTCTAGGTTCCGCAATAAGTAACATACCTGCCCGTATTAATCTTTGATGGAGATGCGAAATCTTCGTACCCAGAAACTTCTTCAAATGGTTGACTTATGACTTTAATAAGCTCTCTTATTTTTGAATCATCATTATTTATTGAATGCATCAATGCATTTTCAATAATATGATTTCTTGGAATATAAGATGGATTAATGCCATCAATTTTTTTTATAATTTTTGGATCTAATCTATGATTCCATCTTTTGTACCAATTAGTAAAATCTTTTGCATTTAAGAAAACTGATTCTTTTACATCTATAATACTAAGATAAATTTTTGAAAGATCTCTGAACGATTTAGTGAAGTCAATTGAATTAGATTTTAGAATTTTTAAATAATCTTCAATTATTTTGATTTCCTCAATATCCATTTTACTTAAGCCGAGTTTTCTTGAGAATTCTTTATAAAAATATTCATTATAAGATGGTATCACTAACTGTAAAACCTCAGTTAACTGCTTCACAGATTTTTCCGTTTCTTCATGAATAAGAGGGATAAGAGATTCAGCAAATTTTGTTAAATTCCATACCATAATAGAGGGTTGATTTTTATACGCATACCTTCCATGATGATCAATAGAACTGAAAACAGTTTTTGGATCATAATCGTCCATAAATGCACAAGGACCATAATCAATTGTTTCTCCCGAAATTGTCATATTATCTGTATTCATAACACCATGAACAAAGCCAATACTCATCCATTTTGAAATTAAAGATGCCTGCTTATCACAAACGGCTGCAAAGAAACTTAAATATTTATTCTCAGTTTTATTAAGTTCTGGATAGTGCCTATTTATTGAATAATCAGCTAAAGACTTAAGGACCTTATTGCTTTGAGCTCTAGCATACTCAAAAGTTCCAATTCTTATGTGACTTTTAGCTACTCGTACTAATACTCCTCCAGGTTGTTTTGTTTCTCGAATAACGTTCTCATTAGTTTTAATAGCAAATAATGCTCTTGTAGTTGGAATATTTAAAGTATGCATAAACTCACTAACTACATATTCTCTCAAAACAGGTCCTAAAGAGGATTTTCCGTCTCCTCTTCTTGAAAAAGGGGTTTGTCCTATTCCTTTAAGTTGTATATCTTTATTATTTATTTCACCTATTAAAATAGCTCTTCCATCCCCTAATTGTGAATTATAATGACCAAACTGGTGACCAGCATAAGCTTGTGCTATTGGATTAGAATTTTCTGGTAAAGAAACACCTGAAAATATATCTAAGCATTCTTTAGATTCAACAAATTTAGCATCTAATCCAAATTCCTTAGCAAGCTGGAAGTTTTTTAAAAGGAATTCAGCTTTATTAAAACCAGATGGGGAACATTTTTGACAAATTTCATACATTTGTTCTGCATAAGAATTCTTAAATTTGATTTTATTAAATTTTGACACTAATCATTCATTCAATAAATTTTGCAAACGAATCTATCTCTTCTCTTTTTGTTCTATATTTATTTATTGGATTATCTTTGTCAGGATATCCTATTGCTACACCACACCAAACAATTTCGTTATCAGGATGTTTTGTTATTTCTTTAACAGTTTTTGGATAAATAGACCATGACTCCTGTAAACAACATCCTAAGTCATAATGAATAGCGCTAAGCCATAGATTTTCTAAAAACATTCCAACATGACCCCAGCCATTGTTTCCAAAAGATCTATCAATAGTAATAATCATTCCAAGAGGGGCTCCAAAAAATTTATAATTTTCTCTAATTTGTTTAAATCTTGAATCTAGATCATCTTTTTCAATTGAAAGGGCACTATACATGTCTGCACCGCATTCGTACCTTCTTTTTTTATATTCGTCCGCTAATTTTTCAGGATAAATATTATATTCAATTTCTTCTTGCACTCCATTATCAAAATTGTGAAGAGTTTTTTTAGTTAGTTTATTTTTTGATTCGTTGTTAAGAACATAAACCTTCCAGGGCTGTATATTCCCTCCAGAGGGAGCAGAATTTGCAGTTTTTAATATTTTTTTAATTATATCCATACTTGGAGCTTCATCTTTAAATGCCCTTACAGAAAATCTTTTTTCAATTCCTTCTTTTATATTCATAATTTTTGTTATCAAATAATGTTGCTTCTTATATAATTTATAACAAACAAGATATGGGAGCAATTCAAATGATTGGAGATATGCAAAAATGGACACCAAACGTTGCAGGGATTATTGAGCATGCAAAAGAGATTCATCCACAAACAGAAATAATAAGTAGATTAGTTTCAGGAGAGATTCATAGATCAAATTATGAGAAAATTTGTATAAGATCAAGAAAATTAGCATCGGCTTTGGAAAAAGACGGTATTAAGAAAGGAGATGTCGTTGCAACACTAGCTCTTAATACATACAGACATCTGGAAATGTATTATGGAATATCTGGAATGGGTGCAGTAACTCATACTCTCAATTTTAGATTACATCCTGAACAAGCAGTCTACATAATTAATCATGCAGAGGATAAGATTATTTTTGTAGAACTTCCCTTTGTTCCAATACTAGAAGGACTTCAAGACAAATTAAATAATGTACAAAAATACATTGTTTTATGCGAAGAGCATGAAATGCCAGAAACTTCTTTAAATAATGTTATTTCGTATGAAGAATACATTAAAGATGGAGATGAAGAATATAAATGGCCGATTTTAGATGATGATGCAGCATGTGCACTATGTTATACATCTGGGACAACAGGAAATCCAAAAGGAGTTTTGTATAGTCATAAATCAAATGTACTTCATGCTCAAGCAGCCTTGACAGCAATGACCATCCAACCAGATGACTCAATTCTTATGGTTGTACCCTTATTTCATGTTTTAGCATGGGGTATTCCATATTTTGGTCCAATGAACGGACTTAAGTTGGTTATGCCTGGTATGCAAATGGAAGGAGAGCCTTTATATGAATTAATAGATCAAGAGGATGTTTCTCTTGCTTTTGGAGTTCCAACTATATGGATGGGACTTTTAGCTTACTGCAGAGAAAATAATAAGATTCTTTCATCTGTAAAAAATACAATAATTGGTGGTTCGGCTTTATCATTAGCAACACTACAAGAATTTGACGAGGTTCATGATGTAAATGTTATACATGCTTGGGGTATGACAGAAATGAGTCCATTGGGTACTACTAATGTTCCAACACCTGAAATGCAGAATATGTCAAAAGAAGAAAAATATGCAATTCAACTTAAACAAGGTAGACCAATTTATGGTGTTGAATTAAAGGTTGTTGATGACTCAGGCAATGAACTCCCAAAAGATGGGAAATCCCAAGGCCATTTAATGGTAAGAGGACCGTGGATTCTTCAAAAATATTTTAAAGCAGATAAAGATGCTGTTGATGCAGATGGGTGGTTTGATACTGGTGATATATCAGTTCTAGACGAAGACGGATATATGACTATAAAAGATAGAGCAAAGGATGTAATTAAATCTGGTGGCGAATGGATAAGTTCAATTGATTTAGAAAATGCTGCTTTTGGGCATCCTGAAGTTGCTGAAGCATGTGTAGTTGGTATTCCTCATCCAAAATGGGATGAAAGACCAATGCTATTTATAGTTACAAATTCTGGCGAGCCTGTAGAGAAAAAAAGTATTATTGACTTTTTAAGAGATAAGGTTGCTAAATGGTGGCTGCCAGATGAAATTGTGTTTTTAAAAGAACTACCTCATGGTGCCACTGGTAAGCTTCAGAAATTTGAACTTAGGGAAGAATATAGTAACCATTATATGGAGAAATAATATGTTAAAGATAATTAAGCCTTCAGAAATAGACTCAGTGCTTGGAACAGAAATAGGCATCTCTGATTGGGTCAAAATAGATCAAGAGCGAATTAATAAATTTGCTGATGCAACTATGGATCATCAATTTATCCACGTAGATCCAGACCAAGCAACTCCAGTTTTTGGTTCAACAATTGCGCATGGATTTCTTTCGTTATCCCTTGTTGCCGGAATTCCTTTTGATCAAGAAATTGGTATGGTTCTTGAAGGCACTAAAATGGGTTTAAATTATGGATTGGATAAAGTAAGATTTTTAAGTCCAGTCCCTGTAAATTCGGAAGTACGAATACATATGAAATGTATCGACATCACTGAAAAGAATCCAGGCCAATATTTGGCTAAGACTGAAGTAACTATGGAAATTAAAGGAGTTGAAAAGCCTGCATTTGTTGCTGAAACATTGAGCATGTTTATTGTTTAACTTAGAATTTTTTTAAGTATTACATTTACACTTTTAGGGTTTGCTTTTCCTTGAGTTTCTTTCATGACTTGCCCTACAAAAAAACCTAATAGTTTATCTTTTCCGCTTCTATATGCAGCAACCTGATCTGGATTTGAATCAAGAACTTGAATGGCTATTTGCTCAAGCAATGATTCATCTTGAATTTGAATGAGACCTTTTGCTTTAATTATTTCATCTACATCATTTCCATTTTCCCAAACTTCCTCAAGAACTGATTTAGCAATTTTTCCAGAGATAGTATTATCAGAAATTCTCTTAATTAATTTTCCAAAATTCTCCGGGGATAGCTTTGATTCGTCAATTTCAATATTTTCTTTGTTTAATAGCGCACTAATATCCCCAACTAACCACTTAGCAATCATCTTTGCATCATCTGTTTTTTTTGAAGCTTCTTCAAACATGTCAGCCATTGCCTTTGAAGAAGATATAATTTTCGCCTCTGAACTTTCTAACCCAATCTCTGAAATATATCTGTTTTGTTTTTCTTCTGGAAGTTCAGGAAGATTGTCTTTAATCTCATTCAATTCTTTATCTGAAATTACTACCGGAAGAAGATCTGGGCAAGGAAAATACCTATAATCATTTGCTTCTTCTTTTGATCTCATGGATCTGGTTTCATTTTTATCACTGTCATACAACCTTGTTTCTTGAACAACAGATTCACCGCTCTCAATCACAGCAATTTGGCGTTCGATTTCAAAATTAATTGCTTTTTCAATAAATTTAAAAGAATTTATATTTTTTAGCTCGGCTCTTGTGCCAAGCTCTTTATCATCAATTTTTTTAATAGAAACATTCACATCACATCTCATTGAGCCTTGTGCCATATTCCCATCACAGATATCTAAGAAAGTTACTAGCTGTCTTATTGCTTTAAAATAGGCAACTGCTTCTTTAGCGGTTGAAATTTCAGGTTCAGAAACAATCTCAAGAAGAGGTGTTCCAGCTCTATTAAGATCTACTCCTGTTTCTCCTTCAAATAGATCGTGAATTGATTTGCCTGCGTCTTCTTCAAGGTGAGCTCTTGTAATATTAATTATCTTTTCACCATTTTCTGTAGAAACTTTAATAGACCCTTTCTCAACAATAGGTTTAGTCATTTGAGTAATTTGATAACCTTTTGGTAGATCAGGATAGAAGTAGTTTTTTCTATCAAAAGATGAAATTTGGTTTATCTGTGCACCCGTTGCTAGGCCAAATTTTATAGCTTTATAAAATGCTTCTTTATTTGCAACAGGAAGGACACCTGGCAATCCCATATCAACAAGATCAACATGTGTGTTAGACTCTGCTCCAAATTTTGTAGAACCACCTGAAAATAATTTAGATTTAGTTGAAAGTTGAGCATGTATCTCTAAACCAATTACTGTTTCCCAGATCATTGAATAACTCCTTCAGGTGAAAACATATGCCAGTTTGTCTTAGTTTGATACATATGACCAAAATTTAAAATTGAACTTTCATCCAAAAAGTTTCCAATTATTTGTAAACCAATAGGTTTGTTATCAATATTACCATTTGGTAATGACATCGCGGGTAATCCTGCAAGATTTGCCGAAATTGTAAACAAATCCTCTAAGTACATTTGAATTGGATCACTTCCTTTAGAACCTATATCAAAAGCAGGGCCTCTTGTTGTAGGCGTCATAATGACATTTACACTTAAAAATGCTTCATCAAAATCTTGCTTAATAAGTCTTCTGACTTGTTGTGCTTTTTTGTAATATGCATCGTAATATCCAGCTGACAAAACATATGATCCAATTAAAATTCTTCTCTTTACCTCATCACCAAACCCTTCAGATCTTGTCTGAACATAGAGTTCTTCAAGACTTTTTGGATTTTTAGACCTTCTACCAAATTTGACTCCATCAAATCTAGATAGATTAGATGAACATTCTGCAGGCGCTACTACATAGTAAGTCGGAACAGATAAAGCAAGATTTGGCAAAGACACATCAACTAACTCAGCCCCCATTGAAACAAACTCTTTTAAAGAATTTTCATATACTTCAATAACATCTTTATCTAGGCTGGATAAATCAAGATCTTTAACGACACCAATTTTTTTACCTTTTAAAGAATTATTTAGATTATCTTCAAAATTCGGTATTTCGTTATCTAAAGAAGTTGTATCTTTTATGTCATGTGAACACATTTCATTAAGGAGCAATGCACAGTCTTCTGCAGTTCTTGCCATTGGACCGGCCTGATCAAGACTGGAGGCAAATGCAATCATTCCCCATCTTGATACTCGTCCATAAGTTGGTTTAATACCTGTAATCCCACATAAAGAAGCAGGCTGTCTGATAGAACCACCTGTGTCTGTTCCAGACGCTGCTGGAACAATTCCTGCTGCAATAGCTGAAGCAGATCCTCCGGAACTTCCTCCAGGTACTAAGTTATCTCCCCACGGATTATGAACATTACCAAAATGACTAGTTTCATTTGAAGAGCCCATTGCAAATTCATCCATATTTGTTTTTCCAATTGAAATACAGCCTGCATTTTCAAGGTTTTCAATTACAGTTGCGGTATAAGGAGGAATAAAATTATCAAGAATTTTTGAGCCACACGTTGTTCTAAGTCCTTTTGTGCAAAAAAGATCTTTTTGTGCAATTGGAATTCCAGCTAGCGAACAATCTGAAGGATTATTATCAAAATTTTCTGCTTTTTTAAGTGATTTCTCTTCATTAAGCGATATAAATGCGTTTAAATTTGAATTTTCTTTAACTAATTTATAAACATCTTGAATGATTTCTTTGTGTGAAATCTCTTTTTGAGAAATCATTTTTTTTATTTCTTTGATTGTTTTATATTTTACTGTCATTCAACCACCCTTGGCACTAAAAAATAATCCTCATTTGAGGACGGTCCAATCTCAAGTAATTCTTTCTTTAAATTCTTTGCAGTGACTTGATCTGTTCTAGTTTTTGCAGTTTTTTCCAAAGGATTTGTTAATGGTTCTATATCAGAAGTTTCTGCATCATTTAACTGATCAACAAATTTGATTATGTTTTCCAGATCGTTAGTTATTTTTTCTTCTTTCTCAGGATCAATTTTTAGTCTTGATAGGTAAGATATCGTTGTTACTGTTTTCTTGTCCATATATAGGATATTATTATAGTTTAGAGGATGGATATTAACCTAACTAGCAAATTAATTAAATTATTTTATCTTAGGAATTTAAGTGAAGTTTAACTTGTTTAAAATGGTTGGAGGGTACTTCTCCAACGATCTATCGATAGATCTTGGTACAGCTAATACCTTAATTTACACCAAAGATGTTGGTATTGTTTTAAATGAACCATCTGTTGTGGCTATTCGAGAATCAAGGGGACAGAAAACTGTTGTCGCTGTTGGTACAGAAGCAAAAAAAATGCTTGGTAGAACACCAGGAAATATAAAAGCAATAAGACCTTTATCAGAAGGAGTGATAGCAGATTTCCAAGTAACAGAGAAAATGTTGCAACATTTTATTGCAAAAGTTCATGAAAAATTATTTATAAAACCAAGTCCTAGAGTTTTGGTATGTGTTCCATGTCGTTCTACACAAGTTGAGAGGAGAGCAATAAGAGAATCTGTCCTAGGGGCTGGTGCTAGAGATGTAAAGCTTATTGAAGAGCCAATGGCTGCCGCAATAGGAGCAGGACTGCCAGTAGAGGAAGCCAGTGGAAATATGGTTGTTGATATTGGGGGAGGCACCTCTGAAATTGCAATTTTGTCTTTGAATGGTGTTGTTTACTCAGAGTCTGTAAAAATTGGTGGAGATAAAATGGATGAGTCGATAACATCATGGATAAGACGAAATTATGGATGTGTAATAGGGGAATCAACTTCAGAAAAAATTAAATATACTATTGGATGTGCAACACCCGAATCAGAAAAGCTAGAAATGTCAATTACTGGTAGGAATTTGGCTGAGGGGATACCTGAAACTTTTTCAATAAATAGCGAACAAATCTTTGAGGCAATGAAAGATCCTTTGTATGGGATTGTGAGAGCTATAAGAAATGCACTCGAGCTTTCACCCCCAGAGTTAGCTGCAGATATTGCTGAAAGAGGTATTGTCCTTACTGGAGGAGGAGCTCTTTTAAGAGATCTTGATAAGCTTATATCAAGCTCTACTGGAATCCCCGTTATTGTTGCTGAAGATCCACTTACTTGTGTCGCAAGAGGTGGAGGTCAAGCTCTTGAAATAATGGATAAATACAATATAGATCTTTTGTCCTCAGAATAACTAAATGGCTAGGAATTCGCCCAATCCTGGTCAAAAAATTCTTTATTTTTTGCTTATTTTAATAAGCACTTCAATCTTATATGTTGATATCAAAACTGATACATTTGATGGAATTAAGAATAATTATGAGTCTGTAAAAATTTCATTAAAATACCTATTAAAGTCTATAACT
>CABZTX010000025.1 GCA_902528875.1 uncultured SAR86 cluster bacterium | reverse complement strand
CAGAAATTGACTCAGGTGGCCATGACTATATAACAACTGGGAGGAAAGGTGATAAATTTGGTATATCTTCTGAAAATTTTATACTCAAATTATGCGACTTTATAAATGACTCTAGTAACTTAAATTTGATTGGTCTTGCTTGTCATATTGGTTCTCAAATACTTGATATTGAAAATTATAGGTTAACTGCCAGAGCAATTATTAATCTAGCAGAGAAAATCAATAAAACTGGTATTGAGTTAGAGTTTTTAGATTTAGGAGGTGGCTTAGGCATTAAATATATAGATAACATTGTTCCATCTGCTTCAAACTTGATCTCGTTATTTGAGGATGAATTTAAAGATAGGGACGAAAAAATTATACTTGAACCTGGAAGAAGTATATCTGGAAATGCTGGTGTACTATTGACTAAAGTTGAATATATCAAAAATGATTTCTTAATAGTCGATGCTGCAATGAACGATTTATTAAGACCTTCCTTATATAAAGCAAAACACGATGTCTGGAATGTTAGTCAAACTCAAAATAAGGAAAAAGACTGGACTATAGTTGGTCCTGTTTGTGAATCATCTGACGTAATCATAAAAGATCATAAAATTCATGCCTCAGAAAATGATCTTTTGGCAATTAAAACAGCAGGTGCCTATGGATTTGTTATGTCATCAAACTATAACTCTAGAATGAGATGTGCTGAAGTTTTAGTAAATGGGAATAAACATTATGAGATTCGGAAAAGAGAATCATTTGGTGATCTCATTAAAAATGAAATCATAAATAATGATTAATTTTGAAAAATGGCATGGAAATGGAAACGACTTTGTTCTAGTTAACTCTATAGAAAATCCTTTAAAGATTACTAAGACTTTTATACAAAAAATATCTAATAGAAATCAGGGTATTGGTTTTGATCAATTAATTTATATTGGATTACCATCAAAAGGCGAATATGATTTTTATGTTAAATTCTTTAATTGCGATGGGTCAGAGGCAGGGATGTGTCTAAATGGAATTAGATGTGCTGCTTCATACATTTGGAAGAATAAGTTTTTTCCTAATTCACAGATCAACCTCCAAACTAAATATAAAAGTATTTTATGCTCGCCCAAAGATAATAATGATGTCACTGTAATAATAGACAAGCCCAATAGACTTAATAACAAAGTTATATCTAATAAAATACAAAGAAAAATTGGACCAGATTTCTTTTTATCAAATATTGGCAATAATCACATTCTTATTGATATGGAATCAATCAAGAGAACTGATTTAAATGATTTATATGACAATCTTAAAAATATTATTAAAAAAGAATCTATGAACCTTTCCATATTTGAAATAACTAAAAATAACTTTTTTCAAATAAGGACATATGAAAATGGTGTTGGTGAGACTTTGTCGTGTGGTTCTGCTGCGTTATGTTTAGCAAATAATTTTTTAGAGGGTAAGAAGAAATTAAAGGTAAAATCTCATGGAGGCATACTTGAGTTTAAGAATATGGATAAATATATCTTAATGCAAGGGCCTTCTGAGTTTATATATCAGGGAAATATAGTTGAATAAGAAGTTAAATCCCAAGGAAGTTGAATTATTTCTACTAGATAATCTTGATTTTTTTGAATCAAGAGAATCACTTGTCAGTGAATTAAAATTTAAAGATACTGCAAGCAGTGCATCTTCTATCCTTGAGAGACAAGTTAAAAAACTCCGAGTTGAGCATAACAATTTAATTGACCTCATATCATCTTTTATGAAAACGGCATCAGTAAATGAGGATTTATTTAATAAATCAAAAAGGCTTATATTAAAAATTTTGAGCTCAGATACAAAAGACAAAATTATTAATACAGTAACCGAGACATTTCGAGTTGAATTTAAGATTGATAGTTGTGCTTTAGAATTTTACAAAAATAAAGAAATAGACGAACTAGAGAATAATACGCAACTATCCTTCCATAAAGGCTCAATCCATTGTGGTTCGTTTTCAAAAGAAAAAATTAAATTTCTTTTTGAAGATGAAAAAATTGAGTCTATTGTTGTTGCTACGGTAGTTCTTAAAAATGAGATAGGCCTCTTAAAACTGGGAAGTTTTGATAGAACAAGATATCTTGGAGATGAAGATACAACTTTTATTGAATATATAAGGGATATCTTAGAGAGAAAACTTGCAATCTAGAATATGAATAAAAAAGGTTTTGTCACTAACGACATTAACGAATACATTAACTTTATTTCAAAAGTCAAAAATCTCTCAAATAATACTGCTAAATCATATTTAAGAGATCTAAAAAAATTTTCTGATTTCGTTGAAAAATTACATATTTCCAAATACTCTGATATAACTGATGATATTTGTTCGGCTTGGATTGGTGATCTTTTTACTAAAAATATCAATCCTAGAAGCATACAAAGACACATATCCTCTGCGAAAGGCTTTTTTAAATTCTTAAAAAAAAATAATGTTGTAAATTCATCTCCATTTGAACTTATAAACGCTCCAAAAACACCAAATAATTTACCAGAGGTTTTATCTCCTGAAGATGTTGAACAACTTTTGAAGTTCAAGCCTACATCAGTAATTGAAATTAGAGATCTTGCCATTATTGAACTTATTTATTCCTCGGGTTTAAGAGTCTCTGAGACAATAAATATAAACTTGAATGACTTTGAAGAAGATATGAGTTTTTTAAGAGTCCTCGGTAAAGGCGCAAAAACTAGGCTTGTTCCAGTTGGCAAGTACGCCAAAAGTGCAATAAATGAATGGCTGATTGAAAGAAATAAAATTATTAATAGTACCGATGCTTTATTTTTAAATTTAAGAGGAAAACGAATAAGCATAAGAAGCGTTCAATTGCGTTTGAGAAAAATGGCTCTTAAACAAGGTTTGGCACCAATACACCCTCATATGCTTAGGCATAGCTTTGCAACTCATATGCTTGAATCAAGTGGGGACTTAAGAACAATTCAAGAATTGCTTGGACACAGCTCTCTTTCAACAACTCAAATTTATACTAAACTTGATTATCAGCACTTAGTAAAGATATACGATCAATCGCATCCAAGAGCAAAAAAATGAATAAGATAAAAATGATCACTTTTGATTTGGATGATACTCTTTGGGATAATCGTCCTACCATTATTAATGCAGAAATAGAAACAAGAAAGTGGATAGAAGATAGAGTTGGAAAAATTAAATGGGGAGATCTAAATGACTTCCTGAATCTCAGAAAAGAATTAATAAAAAAAGATGAGAGCATTGAATGGGATATTGGAAAGCTCAGAAAAGAAATCTTTAAAGAAAAATTAAAGCATATAAGACCAACCAGCTTAAGAAATCAAATTGTAAATGATGCATTTGAAATTTTTATTGATAAAAGACATATAATAAAACTTTACGACGGTGTTGAAGATTCGCTAAAGATTCTTTCAAAAAAATATGAACTAGGTGTGCTTACTAATGGGAATGCTGACATTTATAGATTTGAAATTGGTAGATACTTTAAATTTTCAATTAGTTCACTTGAGGCAAAAGATAACAAGCCAAATCGAAGTCACTTTGATAAAGCATCTAAAAAGTTAGAGGGAATAAAATTTGATGAAATGCTTCACATTGGAGACCATCAAATCAATGATATTATTGGAGCAAATAATCTTGGAATTAATACTTTATGGTTTAATAACAACAGTAGTGAGTGGGAACAGGATTCTAAGAAACCAGATGAATTCAGTTCATGGAAAATGCTTCCTGAAATAATAGAGAAATACTATGGATGATAAAGATTTATCAAAGATAATTAAAAATATTATTGAAAAAGAACTGAAGAGTCTTGCAAAAATAATGCCGAGTGAAGTTTTTACAAATCTAGATAAAAAAATCCAGCCTCATATAAATGAGCTTATTGAGAAAGGTGGTTATATTAAAAAATCTAAATATGAAAATTTAGAAAGGATTATTAAAGATTTAGAAGATCGACTTTCAAAAATTGAAAAGGATCAAAGTTGATTCAAATAATCATCAATCCTATTTGTATTCATTACAAAAGTTGACTTATAAGTATTTGATGCCTGTTTGATGGCATCCATATTTGTTGCTTCACCAACCTGAATTACACCTATCATTGCCATCATTGCATGTGGATCACATTGATAAACATATATTCCTTCAGTATCCAATGTTACAGATATATCAGTATTCATTGCTCCTGCCCAAGCTGCTGCTCCTTCAGGAAGCATCCCATCAATAGATGCAGAGTTGTGAGACATATCGGTTGCTTTAAAGTGAATAGTATCGCCTTTTGAAACTTTTAAGACTGCTGGTTCAAATATCATTTGACCACCATCCCCTGAATTAAGCATCTTAACAACATGCTCTGACCCTTCCGAAAGTTCCACTTTTTTAGTTTCATTAATCGGGACTATACTCATGCTTGATGTCATGCCAGATGCCTGGGAGCTGACACCACAATCCTCTCCCTCTAGGCAAACCCTAACAAGCACCGACAATCTTTCTATAACAGCTTCATCATATTTTTTTCCATTAAAACTGAATATTATTACTAAAGGGAGAATGATTAAAAAATATTTATTTTTCATAAGCTACTATGTGTTTGGTTTTTGGATTTCAATAACATGGTCAACTACTTTTAACATCTCTTTGAAAGAGCCTTTAGACTCTATGATGTATTTACCATCAACAATTATCATTGGGACTGAAGATAGTTTTAGTTGCTTGGCATATTTCACACCTCGATTTACTCTTTGTTTAACAGCAAATGAATTTAAATACTGCATTGATACTTCTGGAGCAACGCCAAATTTCTCGAGAAAATTCTGAATTGATGCTGGACTAGATAAAAAATTTCCTTCTTTATGAATGCTCACAAATACGGCAGCATGGGTTGATTTATCTAATTTTAAAGCTTCAATTGTATAATAGAGTGAGGCATGGAGCTGGTGTATACCTCCCCATGTTATTGGCAGTTTAATCAATTTAACATCTTTATTCTGTTTCGCAGCCCATGAATTGATGGCGGGTTCAAATGAATAACATGCTCCACATCCATACCAAAAAGATTCTATAACTTCTACCGTGCCATCTTTTTTAACGGGCAATGGATTATCTACGATTTTATAATCAACCCCCAACCTATAATCAGCATATGTATTTATTGAAATTGTAGTCAACAATAACATTACAAGAGTTCGTTTTAAAGAATGTTTCATTTGTATAATCCATGCATATAGTTTGCTAAAGCATCAATTTCATAATCAGTTAGGTTCTCAGAAATAGATTGCATTATTAAAGATGACTCTCCAGCATTTCTTTCTTTTGATCTATATGCTTTTAGTGATGATGTTAAGTATCCAATTTGTTGACCAGCGACAGATGGATATCCAGCAAGACTATTTCCTTGACCATATACAGAGTGGCAGGCGGTACAAGCTGGTATTTGCTTCTTCATATTTCCAAATCTATATAATTGAGTTCCAAGTGCAAGCAGTTCTTCGTCATTTTTTGCCTGTCCAATAGAAATTGGATATTGTGCGTAAAATGCAGCGATATCTAGTAAATCTTCGTCCTCAAGAGATTGTAAATATGGTGTAACAGACATCATTAAAGCATTCATTCTTTCGCCATCTCTGAAATACTTAAGTTGTTCGTATAAATATCTCTGATTTTGGCCTGCTAATTTAGGCCAGTCACTACTTATACTTACTCCATTCTGCCCATGACATGCCGCACAAGAATCAACAAGCTGAGAGCCTTTTCCAGGATCACCAGAAACGAAAGTTTTTGGCATTTTTATTTGCTTTGAGCCAACCTCAGCGGAAAAACTAACATTTATAAAGCTAAAAGATATTAATAATATTAAAAAATACTTCATTGATAAAATAAGTGTGTCTAATGGCCTGTATTATATAAATGCTGATATAAGTTGTATACAAATTAGCCTATAAAATTAATTTAAATTTAGTTGCTTAGAAATTTCTCAACTGCTTTTTTGACTTGATCTTGGTAACATTCAATTTCTGGGCCCATATGACCACAATCACCATCAATACTCAGAACATCAAAACCCACACTTTTTGCAAAACTTATATTAGGTTGAGGAAGAACCATTAAATCAGATGTAAAAATTATAGAAAATATATCAAGATCTTTAAAGAGATTTATCTGGTCTTGCGTGAGAACACCATCTTGTCGAATATCATGAGATATTAAGGCATCGTTTTGACTTTTCCTATTAATAAGATAGTCCCTTGTGTTGCCTCTCTTTTGAAGTGTATTAAACCAGTCATCAAATCCTAAGTTTCCATATTCTCTTTCAACATAATCAGGAGTCCAAAGCATCATGCCGTCCAATGCTGTTATAATTTTAGTAGCCTTCAGAATTTCACTATCTTTAGTAAAATCTCCATTCAACGCATTTTCTCTAGCTACGTAAAGCAACATATCATAATTTGTGTGCCAGGGCGCGCCTTCAATTGGTAAAAATTTTGAGGCAAAATCTGGATACTCCGTCATCCATTCATAAGTAATATGCCCTCCCATTGAAACTCCAACAATTGCATGAACTTTATCAATATTAAATTCCTTTTTTAAAAGCCTATGTTGAAATGTCACGATATCTTTTATAGAAAATTCAGGAAAGTCTTCGGAGTTTGATGGGGATGAAGATATACCATTTCCAAAAGACTCAATAGCAATTACCAGATAATCATCAGAATCAACAATTCCATCAGAACCAATATACCCATATTTATACAAGCTCTCTGTTGTACCATTATGCCAAGTAGGAAAAACTATTATATTAGATGCATCTGAGTTTAATTTTCCCCAAATTCTATAGCCAATCCTGCAATTATTGATTATTTCTTTACTATCTAATTTACAAGTTTCGAAATTTTTAAAATATAAGTCTCCTTCTTTAAATTTTATATTTTCTTCAAATAAGAATTTCTCAAATGCCAAAAGTTGAGACGAGATTAAAAAAATAATAATTAGATAGCGCATAAAATTTATTTAGTGATTACTAATTATTATTATAAACTTATCCCTCTATTAAGCAGTAATGATGAAAAATACATTCAAAAAAACAGAATTTTTATTTGGGATTACTAATTATTCTAAACTTCCTGAAGATGCTGGGAATGAAGTTCTCCTTGCTGGAAGATCAAATGCTGGCAAATCAAGTGCTTTAAATGCACTTTCTGAAAATCCAAAACTTGCGAGGATAAGTAAGACTCCTGGAAGAACAACAGAAATTAACTTTTTTAAAGTAAATGATGACTTAATGTTACTTGACCTCCCAGGTTATGGATTCGCAAAATCTAGCAAGTCTAAGAGAAAAGATTGGGGTCCACTCTTGGGAGAATATTTTCAGAAAAGAAAAGCTTTGGTCGCTGTAATAATATTCATGGATATAAGACATCCATTAAAGGAGATTGATAAAGAAATGATAAATCTTTGTAGAAATTTCAATATTCCTTTTTTGCCTGTACTTACTAAGAGCGATAAATTCTCAAATAATAATATTGCTAAAGCAAAATCTTACATAAAAAAACAACTACCTGATTCAGATCCTATTGCTGTTTCTTCAAAAGATAATATTGGTTTTGACAAGCTTTCCAGAGAAATACTAAACTTTATTAAATAATGTTGGAATATCAAGATCAAAACTGCAGCTTGACCTTACAAGAGGGATTAAATTGTTACTACGAAGCCTTCCCAGAATCTACAGAAATTTTAAAAGATAGCATGGACTCAGGGACTCTTCTTAGAGATCATGACTGTACTCATGTAATTTTTGGACTTGATATTTCTATCGAACAAGAGTCTATTCTTGATACATGGGTATTATGGGGAAGCAAATGGGAATTAAGATATTTATTAGGCTATCAAAAACTTCCACAAATAAAACAACTTTATAAAAACTTAGTAAATGAAATTGGATATTTTGGATTCATTAAAATTCTATGGAAACTTGGTGGAATTAAAAGAAAAGTGATGTTTAGAACCTTTAAGATGAAGAAAAAATGGCCATTTAAAATGCCTGAAGAATATCTTTCAATGAAAATTTCGGATCTCAGAGAAATGCATGGCATTAAAGTTCTTCTTCCTGGGGAAATGAAATACATTCCATTTGAAAGAGTTAATTAATTGAAAAAAATTATCTTTCTGTTCTTTATATTTATTATTATACCTGTTTTTTTACATATCGTTTTAGATAGAGAGAATATTAATATAAGTGAATTTAGGTTAAATTCTGGATATGAAGAAGTTAAGTTAAGTGATGGTATAACTTCTTATAAAGATATTGGAGATAAAAATAACAAAGTTATTATTTTAGTTCATGGCGCTACTTTTGGATCACTGGCATATGAGGAATATGTAAATGTCTTTATTAAAAATAATTATAGAGTAATAACCTATGATCAATATGGTAGAGGCTATTCAGATAGAATAAACAGCAACGTAAGTATTGAGCTTATGGAAAAACAACTTAAAGAGCTTATTGAGCACTGTGAAGTAGAAAATGTAATATTATATGGCATATCTTTTGGCGCTGCAGTTGTGGCTAAATATGCTGCAAATAATCCAGAAAACATTAGTTTCATTGGATACCAAGTTCCGCTTATCAATTCTGCAAACATACCTCTCTTATCGATAGTGAAAATTCCTTTATATGGTGACTTGCTAACAAGAGGGCTTTTAGTTCCTGGTGTTTTAAAAAGAATAGAAGAGTATGAAAATTTGATGAGTAAAAAACTACTCAATCATTACATTGGACAATTTCACGTGGAAGGAACTGAAAAATTTTTTAAAAAATTCTTTTTGGGAAATGCCATGGGAAATAGGCTTGAGGATCATAGTATTGTCGGAAATATGTCTATACCAAGTTATTTTGCCTATGCGGAAGATGATATTGAAATAGATTCAAGTCTGGTTGAGAGAGCAATTAAAAAATATCACAATCCAATAGTTAAAAAATATTCTGGCGGTCATTTTTTTTCATCTGGTATAGAAAGAGAGGTTGCTCAGGAATTCATTGATAGTATTAAGTGATGTTTCAGGTTAATGAGCTTCATTCCAGTTAGAGCCAATAGCGGCTTCAGCTATCAGAGGAATATTTAATTTTATCGTTTTCTCCATAGTATCCTTCATTTTTTGCATGACTATATCAGCTTTATCTTTTGGAGATTCAAAAACTAATTCATCGTGAACCTGCATAATCATTTTTACTTCTTGCATTTCATTTAATAAAAGCTGATCAATGTCGAGCATAGCCTTCTTAATAATATCTGCTGCTGAACCTTGGAGTGGAGCATTAATAGCAGCCCTTTCAGCTGCTTGTCTTCTTAAACCATTTGCTGCATTTATTTCATTTAAATAAAGTCGTCTGCCCATAATAGTTTCAACAAATTTATCTTCTTTTGCCTTTACTTTTATATTGTCCATATAATTCCGAACACCTGTATATCTAGCAAAATACGTATCTAAATATTCTTGTGCTTCAACTCTCGGAATTCCAAGTTGTCTTGTTAATCCGAAAGCTGACATTCCATACATTAATCCAAAATTAATTGCTTTAGCACTTCTTCTTTGATCTTGAGTAACATCTTCAATTGAAACTCCAAAAACCTCAGCCGCTGTTGAAGAGTGAACGTCAATATCATTATTAAATGCATAGGTTAAATTCTTATCATTTGATAAGTGAGCCATTATCCTAAGTTCTATTTGAGAGTAATCTGCTGATATTAGAATGTTGCCTTTCTCAGGAACAAAAGCCTCTCTAATTCTCCTGCCTTCTGCAGTTTTTATAGGTATATTTTGTAAATTTGGTTCAGTAGATGACAACCTGCCAGTTGAAGTTACGGCTTGTTGATATGATGTGTGAATTCTTTTTGTCTTAGGATTTTCAATATTTATTAAACTATCTGTGTAAGTAGACTTTAATTTTGCAAGCGTCCTATATTGCAGAATAATTTTTGGCAATTCGTATTCTTCGGATAACCTTTGAAGTGTATCTTCATTTGTAGATGGTTGACCTTTCGGTGTTTTTTTTAGGACAGGTAATCCTAATTTTTCATATAGTATTTGTAGAAGTTGCTTTGGAGAATCTAAATTAAATTCTTCGCCAGCAATATTAAAAGCTGCAGAAGATAATTCATCAATCTTTTCACTCAACTCCTTAGAATGGTTGGCTAATTTTTTCTTATCAATTTTTGCACCATTTTGCTCAACTCTTGATAAAACATGAACAAGCGGATATTCAAGATCCTCGAGTAACTTCTGCTGAATGGGCTTTTCTTTAAGCAATGGAGATAACACTTTATATAGTCTTAGAGTGATATCTGCATCCTCCGCAGCATAATCAGTAGCTACATCTAATTTAACTTGGGCAAAACTTATTTGTTTGGAGGCAGTTCCAGTTACATCGGTGTATTTTGTAGTTGTATAGTTTAAATAATAATCAGCGAGTCTATCCATACCATGTCTTGTGGCTGTACTATTTAATACATATGACATTAACATTGTGTCTGCCAAAAACTTTGTTATGTTAATACCGTGTCTTGATAATATTGGGATATCAAATTTTAGATTCTGTCCAACAATCTTGTCTTGATTTTCTTCTATAACAGGGCCAAGGACTGTAATTATCTCGTCCATGGATAATTGTTCTGGACAGCCCTCATAGTGATGTCCAATTGGAATATAACAACCTTCGTTTTCTTCTACTGAGAGAGATATCCCTAACATGTTAGCAGAAACAGTTTGTACAGAATCTGTTTCAGTATCTATTGCAAAGGCTTTTGATTTCTTTATTTTGTTAATCCAGGAGTTGAGATCTTTTATGTTAAGGACTGTTTGATATTTTCCATTTTTTTTAGGAACCTGCTCATCTTTATCTTTGTTTATTGGTGCAAATTCTAAATCTTTAAAAATTTTGTCTAGCTCATCTTGATTTGGATTTAGTTTTAAAAGATCTTCAAACTTTACATTTAAATCAACATCTTCTTTTAAGGAAACTAGGTCAATATTTCTTTCAAGTTCACTTAAACTATTTCTTAAATTATCTCCAACAACTCCTTTTATCAAGTCAGCATTTTTTATAATTCCATCCAAATTGCTATATTCGTTGAGCCACTTTGCAGCAGTTTTTTGACCTACTTTTGGAACACCCGGGATGTTATCTGATGAATCACCAACAAGAGCTAACATGTCTCTTATTTGATTAGGTTTTACACCAAACTTTTCAAATACCTTTTCCTCATTGAAAATTTCATGCTTCATAGTATTCATTAAAGTTGTATCTGGGTCTTCAACAAGTTGCATCAAGTCTTTATCTAAGGATGAAACAACACATTTATATTCAGCATCTTTCGCCATTCTGGTTATTGTTGCTATCACATCATCTGCTTCAACGCCTTTGAT
Organism: uncultured SAR86 cluster bacterium; assembly: GCA_902528875.1. GTDB lineage: Bacteria > Pseudomonadota > Gammaproteobacteria > Magnimaribacterales > D2472 > SAR86A. The sequence goes on along the minus strand of CABZTX010000025.1, from coordinate 603 downwards.
TTCTATAAGTGGGAATCCTATAGCTTTACAGATTGATTTGATTGGATCTAATTGCAATCGAAGTTCATCAGGCATGGGGGGTCTGTTAGCTTTATATTCAGAATAGATTTCATTTCTAAAGGTTTTTCCTTTTGCATCAAAAACAACAATTATTGGCGAGCCTTCACTATCTTTTTTTAAATTCATCAACATATTTGTAACGCCTTTAACTGCGCCAGTAGGTCTTCCTGTTGACGTACTTAGTGGAGGCATTGCGTGGTAAGCTCTATATAAATATGAGGATCCGTCTATTACAAATATTCTATCTTTCATCTTTGTCTTTTATATGATGTATTATGACTCTTGTTTTTCTATAATGGAAAAAAATAGAAAAAAATGTATAAAAATATTAAAAACTTCCTTTGGCAAATTTATATAACTCACCTTGAATTAGCTATTGCTATTTCATCTGTTTCAATTGTCCTGCTTGCAGTCATTATGGATAAGTTCATGTATTTACAAGCTTGTCCAATGTGTATTTTAACAAGATATATTTTTGGGCTAGTTGCTTTGTCAGCAACTTTTGGAGTTCTCTTTAAATATAAAGTATTTGGAAATCTGTTG
>CABZTX010000024.1 GCA_902528875.1 uncultured SAR86 cluster bacterium | reverse complement strand
CATTTTATTTAGAGAAATCTTGCAACATCATTAAAAATTGCAAAAATCATCAACATACCAACAAGAACTGTGCCACCAGCATAAATAAAATTTTCCGCTTTTTCTGGTAATGGTTTTCCTCTTATCGCCTCAATACCAAGTAAAGTTAGTTGACCTCCATCAAGAACCGGTATTGGCAGCAAATTTATTACAGCTAAACTTATGCTTAAAAGTGCCATAAGATACATGAATGGTAAAAACCCTGCTTGTGCGGTATTGCCTGCCATTTGGGCAATACCAATGGGCCCACTTAAGTTTTCTGTTCCCATATTTCCAGTTAACATTTTTCCTATAAACTGAAGTGTTTTTAGGCTTAGATTATATGTTTCATAAGTTCCTTTAAATAAAGATTGCATAAAAGTTCTAGAGGTTCCAAAAGAAACACCTAGTATTCCTTTATTCTCCAGTTCTTTTGATACAGACCCAATATCAACATATAAACTTAAGTTCTGACCATTTCTTTGCACATAAAAGATCATAGTTTTATTAGGATTTAAAGATACAATTGATCTAATATCACTTGCGAAATTTATATTACTTTCATCTATTTTCAAAATTAAGTCATTTGCAACAATATTAGCTTTATCTGCAGCACCACCAGGAATTACATTTCCAATAATTGGCTGCATTTCATATCTAAGATCAATGCCTATATGATCAGAAGGATTCTCTTGTGATTCAGAGGTAGGAAGAAAATCACTTACATATATGGATATATTCTCAAATTCATTAGTATTTAGTCTTTTTACTTTAAAATTTAACACACCTGAATATCCTGCGTATGTTAAAAGCTCTAAACTAATATCTTTTGCATCTGAAACTCTTACATCATTAATTTCAATAATCTGATCGCCAGGTTTGAAAAAAACCTGAGTAGAGTAATTGATGGATTCTTTTCGAACTTCATTAACCACCACCAGAGTTTGAGGATCTGGTGTATTCAAAAAGATTGTTGTAAAGATAAAAATAGATAAAAGAAAGTTTGCAAGGGGTCCAGCAAACATAATACAAGCTCTTTGCCACTTAGGTCTTGAATCAAAGGTCATTTTTAATTGATCTTCTGATAATTGATTTTTGATGTCTGGTTCCAGTTCAATAAGCTTATTGGTGATCATCGACACATAACCACCAAGTGGGATTGCAGATAATGCAAACTCTGTGCCATGTTTGTCATATTTTTTATAAAAAACAGGCCCCATACCAATAGAGAATCTTTGAACATAAACATTACACATTCTTGCAACAATGAAATGTCCAAACTCATGAATAGTAACAAGAACGCCAAGAAGAACCGCAAAGGCTAAAATGTATATTAAATATGTCATAAGCAAATTATTTTAAGCAATCGATTTTACCACCTTCTTCGCTTCAATGCGTGTCTCTTTGTTAACAGAGTATATAGAATCAATTGACAAATCATTAGACATTATATTTTTATCAAAAGTTCGATAAATAACCTCATAAATTTTGTCAAAATTTATTCGTCCATTTAAAAATTCTTCCACTGCTATTTCATTAGCAGCATTAAAAACAGTTCCAAGAAATCCTCCTTTATTACATACCTCTCTGGCAATATTTTCAATATTTGATCTATCTTCTGGGAACTCTTGAAAACTAAGATTTAAAGAAGAAAATTCTATTGGATTAAAATCAATAGCAAGTCTTCTGTCTTCAGATAATGCATGTGCTATTGGAACTTTCATATCTGGCATCGAAAGTTGACAAATACTAGATCCATCTAAAAAAGTAACTATTGAGTGAATAATGCTTTGAGGATGTATTACAAGATCAAAAAATTTTTCATCTAAATCAAATAAGTATTTGGCCTCAATTAATTCTAAACACTTGTTAACTAATGTTGCAGAATCAATTGAAATTTTTGATCCCATTTTCCAATTTGGATGATTAAGCGCTTCATCCACAGTGACGCTCTTAAGCTCAGAAATTTTTTTATCTAAAAAAGGACCTCCTGACGCAGTTATAATAATTTTTTTAACATCTTTTGTGCCATTCTCACCTGATAGGCATTGAAAAATTGCATTATGTTCACTGTCTATTGGAATAATTTCAGTATTATTTTTATTAGCAATCGGTAAAATTATGTCACCTCCTGCAACAACACTTTCTTTGTTTGCTAATAAGATTTTTTTTCCAGAACTTGCTGCCATGAAAGTTGTTTTTAACCCTGAAAAGCCTGATATCGCTGAAATAATAATATCGATATCTTTATGATTGATTAAATCGTTAAGCTCATCATCATTATTTAGTAGGGAAACATCTTTTGATATCTTGTATTTTTGAAAACAGCTTTTATCATGGATGAACACATATTTAGGCGAAAATTCTTTTATTATTTTGTTACATTTTTCAACGTTATTATTTATTGATATACCATATAAATTAAAGTCCTTTCTATTTTGATCAATAACCTTAAGAGCACTTTTACCAATACTACCAGAGGCGCCTAATAAGAGTATATTTTTCATATAACTAAAATAATAAACATAACTGCAATTGGTGTAGCAATTAGATGAGAATCAAGTCTGTCTAGAATACCTCCATGACCTGGGAGAATCGATCCTGTATCTTTAATACCATTTTTTCTTTTCAAATAACTTATATAAATATCACCAACAAAAGCAAAAAAACTGCTTACAACAAAGATTAATATCAACAAGCTTGAAAACTCAAAATATTTAAAAAGGATAAAACCATATAGTAAAGAAAAAAATAATCCACCTAGCAATCCCTCTAAAGTTTTGTTTGGACTAATATTTTTAATTATTCGTATTTTGCCATATCTTGATCCAACTAAATATGCAAAAGAATCATATATTGATGTATTAAGAATTATTAATAGAAAAATAATATATGAACTCACGTTAGGAACTACTTGTGTATTTACAAATAATATACAAGAAATAAGAAAGTTAATTATCAGTAAAATACCAAAAAATAAATGTTTTAAATTATTTATTACCCATTCATATACTGCAAAAATACATAATAATGATAATGCAATAGAAAATATCCAGATATTTTTAATAAACATAATAAAAATAATCGGAAATAATAATGCAACTGCAGTTTTAGATCTTCTTAGTAAAATTAAATTATATTCTCTTTCCAAACCTTCGACTCGCTTTTTTAAATGAATGTAAACAGTTTTTATAATCTTCAACACTAAAATCAGGCCAAAACTTATCAATAAACATTATTTCTGCATATGCTATTTGGAATAGTAGAAAATTGCTGACTCTTTTGTCACCACCTGTTCTAATTAAAAGGTCAATATCTCCAACAGGTACCATTGAAAATTTCTCTATAGTCTTCTTATCAATATCTTTTGCTTTTAATTTTTTAGACAGAATCTGATTTGAAATATTTCTAACAATTTCAATGATATCTTGCTGACCGCCATAACCAAGAGCAACATTAAGATCCAGTCTACTATTTTTACAATTAGTTTCACTCTCAACTTTTGATATTTTATTTACAATTTTTTCTCCAAAATTTTCTATATCTCCAAAAAACCTTAGTTTCACTTTTTGCTCTTTTAGCTCTTGTGACTGATCATCAATAGCATTAATTATTAATTTTTTTATTGCATTAATTTCTGTTTTTGGTCTTTTCCAATTTTCAGAGCTAAATGCATATAAAGTTAGAGATTTTATTTCTTGTTTTACCGATTCTTCAACAATTTTTCTTACCACATTAACACCTCTCTTATGTCCTTCACTCACTTTAAAAGAATTTTTAAGAGCCCATCTTCCGTTACCATCCATTATGATGCCAACATTTTTTAGTAAATTATTATTTTGTTTAATTAGCTTAGCCATTATTGGCTGACTAGATTTCAAGTAGATCAGATTCTTTACTTTTTAACTCTGAATCAACTAAAGATATAAATTTGTCAGTTTCCTTTTGAATTAGATCTCCTATTCCTCTAAGCTCATCCTCAGATATTTCAGATAATTGTTGTTTTTCTTTTGCCATTTGATTTGCATCTCTTCTGATATTTCTTATAGATATTCTTGAGTTTTCTGCCTCAGACCTGGCTTGCTTGATATAATCCTGCCTTGTTTCTTCAGTCAAAGCTGGCATTGTTACTCTTATCAAGTCTGAACTTGTGCTTGGATTCAAGCCCAGATCTGAACTTAATATAGCTTTTTCGATTTCTGGAATAATTGTTTTATCCCATGGAGAAATTACCAAAGATCTTCCCTCCTCAACACTAATATTTGAAGTTTGATTTAGTGGAGTTTGATTTCCATAATAATCAATTGTTACATTATCCAACAATGAGGGATTTGCTCTACCTGTTCTAATTTTATTAAACGCACTCTTTAAAGCTGTCAGAGACTTCTCCATTTTTGTGGAGACATCTTGTATTAAGTTTTCCATTTTATGATATAAGTGTACCTATTTTTTCTCCACAAATAATACTTTTTAAAGCATGAGTTTTGTTAACATTAAAAACATTTATTGGAACATTATGATCTCTAGCTAAGGTTAAAGCAGTAGCATCCATAACTTTTAAATTTTTTAAAATAGCATCATCAAATGATAATGAATCAAAAAAGTGAGCATTTTTATTAATTTCAGGGTCAGAATCGTAAACTCCATCAACCCTTGTTGCTTTAAGCATTAAGTTTGCTTGTATTTCAATTGCTCTAAGACAACCTGCTGTATCGGTTGTAAAGAATGGATTTCCAGTACCTGCTGTAAAAATAACAACGTATCCATCTGACAAAAGTTGAATAGCTAATCTTCTGTCATAGTGCTCTACAATTCCAGACATAGAGATTGCAGACATTACTCTAGTTTTAATACCCGCTCTTTCTAGTGAATCTCTTAGGGCAATTCCGTTCATTACTGTTGCTAACATTCCCATGTGGTCACCAGCTACTCTATCCATTCCTGCTTCGTTAAGTTTCTCACCCCTGAAAAGATTACCACCACCAATAACAACACCTATTTCAGCACCAATATCACTGCAAGATTTAACAGATGATGCCATTTCGTCTAATATTTTTGGATCTATTCCATGATCGTCATTACCAGCAACAGATTCTCCACTAAACTTAATGAGGATTCTTTTATGCTTTAGTTCAGACATGATTTACTTTAACTGTTCAGCTACCTCTTCAGCAAAGTCTTTTGTTTCAACTTCAATCCCTTCTCCAACCTTTAATCTTGCAAAAGACATAATTGTTGCTTCGTTTGAAGCAAGATATTCTTCTATAGTAACCTCAGAATCTTTAACAAAACTCTGGGAAAGTAAAGAAACTTCAGATAAAAATCTCTTTATTTTTCCTTCAACTATTTTTTCCATAATTTCTTTAGGCTTTCCTGAATCTTTTGCTTGATTTTCAAATATGGCTTTCTCTCTCTCCAAAATATCAATACTTATGTCATCCTTTGAGAGACAAATTGGATTGAAGGCAGCAACATGCATTGCAATATCTTTTGCTACTTGTTCATTACCTCCATTAATTGAGACAATTGCTCCTAATTTTGAGTCTGAATGAAGATATGAACCAATATGCATATCGCTACTATAGTCAATAGTCTCCATCCTTCTCAATTGTATATTTTCTCCAATTGTTTGAACTAGAGATTTTCTTTCTTCTTCTATTTTTGAATCTAAAAAAGCTGAAGGTTCTTTAATTTTATTCTCTGAAATATAATTTTTAACCTTTTCAGCAAAAGCGAGGAAATTTGAATCTTTTGAGGCAAAATCTGTTTCAGAATTTAATTCAACCATAGAGGCATAGCCATCACCTGAAGATAAGACTAAAATACCATCAGCTGCAACACGAGAAGATTTTTTTTCTGCTTTTAAAGCACTATTTGACCTCAATAAATCTACAGCTTTTTCAATGTCACCATCGGATTCTACAAGTGCTTTTTTACAATCCATCATTGCAACACCTGTCATATCTCTTAGTTCTTTTACTTGAGATGCTTTAATTTCCATAATTATTATTCTTCACTCTGTTCTTGTCTATTACTACTCTCTTCAGAATTATCTTCACTAACATTTTTTTCTATTTTGACTTCTTCAAGTGATATTTCTTTCTCTACATTTTTAGAATCTTTGGATTCAGCAGGTTCATCCTCTTTTTTTGCTTTTTGAATTACAGGGATGTCTGTTTTTGATGAAAATCCTTTAGATGAATCCATGCCTCTAGCAGCAGCATCTGCAATAACTTTTGTAATAAGTCTTATTGATCTGATTGCATCATCGTTGCCTGGGATTACAACATCGATTCCATCAGGATTGCTATTAGTATCAACGAGAGCAATTATAGGAATGCCCATTTTTTTTGCTTCAAGTACTGCAATTTTTTCATATTTAACATCAATAACAAAAATGGCATCAGGTAATCCTTTCATATCTTTAATCCCACCAACACTATCTTGAAGTTTTGCATACTCTTTTTGTATTTCAACTGCTTCTTTTTTGATAAGCTTTTCAATTCTTCCAGATGAAATCATTTCTTCAATGTCTAATAGTCTTCTTACAGACCCCCTTATTGTTTTCCAATTTGTTAAAGTTCCGCCTAACCATCTTTTATCAATATAGGGCAATCCAATTTGTGATGCTTCTTCACGAATTGTTTTGCTCGCAGACCTTTTAGTACCTACAAATAAAATTTTGTTCCCCTTTGAGCATATGTCCTCTACTTTAGATGCAGCTGCATTTAAATATTCCTGGGTAAGATCAAGGTTGATTATACTTATTTGCTTTCTTGTATCGTAAATGAAGTGCTCCATTTTGGGATTCCAAAACCTTTGTTGATGCCCAAAGTGAACGCCTGCCTGAAGAAGGTCTTTAATAGAAATAATGCTCAATTTAATTCTCCTAAAGGGTTGTTCTCCGATTCAATGTAAAGCCAACTTATTTAAGCACCCAAACTTTATCTTAAGATGAATCTTCGTGTTTAAAGTCCAGCTATTCTATATAAAAAAGATTGATATTTAAAGTTAAAACAAAATTAAAAAATATCGCTAAATTTGTAGATATTAGGCTTTGATGTACTCATAAATTTTGCAGCAGTTATTGCTCCCATTGCAAAAGCTTCTCTTGATAAGGCTTCATGTTTAAATTCAGCAGAATTGTTTTCATAATTAAAAGTAACTTCATGAATCCCATATACCTCATCTTCTCTAAAAGATGAGATATTAATTGATTTAACAATTTTATTTTTGTCATTATTTTTAATAAATTCTTCCAGTTCTATTGCTGTACCTGATGGAGAATCGATTTTATCTTTATGGTGTGTTTCTCTGATGTGACATTCAACTTGATCAGTATTGTCTGAAATAAATTGAAGCACAGATTCTTTTAAATTTATAATACCTTTACTTGTATTCGCAGCTTGCATAACAGGTATTTTCTCAGATGATTCTATAATTTGATTAGCTAACTCTTTTTTAATTCCTGTAGTCCCGATAACTATTGGTTTATGAAATTTTATACATTCTTGAAGAATATTTGCTGTTGAATCAGGATGAGAATAATCAATGACCACATCAGCATTTTTTAAGCAATCATATTTAACTAATTCTAGATTATCATCATTATCAATCAAATTTGTTATACAAGAGCCCATTTTCCCAGTTTTGCCATTTAAGAATATTTTAAGCATCTTAGTTTTTTAATTTTGAAATTGCTTTATTAAATGTGTTTGTTCCAGGGTAGTTTTTTGTTTGATCAAGCGATTTGCTCAATTCTTTCAAAAGTTTCATTTGTTTATTGTCAAGATTTGAAGGCGTTTCAACTACTATTCTGCATAAAATGTCCCCTCTTCTTTTATCACGAACAACTGATGCGCCTTTACCCTTTATTCTAAAAATTTTTCCAGTTTGAGTTTGAGGAGGGATCTTAAGAGAGATTGTATTTTCTAGTGTAGGAATATTTATTGCGCCACCAATTACTGAAATATCAAAAGGAACTGGTGCTTCAATATAAAGTTCTCTTCCATCTCTTTCAAAGATAGGATCATCAATTACCCTTATTGCTACATAAAGATCACCAGATTGACCTCCTTTCATCCACTCTCCTTCACCCGATAGCCTTACCTTATCTCCAGTATCTACTCCAGCAGGAATGTTTACTGATAAAGTTTTATTTTCTTTAATTGCGCCGACTCCACCACATGTTCTACATTTATCTTTAATAATTTGTCCTGTGCCTGAACATACAGAGCAAGTTTGTTGAACAGAAAAGAAACCTTGTTGCATTCTTACCTGGCCTGTTCCATTGCAGTTATGACAAGTTACTGGACTAGAGCCTTTAGCTGCACCACTTCCATTACAATCTGGACATGCCCTATGTGAAGGAACTTTTATTTTCTTCTGTACCCCTAGAACAGCATCTTTCAGACTCAATTCAAGATTATATTGGAGATCAGAACCTCTTCTTTGTCTTCTTGATTGAGATCGTGTACCAAAAACATCTCCAAAAATATCACCAAAAATATCATTTATATTTACATCATTATAATTTTGACCACCGCCCATCCCATCAACACCAGAATGTCCAAATTGATCATAAGCTGATTTTTTTTGTGAATCTGACAAGACGTCATATGCCTCAGCGGCTTCTTTAAATTTTTTGGCAGCTTCTGGATTATCCGGATTTCTATCTGGATGAAATTTCATTGCCTTCTTTTTGAAGGCTTTCTTTAGCTCTGCCTGTGAGGAGTCTCGAGAGACTTCAAGTATTTCATAGTAGTCTCTCTTTGACATGACGAATAATTATTTTTCTTCTTCTTTAACTTCTTCAAATTCTGCATCAACTGTATTTTCTGCGGCTTGGTTTTCTTCACCGCTACCATCAGAAACATTCTCACCCTCTTGATTATCTTGTTTATATAACTTTTGAGTAAGAGGCGTTAAGACATCATTTAGGTTTTTTGTTGAAGATTCGATGGATTCAATACTTTCAGACGCAACAGCTTCTTCAAGAGATTTGACTGCTTCTTCAACACTATTTTTTTCATCATCTGATAATTTATCACCCGATTCATCAATAGTCTTTCTTGTCGCATGTACTAACATGTCTGCATTATTCTTAGCTTGAACAAGTTCTTCAAATTTTTTATCATCTTCGGCATTAGCTTCAGCGTCTTTAACCATTTTTTCAATGTCATCATCTGATAATCCACTCGATGCTTTAATCACTATTGATTGTTCTTTGCCTGTATTCTTATCTTTAGCTGATACATTTAAGATACCGTTAGCATCAAGATCAAAAGAAACCTCTATTTGGGGAACTCCTCTTGCTGCAGGCGGTAAATCAGTTAAATTAAATTGACCAAGTGACTTATTCTGAGAGGCTTGAGTTCTTTCCCCTTGGATAACATGGACAGTTACTGCTGTTTGATTATCCTCTGCAGTTGAAAAAACTTGTGATTTTTGTGTTGGAATAGTTGTATTTTTTTCAATCAGTGCAGTAGCAACTCCACCAAGTGTTTCTATACCAAGCGTTAGTGGTGTTACGTCGAGCAACAATACATCAGTAGTATCGCCTGACAGAACAGAACCTTGTATTGCAGCACCAACTGCAACTGCTTCATCTGGATTTAAGTCTTTTCTTGGATCCTTTCCAAAAAACTCAGAAACCTTCTTTTGTACAAGTGGCATTCTAGTTTGACCTCCAACCAGAAGAATCTCATCAATATCCCCTTTTGAAAGCTTTGCATCTTTCAGTGCAATTTTTAAGGGTTCTAAGCTTTTGTCTACTAAATCTTCTACTAATGATTCTAATTTTGCACGTGTAATCTTATGAACAAAATGTTTAGGTCCAGAGTTATCAGCTGTTATATATGGCAGGTTAACTTCTGTTTGCTCAGAGGAGGAAAGTTCAATTTTAGCCTTCTCAGCTGCCTCTTTTAGCCTTTGAAGTGCTAGTGGATCGCTCTTTAAGTCAAAGCCAGATTCTTCTTTAAATTTGTCTACAAAATAGTCAATGAGTCTTAAATCAAAATCTTCACCGCCAAGGAATGTATCTCCGTTTGTAGATAAAACCTCAAACTGATGTTCGCCATCTACATCAGAAATTTCTATGATGGATATATCAAATGTACCTCCACCAAGATCATAGACAGCAACAGTTGAGTCACCTTTGCTTTTATCTAATCCATATGCCAATGCTGCGGCAGTGGGCTCATTTATGATTCTTTTTACATCGAGTCCAGCTATTTTACCTGCATCTTTTGTAGCCTGTCTTTGTGAATCATTAAAATATGCAGGAACAGTAATAACGGCTTCTTTTACTTCATGCCCAAGATAGTCTTCAGCAGTCTTCTTCATCTTTTTGAGGACTTCTGCAGCAACCTGAGGAGGTGCTAATTTATTATTTGTTGCCTCAACCCATGCATCGCCATTATCAGCTTTAATGATTTTATATGGCACCATATCTGCATCCTTACTGACAACCTCATCATCAAAAGTCCTTCCTATTAATCTTTTAATAGCATATAAAGTATTTTCAGGATTTGTGACAGCTTGTCTTTTGGCTGGTAAACCAACCAGAACTTCATCGTTTTCAGTGTATGCGATTACAGATGGAGTAGTTCTTGCTCCTTCTGAATTTTCAATAACTTTATTTTGTTGGCCTTCAACAACTGCTACACAGCTGTTGGTAGTTCCTAAATCAATTCCTATAATTTTTGACATAACGTTTCCTCTAATTCTTAATAACTGTAACTCTGGCGGGCCTCAAAACCCTTGAATGAAGCTCCCAACCTCTTTGAAATATGTTTCCAATAAAACCATCTTGCTTTTTCTTGTCTTTCTCCATTGAAACAGCTTCATGTTTTTCTGGGTTAAATTCTTCGTTCTCCGGATAGATAGGTACCAATCCAAATTTATCAAGAGTAGATTCAAAAGATTTTAATGTTATTTCGATGCCCTCTTTATCTTCTTTTGTAGCATTTTTGGATAAATTACTTAAGGCATGCTCTAAATTATCTAATATTGGTAATAGTTCTTGTAGAAGTTTCTCGGTACCGTATTTATGAGCTTTTTCGACTTCCAAAAGAGTTCTTTTCATAGCATTATCAAGATCTGCATTTTTTCTCAATAATGCTTTCTCTAGTTCTTCATTCTTATCAAATAACTCCTCGTAAGAGGGATTACCAATATTTTCATCAGAATCGTCTATATCTTCTGTAGTTTCAGATTCTAGTTTTTGCTCTTCAAATTCATTTGATACTTCTTCATTATCAATATCTTTTGATTTTTTTTTCTTACTCATTTTTTAATCCCACATGACATATATTGGGATTTATGTCTTCAGTTCAAGTGAAAACTTTATGAATCTTTTTTCTTAACGTGTAGAACTAGATTATGATCAACAAGCTGATATCCAGCATTATTTGCAATAAGATTTAAACGATCTATTAACTCCGAATCTTGAAATTCGAGCACTTTTCCTGTTTGAACATCAACCATATGCTCATGATTTTCTTCGACAACTTCATAAACTGCATGACTTCCTTCAAAATGATGCTTCTTAACCATTCCTGCAGATTCAAACTGCGTTAAAACTCTATATACAGATGCAAGGCCAATATTTTCACCATTATTTAAAAGTTCTTTGTAAATATCTTCTGCGCTGAAATGGGCTTCTTCTTGAATTGCAGTAGATGCAAGAATCTCCATAATTTTAATTCGAGGAAGGGTAGCTTTTAATCCAGCTTTTTTTAATTCTCTATTTTGGTCATTCATAACAATAATTATACCTTTAGCATAGTTTTAAATAAATTGAACTCTTATTCTGATTTTAAATTTAATAGGAAGTATAATTATAAAACTATATGAAAGACATTCCTATAAAGAACTATATTAATATAGTTATATCAACATTTATATTATTAATTTTCATTTCATGTACTTCACTTAGTCCATATAAAGTGCCTATTCTTCAAGGAAATATTATTGATGAAGATGATATAAGTAAACTCAAAGAGGGACTTACAAAAGAACAAATTCAATTTATATTTGGAACAGCAATCATAAAAGATCCATTTCATTCGAGCAGATGGGATTATTATTACTCAATACAAATAGGAGATAATCTTATAGAAAATAAAAAATTAACAATTTTTTTTAATGCGGACAGCACAGTGGAAAGCTGGATTAGTGAAACAATATAGGGCTAATCAGAAAGCTTATTTACAAACCCTTCTAGCGAATTTTCAAAAAATATATCAATACTATTATCTGACAGTAACTTGTTCAGTAGACTAGGTAATTCGAAGTTGGCTGTAAATATAATCTTAGTTACGCTTTTATCCTTCTTAATAACTCTCCATTCACCTTCAAATGATATAAATGGACCATCAATTTGTTCAATTTTGATTTTGTTATCACTGATATAATTTTTTGAAGTAATAGTATAATTTTTGAACAAAAGATTAAATTCTAATTTTCCAACTTCATAGTTATCAGTTCTCTCAACTAACTCTGCATTTGAGCATCCCGGAACATAGTTCACATAATTTTCAAAATTAGAGATTTCTCTGAAAACTAGTTCATGATTAATCTTAATTAACTTTTCAAATTTAACTCTTCGAGTCACTTCAAAGTATCTGAGACAAAAAGATTGAAGCTACACATACCGGAGCAATAAATCTAATAAAAAATCTCCATAGAAGAAATACAACCTTAGTAGTAGCACCTAATTCATCTTTGATAAAGCTTAGTTTCATAAACCAACCAACAAATATTGCTATAAACATACCTCCCAATGGAAGTAATATTTGGTTAGCAATAAAATCCATTGAATCTAGAAAGTTTTTATCTGATATTAATTTAAAATCTGACCAAATATTAAAACTTAGAGCAGATCCAATTCC
>CABZTX010000023.1 GCA_902528875.1 uncultured SAR86 cluster bacterium | reverse complement strand
AACTGATCTCATAGATGTCTTGAATCATGCTTCTGAAGATGATTCACTTGCTGCTGTTTATTTAAATGTGACTGAACTCGGAATGTATTATGCTTCTGCATTTGAGTTGGCTGATGCTATTCGAAATATAAAAAATAATGGAAAACGAGTCATAGCTTACGGTGAAAATTTTACAAACAATTCATATTTAATTAGTTCGCAGGCTAATGAAGTTATATTAAATGAATACGGAGGCATCTCCTCCTTTGGATTTTCAAGAAAAAGACAGTACGTAAAAGATTTATATGAAAATATAAAAATTAACTATCATGTTTTTGTTGCAGGAGATTTTAAAACTGCACCAGAGCCTTACACAAGAACAACAATGTCTGAAGAGGACAAGATTGCTTGGAAAGATTTTTCAGATCCTTTATGGAAAAAAATGACTCAACTGATGGAGAACGGAAGAGATCTAACAAGTGGCACAATGCAAAATTATGGAGACAGTTTTTGGGAATTATCGCAAGTTGAGCCTGAAATCTCACAAATTGCATTAGAGAAAGGTCTTGTTGATCAGGTTATGAATGTTGAAGAATTCAGACATTGGCTTTTCAAAGAGTTTCCAAATGAAGATGAAGATCCATATCAATTTCCAGATTCCGTTTCAATATATGACTACCTATCAACTATTGATAAAGAACAAAGTTCATCAAATAACAAAATAGCCATTATCAATGTTGAAGGGTCAATTACTACTGGTGAATCAGATTTTGGGATTGCTGGATCGACAACTATTGTTAATAACATTCAGAAAGCAACTAAAGATAAGTCTGTTAAAGCTATAGTTTTGAGGGTAAATAGTCCTGGCGGAGGAGTCTACGCCAGCGAGCTTATAACAAATGCTTTGAATGAGTTTAAAGAAACTGGTCGTCCAATAGTAAGCTCGATGGGAGATATTGCTGCATCTGGTGGTGTATGGGTTACGACCCTTTCAGACGAAATCTGGGCCAAAAATGAAACTCTCACTGGCTCTATTGGAGTTTGGGGTGTTTTGCCAACTTTTGAAAATATTTATGAATGGGCTGGAGTAAATGTAGATGGAGTTAGTTCAACTGAAGCTGGAAATTGGGACCCAAGATATCCTATGCCAGATAATGTTAGAAAATCTATTCAATCGAGCATTGATCATGTTTACGAAGATTTTGTAACAAAGGTTTCTGAGAATAGAAAAATGCCATATGAAGAAATACATGCAGTCGCAAAAGGAAGAATCTGGTCTGGTGAAAAGGCTATTCAGCTTGGCCTTGTAGATAAAATAGGTAATCTTGATGATGCTATTGGATCTGCTGCAAATATATCGAATATTGAGGATTATCAGGTGATTAGTTATAAGAAAGAGCTTGACCCTTTTGAAGTCTATATTTCAACAATAATAGATAATATTGGTTTAAATATTAAATTAGATAACAGTTTGAAGAGGATTTATGATTTTTTTGGCCAAGGCTATGATTTTATAAAAAATGATAAAGACGTCAATGTTGTATCATATTGCTTTGAGTGTGAATATTTTCTATCTAAATAGTCTCCTTGATTAATGGAATAGTAATTTTTCTTTTTTGCTCCATTGAAAGTTTGTCAAGCTTATCTATTAATTTGATAAGACTGCTAACACTCCGCTTGGAATACTTTAAAAGATAATTTAATTCTTTGATACCCAAATTAATTGCTCTTGATTTAGCAACAAAATTTAATGCATTAACTAAATTTGAATCAGAGACTGGTAAAATTTCAAAACTATCGAGCTTCTTTATTCTTGATTCAAGATCTTTTAACTCAAATAAAAGTTGAGATGGATTTATAGATGAGCAAAATATTAATCTACATCTTGAGGTAAGACAATTATTGATCAAATTAAAAAAGGCTAATTCCCAGTTATCTTTGCCATTAATGAGATTAATATCATCCACACAAATAAGATCTAAACTATCTAATGATTCTAAAAGTGATGGATCAAGATTTAAAATGTCTTTTAAAGGAATATACAAAGAAGTCTTATCCTTTTTTGCATATAAATTGCAAAGTGACTGCATTAGATATGTTTTTCCAACCTTATTCCTACCATACAGAAAAAAATCTTCATCTGATAACAGGACATCTTTTAATTTCAAATTCTTTTCGTCAAAGAAAAAATCATTTAATTCTGATCTGTTTGGTTTGCTCCAAGGAAAAGTGAGTTGCTTAGGATTATTCATAATAATATTTTCTAAGATCTCTGTACCAACCATTTGCATAAACAAATAGACTTATTGAACTTATTAAAACTATTAAAATATCTAAAGCAACAAAATGAAAGTTAAATACTAATAATTCTTTTAAAAAAATAATTGAAACATAAATAATTTGAATACTTGTGGTTAGTTTGCCTAAGAGATTGGGTGATGGTGTAACTGATTCTATTAAGGACATTTGAATAGCAGCTCCTATGAGAATTGCCAAATCTCTGCTAATTAAAATTATAAAAATATAAAAAGGTATTAAGTTATTTAACCATAGGATAAAAACTGTACCTGACAGAAGGAGCTTATCAGCAACAGGATCTAAAATTTTTCCAAGATTAGTATGCCAATCCATTTTTCTTGCTAAAAAGCCATCTAAAGCATCAGTAATTGCAGCAATAACAAAAATAATAATTCCTGTATAAAAATTACCTAAATAAATATTATTTAAAATTGGATAAACTAAAAATATTCTTATTATTGAAAGAAGGTTGGGAACAAAAATAAAGTATTTAATCATTTTAAAAATTCCATGCTAATAGCAGAATTAACTGTATCTATACTTTTTATTTTAAAAAGGTTACTTCCAGTTATTTCAGACAATAAATTTTCAATGTTTCCATAAATGCTTGCATCATAAATTATATTGTCAATATTAAAGCTATCTATCTCAATTTTATTGATAGCAATAAATCGATCAAAAATATTTCTAGTATTTATATAATCTCCATAATTATTAATGTTATTAATAGAAAGTTTAACTTTTGAATCAATATTTATGTCTATCAAATTCATCTCCAAAATATCAGTGATAGATTTTTCTAAAAACGAGTTTAATGACTTAAGAAAAAAACTATTAAATTCATTACCTTCATATTCTAAATTCATATCTCCCTCAACTCTCCAATAATCGAGACTCAGCTTTTCAATCTTTATATTAATTACCCTATCAAAGGCATATTGAGATGAAATAAATTTATTAGAATCTATAAGTTTCTTGTAACTTAAAAGTTGCTCAGAGCTTTCAAGATCAATAGCAGGTATCTCTAGAAATATTGCACGAGAATTTGAAATTTTATTTAAATAATTCTTAATTAGGATATCCATTTCCTTTTTTGAATTATTGGTATTTAATATATAGGGCTCTTCAATACCTGAATCAATGTTTATAATAATTAAAAAAACTGGTCTTGAAATACCTACAAATGGAATGTTAAGTTCCTTGAACTTTTTAATTAATAAATCTTTATCAAAGTTCACTTGAATAAAACTTTTATCTTCAGAATTCTTTATTGAATAACTATTTATGAAGTCTTTTCTGGCATTGCCAGCATTTATAATTTTCCATATATTTGATGGTGCTGGATTGCCACTAAGTCTATGCACCATAGTGTTAAAAGAATTGTTGATAGATTTTTCAATATTAGATGAGGGCTCAATTGGCTCGAATACTACAAAAAGTTGACTAAACTCCTTACCAATACAAGCATTAGAAAGAATAATAAGGCAAAATATAGTGTGTTTAAAAAAATTCATAATTTTTAATCTCTTATTAGGTATTCTAAATGACAAAGGAAATTATAGAAAACGATCCATACAAATTGGCTGGTGTAAATATTGATCAGGGGAACAAATTAATAGAGCGAATTAAGAATGATGTAGCCTCAACTCAAAATGCCAATGTACTTGGAAACATTGGAGGATTTGCTGGAATGTATAAGCTTGGAAAGGAATTTAAGAATCCTATTTTAGTGGCGTGTACGGACGGAGTTGGAACCAAAGTAGCTCTAGCTCAACAATATCAAAATCTTAAAGGCATTGGTCAAGATCTTGTTGCAATGTGTGTTAATGATCTAATTGTGTGTGGAGCAAAGCCTTTATTTTTTTTAGATTACTACGCGTCTTCTAAACTTAATGTTGATGAAGCATCTAATGTAATAAAAGGCATATCAAAGGCATGTATAGATTCTGGTTGCGCTCTTCTTGGTGGAGAAACTGCAGAAATGCCGGGACATTATATTGATAACAATTTTGATTTAGCTGGGTTTTCAGTGGGTTGTGTAGAAGAAGAAAAAATTATTAAAAATAAGCATGTCAACAAAAATGATGTATTAATTGGAATTGGTTCAAGTGGACCACATTCAAATGGATACTCACTGATAAGAAAAATTATAGATAAAACAAAAATTGATAGAAGTGAATTAAAAAAAATAATTGATCAAGTATTAAAACCGACTTTACTATATCCAAAGTTAATTTTAAGTCTTATTTCAGAATTTAATATCAAATCTATTTCACATATAACAGGAGGTGGTTTAACTGAAAATCTACCCAGATCAATACCCAGTGATTTATGTGCAGAAATTAATATTAAATCATGGGATTTTCCTTTCATTTTCAAATGGTTACAAGAGAATGGAGAAATTAATGATGACAATATGTTTAGGGTTTTCAATTGTGGAATTGGTATGGTTTTGGTTGTTAAGGAAACCCAGGCTAGTGATATAACAAAAAAAATTACAAGTATGAATTTTGAAAACTTTATAATTGGTAAAATAACAGAAAAACAAAATAATAAATCAGTTATTTATAAATAATTCTCAATGAAAAAATTAATTGTCCTTATATCTGGAAGTGGTACAAATCTTGAGGCGATCTCAAAAGCGTGTGCCAAAGGTAGAATAAATGGAGTTATTGAAAGTGTTATTTCTAATAATCCAAATGCTTATGGTCTTGAAAGAGCAAAAAAAAATAATTTATCGTATAAAGTAATAAATCATAAAAAATTTGAAAGCAGAGAAAAGTTTGATGAAGAGCTCGATAATTATATTTCTTCAATAGAGCCAGATTTAATAATATTAGCTGGTTTTATGAGAATTTTAGGTAAAAAACTTTCGGATAAGTATTTTGGAAAAATAATTAATATACATCCCTCTCTCTTGCCAAAATATCCAGGCCTCGATACCCATGAACAAGTATTAAAAAATAATGATTCTTTTCATGGAATATCAATTCATTATGTTTCTTCAGAACTAGACGCAGGACCATTAATTGCTCAAGGAAAATTTCAAATAAAAAATAATCTTTCAGAAGATGAGCTAAAAGAAAAAATTCATAAAATCGAACATATTCTTTACCCAAAGATAATAAAAGAGATTTGCGACGATGGCATCCGTCTGGAGGGCAACAAAGTTATTTTCAAAAATCTTAAGAGTTCTAATAAAATTATTTATGAAAATTATGACTTATAAAAAAATATTTATTCTTTTTTTTATTTGTTTTTATATAAATTCAAATGAAGTATCTTTTTATTCAGCTAAATACAATTTCCAGTCTGATGATTTTTCTGTAACTGGAGTAAGAGAATTTTTAACTAATGAAAATGGGCATGAGCTTAAATTTAATGCATCTAACCTAATAGCTACTCTGGGTTTTTCATCAAAGTTTGATCTAGAGAATGAAGAAGTTATTTCCAAAAATTATGATATCAATATTAAACCAAAATTTCTTAATAGAGATCAGACTGTTACTTTTAATAATGAATCCAAAACTGTTAGCTCAGTTGGGAGAAATACTTGGACTTCAAATGTAGAGAATTCTATAAATTTATTAGATCCCTTAAATGCTCAAATAATGATTAGGTCAAATATATCAAAAGGAATAGGTTCCTTTAAGCTAAATATTATTAATATGCGTAAAGGAGGATATGAGCAGTACCTATTTAATCTAATCGCTACCGAAAAGTGTGAGTTTGATGGTGAGGAATATCAATGTCATATTGTTGAAAGAACTAATAAAGATTCGAAAAGAGTAATTAATTATTTCATCATAAAGGATCTTGGATATATTTTCTTAAAAATAACAGATGAGGAAGAAGGTGTTATCAACAAATTAGAGTTAAAAGAACTTTTAAGTCTTGGGTAAAGTAACTCCTGTTTGTCCTTGATATTTGCCACCTCTATCTTTATAGCTGGTTTCACATAATTCATCAGACTCAAAAAATAACATTTGAGCCACCCCTTCTCCAGCATAAATTTTTGCAGGTAGATTAGTTGTATTTGAAAATTCAAGAGTTACATGACCTTCCCACTCTGGTTCTAATGGAGTTACATTTACAATAATGCCACATCTCGCATATGTTGATTTTCCAAGACAAATTGTTAAAACATTCCTAGGAATTTTGAAATATTCAACAGTCCTAGCCAGAGCAAAAGAATTTGGGGGAATAACGCATACATCAGAAGTTATATCTACAAAACTCTTTTCATCAAATGACTTTGGGTCAACAATAGCAGAGTTTATGTTAGTAAAAACTTTAAACTCATCTGAGCACCTTACATCGTATCCATAGCTGGATACTCCATATGAAATCAGCTTGACCCCATTTTCATCAACTCTGATTTGGTTCTCTGAAAAGGGATTTATCATCTCAACTTCTTTGGACATTTTTTTTATCCACTTATCAGATTTAATCGACATTGATTTCAACCCTCCCCTCGATAGCTTTAGCAATTGTTGTTCCGTCAACATACTCTAACTCTCCTCCGATTGGAATACCATATGATATCCGTGAAACCTTTGCGTTTTTAATATGATCTTTTATATAGATTGCTGTTGCATCTCCCTCAACAGTACTGCTAGTCGCCAAAATTATCTCAGTAATATTATTTTTTTCGACCATATTTATTAAATCGCCTATTCCGAGTTCATCGGGACCAACTCCATCAATTGGTGACAATCTTCCAAGTAATACAAAGTATTTTCCTTTAAATCCTCCTGTAGTTTCAATTGCAAGAACATCTGAGGGACTTTCTACAACACATATATAGTTAGAATCTCTTGAATTATCATCGCATATTTTACAAATACTAGATGATGTTAGCATTCTACAATTTGAACACCTTTGTATATTACTAATTGCATCTAATAAAGTATTAGCCAATATGCTTGCCCCATCTTTATTTCTGTCCAGCAGATACAAAGCCATTCTTTGTGCAGATTTTTTTCCAACGCCAGGTAGGATCATCAGGGAATTAATTAGTTCAAGTACCAAATCTTTATTCATATTATTTTAATGGTTTAATGGAATCTTCTTTTAAAGTTCCATTAAATTTTTTTAGAAAATTTTGAATATCTTTGTCTTCCTTAATATTCTTCGTTGCAGATTCTAATTTTTTAGATTCTCTTTCGTTAATAGCTTTAAATGGTGAATTAATGACTTCTCCAACATTAAATTTAATATCTAGATTTTTTTCAATACCATAATATTCCTTAAAAACTGTTTTTAATTCTAATAAAATATTTTCTGGTACATCTGGTGCATCAGATTTTTTTATCAAAGTCAGGGTATCATCAACAAAACTTTTAAATGACATTTCTCCAAAATGATTTCTTGCAAAAGGACTCATCTTGTTAGATTCAAAGAAACTAGTCCAGTGTTCGTTTTTTGTAATAAGTGTTTCAGATACCTCTTTAATATTCTTACGAGAAATGTGTGCATCAATATCATTTTTTAAATTTTTTTTTTGAATCTCCTTTGATTCAATAGTACTGTTTGATTCACTTAATTTTTGCAGTGGGTTAAAAGTGAGCATTCTCAATAAACAAATTTCTAAGCATTCTTTGGGACTAGGATGAACAGAAAATTTTGAAAATGCATTTAACGCAATCTCATAAAGTAATTGGCAAAACTCTTCGTCAACTTTAAAAGCTAAATTCTTTACAGTCTCATCTTTAGAATCACCTAATGCTTGCTGAAGAGATATTTTATGGAGAATAGCTATTATATTTTGAAGAATGACATCATATTCAGGTAATAATTCTTCAATTTTTGCCAAAGTATTAAAAGTCTTATTTCCATCTCCATCAATAACTGACTCAAGCAGTTTAAAAATAATTGAATCATCAATAGTTCCAAGCAAGGTTCCTACCTCTTCTTTTACAAGTTTACCGTTTCCAAAAGCTATTGCTTGATCTAACAAAGTCAGCCCATCCCTCACAGAGCCATTTGCTGAGTTTGCAATTAAATTTATGCTATCTTCATCAAATTTAATCTTCTCATTTGTTAGTATTTTTTTAAAATGCTCAATTAGTAATTCATCATTTACTGTTTTGAGATTAAGTTGCAAACATCTTGATTGGACAGTTTTAGGAATCATTTCTGGGTTCGTCGTTGCAAATAAAAACACTACATGAGGCGGTGGTTCTTCTAAGGTCTTTAAAAGAGCATTGAAACTGGCCTTTGATAACATATGAACTTCATCAATTAGATATATTTTATATCTACCTTTTGCAGGTTTATATTCTACAGTTTCAATAAGTTCTCTTATTTTGTCTACCTGTGTATTTGAGGCAGCATCAATTTCAAGAAAATCTACACTTCTTCCAGAACTAATTTCTATAGTGTTAGAGCATTTATTGCAAGGATTTACGGTAGGTTTCGAACTGCTGTCACAGTTTAAACATTTTGCAAGAATCCTAGCAATTGTTGTTTTACCAATGCCTCTTGTACCAGCAAAAATATATGCCTGATGTACTTTTTCTTGCTTAATACTATTGACTAGAGCTTTGACAACATTGTTTTGTCCGATAACTTCCTCGAAGTTAATTGGCCTATATTTTCTGGCTAAAACCTCATATGACATAGCATGAAATCATAACATGTCGGAACCAAAAACAAATTCAATTTCTTTAAAACCAAACCCTTTGTTTTGAAGAAAGTTTCTTTGTTTAAGATTAACTTTAAAGTCATCTGAAATGCCACCTTTGAATTTTTTAACGAATGTCTTTGAGGCCGTTTCAGCCCATCCACCTTCTTCTTTAATTATCTTTCTTGCAACTGAATCTGGGATACCTTTTTCCTTAAGCTCAAAAAAAATTTTTTTAGGGCCAAATCCTTTTCTTTTTCGCATTGAAATATAGGTCTCAGCAAATCTTATGTCATTAAGTAAATTATTATCTTCTAACTTGATCAAAGTTTTTTCGACCAATTGAGCATTGTCGAATTTTTTAATTAACTTGTTTTTTAATTCTTTGCTAGAGTGTTCTCTATAAGACAAAATATCAAGAGATTTGTTGTATATAGAAGATTCTTGCTCAGACGCCATTAATCAAATGGTAAGACTCTCGATTTACCATTCCTTTTAATAATTCTCACCTTTTGGTCAACCTTAAAATCTAAGTTACTTACTTCTTGGATTATAGAAACTAGCTTTCCACTATTTGTTTCAATTAAAAGTTCGACGCCATCCTTACTTGTTAAATTGGAACCAACTTCTGCACCTACTGCAGAGCCAACCAAGCCACCAATTATTGCGGCTATATCAGACTCAGTCTCTGAATCAGTTACATTTTTTCCAGCAGCGCCTCCAATTAAAGCACCTGCAGCTGCACCCACTTCCCTATCACCTTCAATAGTTACATATGTGATATCGGTTATTGTGCCTATAACGACATATTGTTGTTTTTGAACATCTGATTTGCTTACTATATTAGGTTGATATGACATATTAGTACATGAGGTAATAATAATTACTGCGAGATATATATATTTATTAGGTTTCATTTGTTTTCTCAATCAATTCAAAATGATCAATCAAATCATTTTTTATAACAAAATAATTTCTATTTTTTTCAAACCCATCCAAAAGCTTAACTTCATATACAGATTCACCATGCCTGGATTTTAAAATTTGGATTTTATCACCTTTATTAAGCCTTACAAGATTTCTTGTATCTATAATTGAAAATATATCCCAATCGTTAAACTTTCTTGCATTGTATGTACTGTATGCATCGGTAGAAAAAAAATATAACACTTTGCTATTGAAGGGCGATAGTTTGTTACTTCTTTTTTCTAAATACCAAGTCTGTCCACTTTCAATTAAAACATCAGATTGCTCAGCATTAATATCAGTAGTAGTAGTTAAAAAGTAAATAGCAAAAAATAATTTTCTAATCATAGTTTTTATATAGTTTTTCGAATTTAAAGTATGTTCTAATAGCATATTTTAAATAAATGAAAAAATAAAGGTTGAAAATACAGAAAATGCCTATAAATAATTACTGATAGAGATGCCATAACGGATCTCTGCATAACATAAGTGTGTATGCTAATTTAGATACACCTAACAAGTCGCTTTAAGGAGGACTATTATGATACTTAACTTTACTGACCCTTTCTTTACAACGAGAGTTTTGGGTTTTGAACCTTTATTTGATAGATTACAAAGACTCTCAGAGTCTAATGAACGATCATCAAGTTATCCACCATATAATATTAGCAAAGATGGAAATTTATTTGCCATAGAGATTGCTGTTGCAGGTCTGTCTAAAGAAGATATACAGATTGAACTTGCTAACGGAGTTCTATCTGTAAGCTATGATGGACCAAAATCAGAACTGATTAATGGTGAAGATAAGGTTGTATATCAAGGAATTGCTCAAAGGGCGTTTAAACAACAGTTTACATTATCAGAAGACGTTGTTGTTCAGGACGCAGAGCTTATCAATGGATTATTAACAATTAATCTTGAAAAAATAATTCCTGATGAAAAAAAACCTAGAATGATTAAAATTAGCACGCCTAAAAGGATTTCTAATAAATAAAATCGTTTAAATTTAGGGGGTGCTTTATGCACCCCTTCCTATTTCTAAGTTAATATACCCCAAATGAATACCTTAAGATTTTTATTTCTTTTAATATTTTTAGTAAATATTGAATCAGAAGCAATGCCAATCAATACGGGTCATGCTGAAGTCTCTCTTATTAAGTCATCAGTACAACATAAAGATAAAGAAATTTTACTACTGGGTATTAAAATGGATATGCAAGATGGCTGGCATACTTATTGGAAAAATCCTGGTGACTCTGGTGGTCCAATTGAAGTGAATTGGAATCAAAGTAAAAATTTAGAAATAGGCCCAATGAAATGGCCAGTGCCTGAATTAATACCTTATGAGCCATTAATGACTTATGGTTATAACAACTTAGTTATTTATCCATTTGAATATACACAACAAAATAAACATTTATCAATCATTGAGGCTGATATAGATTTTTTGATATGTGCTGATATTTGTGTGCCAGAAAAAGCATATATAAAAACAAATCTAGATGATGTGATCTATGATGATTCATTGAACTTATGGAACTCAAAAGTTCCTTCGGTGACATTACCAGTTTTAGCAAACATTTCTGAAGATACACTTGAATTAAGATTTTCTTCAAATAATGAAATAGACTTCGTCAATTTTTTCATAGAAAAACAAAACGTTGTTTTGCATGCTCAAAAGCAATCATTAATGAGAGAAGAGAATAATTGGCTATTGCAGATCCCTTTAGAAGATTCTAAAGAAAAGCTAGAAGTGGTTAATGGAGTTATATTATTAAATAATGATGCATTTTTAATAAATGCAGATGTTAATTACAGTTCAGATAATAACTCTGGCATTAGCTTCTTAAGCGCACTGTTTTTTGCCTTCATTGGTGGCTTAATTTTGAATCTAATGCCATGTGTTTTTCCAATAATATCATTAAAGATTTTAAGTTTTGTTTCAATGGGAAATGAATCAACTATGACTGTAAGAAAACATGCATTGTCATTCTGTAGTGGAGTAATTTTATCTTTTTTAATAATTGGTGTTGCATTAATTCTTTTTAAAGAGGCTGGAACTGCTCTGGGATGGGGTTTTCAGCTTCAGTCACCGGCAATAGTATCAATTTTAAGTTTAATAATGTTCATAATCGGTATTGTTCTTTTAACTGATATAGATATTGGGTCATCATTTGCTAGATTAGGTAGTTATGGATCAAACAGCATTGGTGGATCTTTTTTAACTGGTGTTCTTGCAGTAGTTGTAGCTTCTCCATGCACTGCGCCATTCATGGGTGCTGCACTTGGATATGCTTTAATTCAACCTACTAATGAAACACTACCCATATTTATTTCCTTAGGATCTGGTTTTGCTGCTCCATATTTTGCTCTTTCAGCATTTCCTAATTTAATTAAATTTATGCCAAAGCCTGGAAACTGGATGGTTACACTTAAAGAATTTTTTGCATTTCCTATGTTTGCAACCGCATTATGGTTAATTTGGGTATATAGTTTTCAAGTCAATAACAGCTCGTTGATAACTTTGCTTGGTGTATTTTTAGCTATTGGAATATTGTTCTGGTTATTACTTAAGATAAAAAAGCCAATTTTAAAAATATTTGTATGGTTGTCTGTTATAACTTTAATCATAGCGCAATCGGCTATTAATAGTTCGAATAAAGATTTAAGCATCTCAATAAATAATAATGAAATTAATGAAGACTTTACTATATGGAATTCAAACATTGAAAGTGAATACAAAGATAGAGGACAGGCATATTTAATTAACTTTACTGCTGCGTGGTGTATAACATGTCAGGCAAATGATAAAATTGTACTATCGAGGCCAAATATAAAGAATTATCTCAAAAATAATAATATAGAATATATTGTTGCAGACTGGACAAACAAAAATGATGAAATTCTTTCAGCTTTAGAAAAGTATGATAGAAATGGCGTCCCACTCTATATATTTTGGAAGCCAGGTATGGAGAGTTCTGAAATATTACCTGCAATTTTGACACAACAAATTCTTCTTGATAGTTTTTAAAAAAATTTCACTAAATTCCCTTTGGTAATTTACATTAGATTTTTTATATCGTTAGATATAAAATAAATTACGTGAGTTTGTGGGAGGGTTAGGTGTTCGGAACATCTTTTGAAATATTTGGTAACGTTCATTTAATAACAATGGTTGTTATTCTTTTAGTATCAATTTTTTTCCCAAAAATATATAAAAATAAAACAGACAAGCAAAAACAATTGATGAGTAGAATTGTTGCTGCGATAATTGCGGCACATGTAATAATATCGCCTTACAAAGACTTATATCTTATTGAAAATCCCTATAATTGGGTTGAAGTGCTCCCTTTTCACATGTGCGATTTGTCAGAAATATTTCTAATAATTTTTTTACTAGGTGGGCCAAGCATTCTATATAAGTGTGCTTTTTTTTGGGGCTTGGGTGGAGCAACAATGGCAATAATAACGCCAGATATACTTTTTCATGATCTTGATTATATTTTCTTTATGATTGGTCATGGAATGATTATTGTTGGAATAATGTATGCTACTGTCTCTCTAGGGAATAGGCCTTATTCAAGAGACATTGTTTCAGTTTGTCTTATAACAATATTTTTACTTTTACCAATTGTTTATATTATTAATATTGTTTTAGGAGAGCCAGCTAACTATTGGTACCTTGTTGCAAAACCAGATGGTGCAAGCTTAATGGATATGTTTCCAGATCCGCCATATCATTTACTTTACACAACACCTA
>CABZTX010000022.1 GCA_902528875.1 uncultured SAR86 cluster bacterium | reverse complement strand
TTATCTCTTCAATTTTTTTAATTTTTATTACGCTTTTATCATCAAATGAATTTTTAAATTGATTAAGTTTTTTTATAGTCACGCTGCTCATAGGCATAAAATATTTTGAATGATTTGTGCATAAGTAAATTATCCAATCTATTTCAATTAAAAAACGGTTTCTAATTAAAGCATATTCTGAAAAACAATTTATTACGTCTTTTATTTTTGATGCGTATCTATTATCTAGAGGTGATATATTGTTATGATAATAATTCATTTTTTATTCCATTATTTAACTTCATACTATATTTGAAATAACACCACCACCTAAGCATATTGCATTATCGTAAAAAACTGCAGATTGTCCAGGAGAAACGCCCCTAATTTGATTTTCAAAATTAATAATGTACTTAGAATTTTGTAACTTAACTGAACATTTTACTGGATTATGTTGATGTCTTATCTGTACAAGACAGTTCATTGGAAATTTATAATCTTTTTCGTTTATCCAAGATATATTTTCAATTTCAACACCTGAATCAAAAAGAAGATCATTATCAATACCTTGACATACATACAATTCATTTTTTAGTATGTCCTTGTCATAAACATACCATGGTAAGTCTTCCTTTCCTTTCACGCCACCAATTCTTAAACCTTGTCTTTGGCCTTTAGTGTAAAGCGTTGCCCCGTTGTGAACTCCTACTTTATTATTAAATTCATCGTAAATAGTGCCTTTTTGAAGATCTATAAATCTACCAAGAAAATTTTTTAAATTTCTTTCTCCAATAAAGCATATTCCTACTGAATCTTTCTTTAAAGCGTTTTTTAAATTCAATTCAATTGCAATTTTTCTTACATCATTTTTTGTAAGATTCTCTAGTGGAAAAATACATTTTTCAAAATCCTTTTCTTTAACTTCATGAAGAAAATAAGTTTGATCTTTTTCTATATCTTCTGCCCTACATAAATATGTTCTTCCATTAATGATTTTTTTAGATGCATAATGTCCTGTTGCGATTAGATCTGAACCAATTGACAAAGCATATTGTAAAAAGGATTTAAATTTGATTTCTTTGTTACATAAAACATCAGGATTTGGAGTTCTTCCAGCTCTGTGTTCATTTAAAAACTCTTTAAAAACTCTATTCCAATAATCATCAGCAAAATTTGCTTTATGTAAAGGAATGTCTAATTGATCACATACGTCAGATGCATCATTAAAATCAATTTCTGAGGTACATTTTTCTCCGGGCTCATTTTGCCAATTTTGCATAAAAAGACCAATAACCTCATATCCCTGTTGCTTTAATAAATAAGCTGAAACTGAAGAATCGACTCCACCAGACATACCAACTACTATTTTTTTATTAATCTTGTTCATATATCAGAATACATTCAATAATAACAACTTTAGGAGTATAATTATCACCGATTTAGTGATTATAAAGCTATTTTAAAGCTTAAATTAAATGAGTTATAAAAAAATAAAAGTTCCAAGTAAAGGTAAAAAAATTTCTTATGTTGATGGTAAGCTCAACGTACCATCTAATCCCATTATTCCATTTATTGAAGGTGATGGTATTGGCGTTGATATTACTCCACCTATGATCAAAGTTGTAGATGAAGCTGTAAAAATTGCTTACTCTGGAAAAAGAAAAATCGAATGGATGGAAGTTTATTGTGGTGAAAAAGCAACGAATGTTTATTCAAAAAATGATTGGCTGCCAGATGAAACAATTGAAGCACTTAAAGAATTTATAGTAAGCATTAAAGGTCCGTTAACAACACCTGTAGGAGGCGGTATAAGATCATTAAATGTTTCTCTCAGACAAATGCTTGATTTGTATGTTTGTTTAAGACCAATAAGATATTTTAATGGAGTTCCTTCGCCTGTTAAAAAACCACAAAATGTTGATATGATAATTTTTAGAGAAAATTCTGAAGATATCTATTGTGGTGTTGAATTCGAAAGTAATTCCAAAAAAACAAAAAGCCTAATAAGGACTTTAAAAACTAGATTTGATGTATCTAAAATAAGATTTGATCAAAATGTTGGTATTGGTATTAAACCGATATCTAAAGAAGGAACGACAAGGTTGGTAAGAGAAGCAATTAAATATGCAATTGACAATAATAGATCATCAGTAACATTAGTGCATAAAGGAAATATTATGAAATTTACTGAAGGAGCATTTAGAGATTGGGGATACGAATTAGCTAAAGATAGCTTTGGTGGAATAGAAATTGATGAAGGCCCATGGCAAGAAATTATTAATCCAAATAATGGTAAAAAAATTGTTATCAAAGATGTCATTTGCGACGCATTTCTTCAACAGATTTTACTTAGACCAACTGAATATGACGTCATTGCGACAATGAATCTTAATGGTGACTACATATCTGATGCATTAGCAGCAATGGTTGGTGGTATTGGAATAGCTCCTGGCGCTAATATTTCAGATAAATATGCTGTTTTTGAAGCTACTCATGGAACAGCACCAAAGTATGCGGGTCAAAACAGAGTTAATCCAGGTAGTTTAATTTTATCAGCTGAAATGATGTTACGTCATATGGAGTGGGCTGAGGCTGCAGACATAATTATGAAATCAATGGATAGGGCGATTGGTGCCAAAAAGGTTACATATGATTTTGCTAGAATGATGAAAAATGCTGACTTAGTATCTTCATCTGGTTTTGCTGACGAAATGATAAAAAGAATGTAATGAAAAAATTATCGAATGATAACAAGGTTGATGATTCATTTGGTACTGTAGTTCTTGAGCAAGATCCTCAAACTAAAGAACCACCGCAGTATCAAGTTATTCTTTTAAATGATGATTATACTCCAATGGAGTTTGTTGTTTTTGTTCTTCAAACTGTTTTTGGCCATAGTCATCAAAAATCTACCGAAATAATGATGGAAGTTCATACAAAAGGTTGTGGAGTTTGTGGTATATTCTCTAAGGAGATTGCTGAGATGATGTCTTACCAGGTCAACGAAATGGCAAAAGATCATGGACATCCTCTTCTTAGTGAAATTGAACCATTAACAGATTAATATGTTTAGTAAAGAATTAGAATTATCTATTGCAAGTCTTTTCGATAAAGCTCACGAAGCTAACATTCAGTATTTAACTGTTGAACATTTACTGCTTATGATACTGAATGATTATGAAGTTGATGAATTCTTTAAATCAAAGACCGTTTCAACTGAAACAATAAAAAATGAGTTAAATGATCATATAGCTAAAAATTCACTTAGGCGTTTAGATCAACAAAAATCAGTTCAACCTACATTGGGATTTCAAAGAGTCCTTCAAAGAGCGGTGTTTCACATTCAATCTTCGGGTCAAGGTGTTGTGAAGCCAATAAATATTTTAGTTGCTATTTTTTCAGAAAAAGAATCACACTCAGTATTTTTATTGAATAAATATAAAATATCTAGACTTGATGTTGTTTCCTATCTATCTCATGGATCCAAAAAGAAAGAGCAGCCATATGATAAAGATAAATTAGCATCAGAAAATTCTGATGAAGTTAATTCATCTAAAGAAAATGAGTTTTTGATAAATCTAAATGATCAGGTAAAAAATAATAAGATTGATAAAATAATTGGTAGGAAGAAAGAAATTGATAGATTAATTCAAATTTTATGTAGAAGAAATAAAAATAATCCATTACTAGTAGGCGAATCTGGTGTAGGCAAGACAGCTATTGCAGAAGGCTTAGCTTATTTAGTTTCAAAAAATAATGTACCTGCAATAATGAGTGATGTGGTTGTTTACTCTCTAGACATTGCTGCTCTGATTGCTGGTACAAAATATAGAGGTGATTTTGAAAAAAGGTTAAAAAGCGTTTTATCATTTTTATCAAATCAAAATAATCCGATTTTATTTATTGATGAAATTCATACCATAATTGGAGCTGGTTCAGCTTCTGGGGGCTCATTAGATGTTTCAAATTTACTTAAACCAGCATTAGGTAAAGGCGAAATACGTTGTATAGGTTCAACAACTTTTCAAGAATATAGAGGTATATTTAACCAAAACCAAGCGTTATCAAGAAGATTTCAAAAAATTGATGTTGTAGAGCCATCTTTTGATGAGTGTGAAGAAATACTAATGGGGATAAAGGATATTTACGAAGACTACCATTCAGTTAAATATACAGATGAATCTATTAAATCAGCTGTTGAACTATCTTCAAAATACATTAATGATAGATTTCTCCCAGATAAAGCTATTGATGTTGTTGATGAAACAGGCGCTCTATTAAATATTAATAGAAAAAATAATAAAGAAATAAATGTGCGCAAATCAGATATTGAAGCAACAATTGCAAAAATTACTAAAATTCCTGAACAATCGATTACTAGTAACGATAAGAAAAGCTTAAAAAATATTGAAACAAATCTTAAGAGAGTCATCTTTGGTCAGGATAAGGCTGTAGAAACTCTCTCAAATGCTATAAAACTTTCTAGAGTAGGTCTAAGAGATGAAAATAAAACCATAGGCTCCTTTTTATTTACTGGACCAACTGGTGTTGGTAAAACTGAAATATCTAAACAACTATCTGAAATTCTAGGAATAGAATTAATTAGATTTGATATGAGTGAATATATGGAAAGACACACTGTGTCTAGGTTAATTGGAGCTCCTCCTGGATATGTAGGTTTTGATCAAGGAGGGCTGTTAACAGAAGCCATAGTTAAATCACCTCACTGTGTTTTACTTCTTGATGAAATTGAAAAAGCACATCCTGATATATTTAATATTCTTTTACAAGTTATGGATGCTGGTGTTTTAACAGATAATAATGGGAGAAAATCTGACTTTAGAAATGTGATACTTATTATGACTACAAACATTGGTGCCGAATTATTAAGCAAAAGAAATATTGGTTTCTCAAAAACTACTAATGAATCTGATGCAATGAATTCACTAAATAAACTATTTTCACCTGAGTTTAGAAACAGGCTCGATGAAACAATTCAATTTAATTATTTAGATAAGAATGTTATTTTATCGATTGTAGATAAGTTTTTGACAAAGCTTCAGGCTCAATTAGATAAAAAGAATGTTGAAATTAATGTATCTAGCAAAGTTATAAATTGGATCGCAGATAATGGTTACGATAAAGAGATGGGTGCAAGACCGATGGAACGATTTATATCGCAGAATATCAAAAAGCCCCTTGTTGATAAATTACTATTTGGAAGTCTAAAGGGTGGAGGGCTTATTAAATTGGATATAGAGAAGGGTAAATTAAAATTTATTGACTCAAAATCAAAAGTTAAAGTTTAATTATCTTCCTCTAAAAGTAATCCTGCCAACAGATAAATCATATGGCGTCATTTCAACTTTTACTTTATCTCCAGTAAGAATTCTAATGTAATGCTTACGCATTTTCCCTGAGATATGAGCTGTAATTATATGATCATTTTCTAATTTAACTTTAAATTTTGTATTTGGTAAGGTTTCAATAACTTCACCTTCAAATTCTAGCTGATCTTCTTTTGACATTGTCAGTATTCTACACTAATAGAATAAAAAAAATAAAAAAACTTATAAATCGTTTAAAAATAACTTTATATTTTTTGTAATTTCTTCAGGTGAATCTTCCTGTATAAAATGCTTTCCTTTGACAGTAACTTCAGTTAAGTTTTTCCATTTTCGAACCTCGTCTCTTTGAGATCCTACAAGCAAGAAGCCAGGTTCAGCATTGATAAATAATTTAGGAATTTGTGAGGTTTTATGAAATTCTGCGTTTTGACTCATTTCTAAATAAACATCTTTTGGTTCACCATCTAGCGGTATATTTCTTGGCCACGAAAGAGTGGGGCGCCTTCCTTCACCTTTATCTTTAAATGGATCTAAATACTTATTTTTGGTTTCATTATCCATAGGTTTAATTGGGTCTGTGAACAAGATTCTTTCTACGAATATATTTTTATCTAAAACAAGTTCCTCACCAATCTCAGATCTGAATAATTTAAATATTTTTGTACCAATTTGTGGCCATTGGTCCCAACTTAAAGGAATAGTCATGCCCTCCATAAATGTTATTGATTTAACAAGTAATGGATTATGTCTTGCATACTTTAAACCCAATGCACATCCCCAATCATGAATTACCAAATGAATAGGTGTCATAATGTTTAGATTTTTTATAAGCTCAGATAAATATTTATAGTGACCTTTAAAATTATAATCTTCGTTATCAATACCTTCTAATTTATCTGAATCTCCCATACCTATTAAATCTGGGACAATCACTCTATATTTATCTATAAAGTGAGGAGCTATGTTTCTCCACAAAAATGATGAAGTAGGATTTCCATGGATAAAAATTAATGTTTCACCATTTCCTTCGTCAATAAATGCTATCTGTTTATTATTTATGCTTAATGATTTTTTATTGATGTTCATATGATTCTTAATTTAATTGAATGATATTATAATATTAATTATGTATTCAGTAAGAGCATCAAATAAATTTAATTTTCCTAAAAAGAAAGTCCTTGATATTATCAGAGAACCAGGACATTTAAAAAAGTTCCATCCTTTTTGTTTGAGTAATGAGGCATTGAATTGGCCTGGTGAAGGATCATCAGATATGTTAGTTTATTTAAATGGAGTTACATATATCAGAAATTTTTATAATTGGTCTGATAACGGATTTGATTTAAATATTGGAGGTTCTAAAAGAAAGTCTACTGTTAATTGGATTGTTGAAGGTGATGATCAAAAATCATCTTTAACGGTCATTATTCATCCTCATCTCTTATATAAATACTCAATTACAAGATGGTTTGTATGGAACTTCTTTGCTAAATACATGGTTCAGTCGTATATAAATAATGTTATGAAAGGTTTTACGTACTATATTAATACTGGTGATACAGTTCGTAAAAATCAGTTTGGTGAACATAAATGGTTTTCATAGACATATCTAAAAATATTTATTTAACATAATATATATTATGCGAATACAATTTTATGAAGCTATACTTCACCTTCTATGTCATATAGTTAAATAAAGTATTTAAATTAGAATATATTTAGATTATTTCATCAGTTCTGTTAAAAATACATTAACAGAATCTCTTTTTTCTCTTTTAGCTTCATCTAATGGAGTAGCACCCCATCTATCTCTTACATATAAGGGATGTCCATGAAAAACTAAATATTTTACTGCATCTAAGCTCCCTTCTGCAGCTGCAAGATGAAGAGCAGTTCTTGAGTCATAGTCACCAGCATGAACAGGAACACCTTGCGCTACCAATTGACGAATTCCATTAACATCATTTTCAGCTGCTGCAAAAAGTAATTCGATAACTAATGATTCATTCTCATAGGCAGCAAATTCGTCAGTATTACCATCTTTATCTTCTATGTAATGAAGCGGTTCAGTGTACTCAATATTTAGTTTATTAAATATATCTACAATTTCATTATGGCCATTATTTTTTGCATCAGATATAGGATAACCACCCCATCTGTCTGGAATAGGCTGAACACCTTCATTTAATAGAAAATTTACAACTTCGATATGTCCCTCAGCTGATGCTAGATGCAATGGAGTTCTTCTATCGTAATCACCAACTTCTAGGTTTCTTTGACTGCTTACCAATCGTTCTAAAGTTCTTATACTGCCATTGCTAGCTGCCCAAATTGCTTCAGCACAATTATTTGCTCTCCATCTTGCGATTGGTAGTCTAGGATCAATTCGCTTTGTATCAGTCATAGTCCCATCAAAAAGATGGACTAGATATTTTTCTGTAATTTCTTTTGCAACTTCAAGTCCTCTTATACTATTTCCAACAAGATCTAATCTTGGTGAAAAAATACAAATACCCATTAACTGAGGAACAACTAAAAATATCCCACCTCCTACACCACTCTTTGCGGGTAATCCAATATCTTGAAAAAATTCGCCACTGCCATTGTACATCCCAGCCATTTGCATTACAGGCAAACAACTTCTTACGGTTCTTTGGCTTAAAACACGATCTTGTGTAACTGGACATACTCCACTATTAGCAAGAGTAGCGGCAGCCATAGCAATATCTTTCGCAGTCATTTCTAATGAACATAAACTAAAATATAGTTTTAAAGCATTTGTTACGCCAGGTTCAACATGAAAATCAAACTCATATTCACTATCTTTATGTTTATCTTCTTCAATCTCAGTTCCAGAATGGGGAAGATTTCCAGTAGCCATTAACAAAAAACCAGTTGCAATATTGTTATAACCTGTGAAATTCTCCTGCCTTGCAACATTTTTATTAAATCTAGGCATATCAATATTAGATGTTTTTTCTATTTTTTGTCCTCGATAATAGGCTGCATCCTTTGGTTTAAACCAACCAATTAATCTTCCAAATTCTTCTCTTATATATTGGAGCCTTTCAGTTGGCGAATCTTCTGGATTTATTAACCCCGTTGTCATAATTGCACCTGCATTTACCATTGGATTAAAAGGAACGCGATCATTTGGCTTTAAACTACTTCCACCCATATTTCTAGTCATCAAAGTTAAATCATCAAATTGTCTTCCAGAAGGTTCTGCACTTACATGATTACTAACTTTTTCTAATCCTAATTTTTCTAAAGCAATACAATAGTTAAATGGTTTTACCATTGACTGAATTGAAAAATCCACATTTGACTCTCCGCGCTGATATACTTGACCATCTATAGTAACTATTGCTATACCAAATTGTTCAGGGTCAACTTCTTTTAAAGGTGGAATATATGAAGCTAATTCACCAGACGTATTTGGTTTTACTTTCTCATAAATTTTATCTATATTTTGTGAAAAATCTTGAAAATCTGGAATAGCTAACTCACCCCTTAAGGATTTTTGAACTAAAAGTGGTGATGTTCTAATAATATTTAAAAAATCATCAAATGAAATATTATCCTTTTGACCTTGTAACTTGTTAAAAAGAGATTCAAGCCTATCATCAGATTGCTGAAGACCGCTATTAAAGATAATTTCTTTAAATTTTTCAACTTCAATAAAGTCATTACCATTATCACATAGAGAAAAAAATAGATTCGCCTCTTTGTCTGTAGCTTGTTCTTTTAGCTTATTAATTTTGGAGTCACCCTGAATGTTGCCCTGACGATAAAAAAAATTATTACTCATAATGAAACTGTGATCATTTTTCAATACCATATTACCATAATTATTTATTTTGATGATTAGGTATCAAAAAATTCAATAGGTTAATCTCATTTTTTGATATTGTTATTTTAAGCTTGATCACATTATTGTTGTACATAAATCACTAATCTATAATAGAGCTATATTAAAAATAAATATTAAATAAGGAATAAATATGTCTATCAGAACAATTCTTGTATTAATGTTTTCAATTAACATTTCATCATCGACATTAATGGAACCAACCTCTTTATCTAAAGATTTATATGATGGGGTTATTTTAGAGGGAACTTACTCAAATAAGATTGATAAACCATCTGTTTATTTAGGATTTGAAATTGGTGAAAGAGTTGCATCACCTTATCAAATATCCAATGCAATTTTAGCTTGGGCTAATCAATCTGACAGAATGATTGTAAAAGAATATGCTAGGTCTCATGAAGACCGCCCTCTTTACGCTGTTTTTATTTCTTCATCTGAAAACTTAAATAATTTAGACACAATTAAAGAAAATGTTAATTTATTATCTGATGGAACTAATACTAACGCTAACAAAGCTAAATCACTTATAGAAGAACTACCTGCAATTGCTTGGATGGCATACTCAATTCATGGTAATGAAACATCTGGTGCTGATGCTGCAATGGCATCAATTTATCATTTTATAGCTAGCGAGGATAAAGACACTCTAGAAATGTTAGATAATATGGTAATTATCATTGATCCAGTGATGAATCCTGATGGTCGAGCAAGGTTTGCCAAATCACTGCAACAATATAGAGGAACAGCACCTAATTACGATGACCAGTCTTTACTTCACACTGGTGATTGGCCTTATGGAAGAACAAATCATTATTTTTTTGATCTAAATAGGGATTGGATATATGTAACCCAGCCAGAAACAAGGGGAAGAGTTAAGCTGATTAATGAATGGAAACCTCAAATATTGGTAGACGCACACGAAATGGGACCTCAAGACACTTTCATGACTGGTCCTCCAAGAGAACCAATCAATAAAAATATTGATAAAGATTTAATTAAATGGGGAAATATATTTGCTCAAGATCAAGGAAACGCATTTGATGATAGAGATTGGCGTTTCTACACTGGTGAATGGCATGAAGACTTATATCCTGGTTATTCATTTTATGTGCAATTTAGAGGAACCCTAGGAATATTATATGAACAATCAAGAATGGCTGAAGATGGTGTAAAAAGACCAGAAGGAACAATTCAGTCATATAAAGAGTCTGTCCATCATCAATATGTAAGCACAATGGTCAATTTAAAGACTCTTCTTAAAAATTCAAAAGCAATGTATCGAGATTATTGGGAAGGAAGAAGATATAACATATCTCGAGATAGCAAATATGCTAATCAAACTTTTGTAGTATTACCAACAAAAAACATAGGTAGATTAGAAACCTTAATAGAAAAATTACGTTTTCAAGACATAGAACTCTATAAAAATGAGAAGCCAATTTTGGTAAAAAATATACTCAAACAATCTGGTGATATTGTTGAAAATTTTTCAATACCAGTTGGTAGTTTAATAATACCCAATCGACAACCAGAAGCCCCTATTCTTGCTGCAATGATGGAATTTGATGCTGAAATTGATGAAGCTGTTCTTGTAAAAGAAAGACAATCTAATTTACGTGACGGCTCATCAATTATGTATGATACAACTGCATTTAATTTATCTATGATGTATGGCTTACCTGCCGTTACTGTTCCTGAAAACATAAATTCTAATTTAAAAAAATGGGAATCTGATCCAATAAGATATGAGATAAATAGTGATGCTCTCATGTGGTCTGTTGATGGAAATGATGATCGTTCAGTAGCTTTTGCCGCTCGTCTTATGGAACTTGGTATTCAGGTAAGAGTAATCAATAAAGAAACTTTTCTATCAGGACATGAACTATCTAGAGGTAGTGTTGTAGTTATAGCTATGGATAATCCTTTAGTGGATTCACTATACAAAATAATTAATGACATAGCTTATAACTTAGATATATCAGTTGTATCAATTGAATCAGGTTTTGGTCCTGAGGAATTACCAGATTGGGGTGGTGAGCACTTTAATTTATTGGAAAGACCTCAAATAGCAATATTAAGTCATGAAGGATTTAATTCATATGATGTGGGGGTGAGTTTATGGTCAATAGATCACCATTTGGGTATTCGACATAGCCAAATAAATAAATCAATTATTAATTATGCTGATTTAGATAGATATAACACTATAGTTATTCCAAGTGGAAGCTCATTGTCTGAAACCAATATGAATACATTATCAAATTGGGTAAAAAATGGCGGAACTTTAGTTGCTCATAATAGAAGTGTAAGGTCAATAGCAAGTGACAAAGGAATTGGTAATGTAAAATTAATTCAACATACTTTTGATAATTCTAAAGATTTCAATATAGATTTACAAAGAGAAATATATGCATTAAGTAATGAAATTGATTATGAAAGAACTCATAGTAATAGAGTTGATACTGATATATTTTATCCATGGGAATCAATAGAAAATACTTTATCAAAAGAAGATCTTGAAAGTCGTGATAAATGGCAATCCTTATTCATGCCATCTGGGTCAATTGTTAGTGGGCGAACAGATCAAAAACATTGGCTAACATTTGGGTCAACAAAATTATTACCAATTTTATATGGAGATTCTCCAGTGCTCATGACTGGAGGAAACTCACAAGCTGCAGTAAGGGTCGGTGAAATTATTGATTCTATAGATAATAATGATGTTAATAAGGTAAATTGGTCAACGATTCCATCTGGTAAAGATATTAATGTAAGAATGAGTGGGTTAGTTTGGCCAGAAGCAGCTCAAAGAATTGCAAACTCAGCATATCTAACTCGTGAAAGATTTGGTGAGGGTCAAATTATACTATTTTCTGGTGAACCAAATTTTCGTGGTTCATCGCTGGGAACTAATAGATTATGGTTAAATGCTATTGTTTATGGAGCTGGTTTAGGTACTAGTCAAAAAGTTTCATTAGACTAGTCATAATTAAATAAATATATTTGAATCAAATTTTTGATCGATATAGAATTAAATAAGTTATATATATTTAAATGGGAGAAATTATGACTGAATATCAAATATTGAATCTAATGTATCTAGCATTTATATCTAATGCTATGTATTTTGTTGGAATGGTTTTATTTACATGGTTAGGCTTTCGAATGGCGAATAATGTTCGACAACAAGATAATGCACCACTACTAGGTAAAGTATTCACATCTATTTTTTGCTTATTTGTAGGATTATTATTCTTTAATACCAGCCAAATAGGTGGTGGAATTTTAGGATCTTATGTTGCTCAGCTTCTAGAAATGGGTGCAGCCTCTGGTGATAGATTAGCAGTAATTTCAGATTCACCAGCAGTTATTGGTGGAGCAATTCAATCAGCATTTCATGCTTTTATTGTAATCTTTCAATTACTATTAGTTTGGGTTAAAGAATAAACTTCGAGTTAATCTTAGACAAAATAAATAATAGTTAAATGTCAGATATTTTAGGGCCACAAATAGTGGCCTTAAGACTTTTTGCTCCATTAACAAGTAAAGGTTCAAGAACATCTAATAATCCTGTTTCAACTCTCCAGTTTAAATATTGTTTTTGATGTTCTAACGTCTCCCAATCTTCAATTAAATAAATTGTATTATTTTCTTCATCTATATATGTATCAACAGAAATACATCCATTGAATGCTCTAGTATCAGGTAATGCCTGCTTTAAGGTTTCTTTTAGCTCATTCATCATAGTTTCCTTTGCTGGAAATGAGACTATTACTAAGTTTTTCATAAATTTTCGTTATTTAATAAAGTTTGTAACTTCGTTGATAAATTTATCAAACGATGGTTGATGATTATACATCATGTGTCCAGCTTCGAATTCAGAGAAAATTACTCTGTTCATATCAATTGAGTTATCGTTCATAAAATTTTCTGCTGTAAAACAGGGTGTTGCTAAATCATAAATACCACACGAGACATATACTTTGAAATCTTTATTATATCTTTGTGCTCTTGCAATATGAGGAACTGTATTTACATAACCAAAATCATTACCTTTCCACTTTTGAGGGTGTTTCCAACTATTAAACAGTTTTGAGTCACTACTTTTATATAACATTTTCATATCAACACCGATTTCACCAAACCAAGTATGAAGTGCTGAAACATAAGCAGACATGAACCCTTCTGCAGATACATCAGTATCAGAATATTGACCACCATCAATATAGTCAGAATTTTTATATCTTGAATCTAATCTTCCAACCGAAAATCCTTCATCTCTTAAAAGCTCTTTTCGAAAACTGGATGGATCAACACGCATATTAAAATCCTCAACAAATTTTTTACTAAGACCTGTATAAAATGAAAATTTTTCAATAAGTTCGTCTGAAATCGTTTTAGATAATCTAGATCCTTTGAGAAGAGCTGGTCCATATTCATTTAAACTAAATTCTTTTGAGTCCTCATAAAATTCTTGAAGAGATTTATTTGTACTTACTTTATTGTGATAATAGGCAGTTGCCGCATATGAAGGTAAAAAACCATAATGTGGACTATTATTACCAGGATGAAAGGTCAAATATTGATAATCAGACGCTGGCGAAACAAGCAAGAGGCCATTTATTTCAATTGGAGTAATTGATCCTGATCTAAGTTCAGACACAAGTAATGGACCTCTTATACCTCCATAACTTTCTCCAAGAATATATCTTGGGGAATTCCATCTGTTGTTATCCGATATCCATCTTCTTATGAACTCGGCAATTATTTTCGGATCTTCATTTACACCCCAAAACTCTTCAGGTTTATGACACCCTACCGCCCTGCTATATCCAGTTCCAACAGGATCAATAAATACTAAATCCGCATCACTTAATGGGGATTGATTATTATCTACAATTTTAAATGGTGGCGAACCATCATCATCAGCGTTACTTGGAACTTTTACAATCTTTGGTCCTAATACGCCAATATGAAGCCATAATGATGCAGATCCTGGACCACCATTAAAACTAAATACGATTGGTCTATTTTTATTATCATCTACAATGTATTCAGTATAAAAAAATGAAGCTGTTGGGGATTTATAATCATCTCGCTCATATAAAATTTTTTGTTTTACACTTGCCCTGTATTCGATACGCTTACCATTAAATGAACCT
>CABZTX010000021.1 GCA_902528875.1 uncultured SAR86 cluster bacterium | reverse complement strand
GTTTTGAAGTAAGTGTCACTAAGAAGCTATGTTCAGTTTCATATGTTGAAGTGCTTGGAATTCTATTATTAAAGTCAATCGCACCAGTTTTACCAAAGTTTGAATTAGAAGTTGAAGAAGTCATATCACTTCTGTTTGTGTGATCTTGTGCAGTATATGCAAAAGTAATGAAGGTGTCTCCATCTCTGAAGCCTTTTGATAGCGCAGCAGAGATAACCTCTCTATCTCCACAACAAACATTATATAAACCTGCATGATAACCTCTAACCTGAGTCTGGTTATAAATAGGTCTTCCATCTGGAGCCTTCTCAGTAGGAACTGTAGGCTGATCTCCAATCAATGGATATCCGGTATCAACAATTCTATATAATGCTTCTTCTTCTTTTGATTTTAAGTAAGTTAAAGTCATCTCAACGTCAGCTGGTAGAAGTCTGTTATAAGTTATATTAAGTATTCTTGATTCAGGCCATTCAAAGCTTGGAGCAATAAAGTCAACCTTGCCTGAAACATTGCTTGGATCAGAAATCGATGCAATTACACAATCAGGTTTAGTATTTGATCCAGTGAAAGAGAAATCACTGTATTGTTTTGTACTTGGACAATTACCGTAATCATCATCATAGTTTGCTACCAAAGTTCCTGTATTTGTGTAGGCATTAGATATCCAAACATTTGGTAATTTAGCTGAATAGGTTCCAAATGTTACATTTAAGTCACTCAAGTCATCAAGAATAATATCCGCTCCAAATCGATAGGTTGTAAGGTCAGTACCTTTTATCCCGCCGTTTTTAAAGCCATATGCACTAGTAAAAGCACTATTTGTTGGTGTATCGTCACCAGAATATTTATCATGCCTAATCCCAAATGTAAGTGTTAACCTGTCAGACATTGTATATTCATCCATGATATAAAATGATTGAAGATCATATTCAAAATCAGCTGCAGCGTCTTCAACCCTTCCAGATTTTGAACCTGAGGCACTATATGAGCTGAATGTTCCAGCTTGTAATGATGCTAAATCATCAAATTCCCATGATCCATCTTCGTCAACTATAAATACGTTGTATGTGTCATAGACTGTATTCTCATAACCACCTGTTATCTTGTGATTGTTAAGATAATAGGTTAATTTAGCTTTGAAAAAAGTGGTTTCGGTATCAAGATCATTAGCCATTCTAAAGATGTCGGGACCTGCTACAAATTCATAACCAAACGCATCATCAACTGTAAAGCTAGGCATATTTTGACCAGCAGGCGAGATCTGGTCTGTAATTGTCTCTTTCGTAGAATAATACACTTCAGATATTAAGTTGTCAGAAAGATCTGATACCAAGTGGAAACTGTTTGTCGTTGTTTCTTCGGATTTGATATATCTTGCAGAATATAAAGCAACAGTATTTCTATCAGAGGATGAACCTCTTAAATCAGTACCAAAAACATCTTTATGATTAAAAGTAAGTCTGTGATTATCACTAATATTCCAATCAAGTCTTAACGTTGTATTTTCTTGAGAGGATTCAGTAGCTCCTGTTGGTGCAAGTGGATCTAACCCAACCAGTGACTGAATTGCTGTTCGGACTTGATTAGCCTGATCAGCTGTTACATCAAGGATGTTTTCAGCGCCTGAGCCTTGAATTCCATATCTTAATGGGTTTGAAATTTCAGATTCACTATATGTTAAAAAGAAGAATAATGAATCTTTAATGACTGGTCCACCTACCGCCAACTCAAAAGCAGTATCCTCTTTTGTGATATCGACTTTTTCACCTTCAAGCTTATCACCCATAAGTGAATCGCCTCTATCA
Organism: uncultured SAR86 cluster bacterium; assembly: GCA_902528875.1. Lineage (GTDB taxonomy): Bacteria > Pseudomonadota > Gammaproteobacteria > Magnimaribacterales > D2472 > SAR86A. The sequence goes on along the minus strand of CABZTX010000021.1, from coordinate 12,651 downwards.
AAATAGGCAAAATCACCACTAAATTCATTGGTACCACCTTTTGTAACAATGTCTATAACCCCACCTCTAAACTGCGCATACTCGACAGAAGCTGGAGCAACTTTTACTGAAAGTTGGTCAATGGAGTTAAAGTTAATTGGACTTCTTTGAGATGGATACCCATTATCATTCAACCCAAAGTCGTCATTAAATGAAACACCGTCTACTCTTATATCATTTGTTCTTGGATGTGCGCCACCAATAGAAATTGATTCCTCACCATCTTCTTCATCATCAAGAGTAACAAAAGGATTTAGTTTAAGTATATCTTTAATATCTCTAGTAACAGACGGAATATTTTCTATATCCTCTGAATCAAGAATTGTTGTGAATCCATCCCTATCTGCAGTAATTTTTGATCCTGTAACAACAAGCTCATCAACCGATTCTGTTGAGGCAAGAGAAAATGAAAGTCTTTTGGTATCTCCAATTACTAATGTTGTAATTTCGTTTTGAGAAAGAAAGCCAGCTGCAGTAACTGTAATGGAATATGGACCACCCGGCCTAAGACCACCAGCAAAATACCTTCCTGAACTATCTGTTGTTTTAGTTACTGAAGAATTAGTTGGTTCATAGGTAATTACAACTGTTGCGCCACTCAATGCACCGTCACTAGATCTTATAGTTCCAGCAATATCTGATGTTAATTCTTGTGCAATTGTTAGTGGGGATAAAAAAATTGAAAGTACCGCAATTTTTAAAAAGCGTTTCATTAGAATAATACTCCTGTGATGAATGTTAACTATTAAATAATAATACAAAAATTATTTTTAGACCATGACATTTTTGCAAAATTTATGTGAAATTTTATAAAAAAAGATATTTATATAAAATTCTATAATTTCAGAGTATCTGATCCAAAATAGCTCTCAAGACATTTAGGTAGTTTCATGGTGCTTCCACCTTCATAATAATTCTCTAAAATGGCTATTAAAGTCCTTCCAACTGCTAATCCAGATCCATTTATTGTGTGAACAAAATCTTTTCCATTTTTAAATTTGTATTTAATATTTGATCTTCTTGCTTGAAAATCAGAAAAATTAGAACAAGATGAAATTTCTCTATATTTTTTTTGACTAGGCATCCAAACCTCAATATCAAATGTTTTACACGAAGAAAATCCAAGATCACCTGAACATAGCTCAATAACTTGATATGGCAATTTTAAGTCATCAAGTATTTCGCATGCATGCTTTAGAAGAGAATTTAAACAATTCATTGAATCAGCAGGATTAGTGATTTGAACTAATTCAATTTTTTCAAACTGATGTTGCCTAATTAATCCTTTTGTATCTTTTCCATAGCTCCCAGCCTCTGATCTAAAACAAGGTGTGTGTGACGTTAATTTAAGAGGAAGAATATCTTCATCAATTAACTCGCCTCTATATATATTTGTAAGAGGTACCTCAGCTGTAGGAATTAGATAGAGATTTTCTGCAGTTTGGAAAAGATCATCCTTAAATTTAGGCAATTGACCAGTTCCAGTTAATGAATCTGTATTTGCCATAAAAGGGACATAATATTCTTGATAGCCATTTTGAATTGCCTTATCAATCATAAAAGAAATCAAAGCTCTTTGAAGCTTTGCCATGTCACCTTTCAAAACAGAAAAACGAGAACCTGAAATTTTTGATGCTGTTTCAGTATCAATCTTATTAGTAATTTCTAAATGATCTTTTGTATTTTTTGAGAATACCTTACCAAAAGTCTCAACAACAATATTATCTTTCTCATCTTTACCATAGGGAACACTGTCATCAGGAATATTTGGTATATCCAATAGAAAATTATTGATATTTTCTAATGTCGTATTCAATTTAATGCTTTTTTTATCAAGCTCTGCATTAATCTTATCAATAGTTTTTTTAAGATCACTAGTATCTTTTCTAGATGATTTTAATTCACCAAAATGAGCAGAAAACTTATTTCTCTCAGATTGCAAGTTTTCAACTTCAATTTGAAGAGTTTTTCTTTCCATATCAAGCTCTTCAAAAAATTTTTGATTGATCTCATAGCCTCTCTTTTCTAAAGCTATTTTTATATTTTCGAAATCTTCTCTTAAGTTTTTGATGTTTAACATTATTTAGTAATTGATGCTCCAATGTATGTAGCTAAAATTGTTAGAATAATCGTTATTATTATATATGAAACAGCATATATTGAATTTGAATTTAGCATTAAAAGAACTTGATGAGAAAAAGCTGACATTGTTGTAAAAGAACCCAAGAATCCAATTATAAAAAAGTAATACGTTGAATCTTTATACGGCAGTGTTAAACCCAAAACTAAGCCTATAAAAAAACAGCCAATAACATTTACAGATAAAGTTGCAAAAGGAAATTCGTTAGAAGTTATTGTAGAAAAAATTTCATTAATTAAATATCTAGAGATTGCTCCAAGCGCGCCACCAAAACCTATAAGAAAAATATTAATACTCATAATTTAATAGAGAATTTTACGATATTTTTTACATCCATATTATCTTTGTATATAACTTGCAATCCTCCATCTGCCAAAAATTCAAAATTATACTCTTTATCATTTGCATATAATTTAAATGAGTTATCTTTGAAAGTTTTAATATCATATTTTTCGAATGATTTATTGCTTAATAAATTGATAAAAAGGTTATCTTCAATTTCATTGAGAGGTATTTTCCTCACTTGATCAAAATCCAAATCGTGTATCTCAATTTTTGTCTTATCAATGTAATAATTTTCTTTAAATGGCGAAGTTATATTAATAACAACTGAATTATTATTTTTTTTTGAATATTTTCCTTCGGTTTTATCAAAGGTATTTGATATTGAGTTAAAACTACTTTGTGTGAAATATAAGTCATTATTAAAAAACATAGACAGTTGCTCTATGACAGATGAATGAACATAAATTGATGAAATCAATGCATACGAAACTAAGATAAATTTCAAATTAATCACTTTTTGGTATTAAAACTTCTCTTGAGCCGTTCGAACTCATTTCAGAGACTAATCCAGCATCTTCCATAGCTTCAATTAGTCTAGCCGCTCTGTTATAACCTATTCGAAGTTTTCTCTGAACAGCGGATATTGAAGCCCTTCTTGATTCTATTACAAAGCTAACTGCTTCATCATAAAGCTCATCAGATTCATCAGATGAATTAATTTCTGAAGATGACCATCCAGGAATAGGTCCTGTATCTTGCTTAGATGAAATGATTTCCTCTACATAATTAGGTTCAGCTCTAGATTTCCAATCATTTACAACTCTATGAACTTCATCATCACCAACAAAAGCACCATGAACTCGAATTGGGACACCTACACCTGGAGGAAGATATAGCATGTCACCGTAACCTAAAAGCTGTTCCGCACCTCCTTGGTCAAGGATTGTTCTTGAATCAATTTTTGTAGACACTTGAAAGCCTATTCTTGTTGGAATGTTTGCTTTTATAAGACCTGTAATTACATCAACAGAGGGTCTTTGTGTAGCAAGAATAAGATGAATACCTGCCGCTCTTGCTTTTTGAGCAATTCTTGCGATCAGATGCTCTACTTTTTTACCAACTAGCATCATCATGTCAGCAAATTCGTCAACTACTACAACAATAGATGGAAGGACCTCTAAAAATTCTTCGTCATCTTCATTAGCAGGATTAAGGATTTGTTTTCCATTTTTTTCTGCTTCTAGGATCTTTTTATTAAATCCAGCTAAATTTCTAACTCCCATCATAGACATTAATTTATAACGCCTATCCATTTCTGCAACACACCATCTTAGTCCGTTAGAAGCATCAGTCATATCAGTAATCACAGGAGTCAATAAATGAGGGATTCCATCATATACAGCTAATTCAAGCATTTTTGGATCAACTAAAATAAGTCGAACATCTTCAGGATCTGATTTAAATAATAGGCTTAACAACATTGCATTTAGTCCAACTGATTTACCAGAACCGGTTGTTCCTGCAACTAATAAATGAGGCATTTTTGCCAAATCAACAACTATTGGATTACCAGAAATATCCTGTCCAAGTGCAAGGCTTAAATTTGATGGTGATGACTTAAATGACTTTGATGATAAAATTTCAGTAAGTCTCACCATTTTTCTATTATTATTTGGTATTTCAATTCCAACAAATGACTTACCCTCAATTACCTCAACAACTCTGACACTGCTTACAGAGAGTGATCTTGCAATATCTTGAGCAATATTTGTGATCTTGCTAGCTTTTGTTCCAGGAGCTGGTTGAATTTCAAATCTTGTTACAACCGGACCCGGTAATACTGATTCAACAGTTGCTTCAATTCCAAATTCTTCAAGTTTTGTTTCCAGCAATGTTGCTATTTGATTTAATTCATCCTTGTTTAGAGAACTGCCATCATCTAAAGCTCTGTCTAAAAGCTCTGTACTTGGCATAACTGCCTTTTCTTTTACCTCAGTTTCAGCATCAATTGGCTTCTCAATTTCTTTGAGAGGGTTTTCATTTTTAATTGGAAGATCAGGTTGTGTTTGAGGAGTTTTTATTTCACTTAACTTATCCTTATCCAATTGGGTTTCTTGTGAAATATTTCTTTTTTTATCCTTTTTTATTTTTGTTCCAGAGTTTGAGCTTAGAAGCTTATTTATGGCTTGTTTTAAACCTAAAAAAATAACTGATAACACTGAAACAAGTTTTAAAGTAAATGAATTTAATAATTTGAAAATTAATTTTGATACAAAAATTAAGTAATTACCAAACTCATCAATTGATTTGATCCACGAAAAATTAAAAGATAATGATGTTGCAGGAATAACCAATATGATAAGAAAAATTAATGTTCCTACATCACCAAGTATTGAAGCAAGAGATATTAAAACAGAATTTCCTATTATGCCTCCAAAATTATTTGATAAATAAAAATTTCCAATAGAAGAAAAGCATATTATTAAAAAAATAGAACTTGCAATTCTAACAAGCCCTTTGACTATCGAGCTATATTTGTCTTCAAAGAACAAGGATTGAATTGACCATACACATCCAATTAATAGAACTAAATATCCACCATAACCTATAAGTGTAAATAAAAAATCTGCTATAGAGGCACCAAGAGGGCCCCCTAAGTTATTAATGCTTTCATTTGAATTTATGTTAAAAAATCCTGAGTCAGAAGTATCATATGAAATAAGTGATATAAATATATACAGAGAAAATGCAATTAGAAAAAAGCTAAAAAAATTTAAAAGGGTATTGCGAATATATGGTGGCATTTAAATAGTTTATTAATTCTTGTTGTAATTATAGGCATAAACCGTAACAATTTCTTTATATTGAATTATAATTTTACAAATGCCTGACAATCATCACAAATTAATAATCTTAGGCTCTGGTCCTGCTGGATATTCTGCTGGTGTTTATGCAGCAAGAGCCGGTCTCGATCCAATCATTATTGCTGGTATGCAAGAAGGTGGTCAGCTTACAACTACAACAGATGTTGAAAATTGGCCTGGAGACAGTGATGGTCTGCAAGGTCCTGAGCTTATGAACAGAATGAAAAGGCATGTCCAGGAATTTGGTGTTGATGTTATTAACGATCATATCAATTCTGTAGAGCTTAAGGATAAGCCATTTAAATTATCAGGTACATCAAACTATACTTGTGATGCTTTAATAATTTCTACTGGTGCTAGCGCAATGTATTTAGGTCTCCCTTCTGAAAAAGAATTTTTAGGTAAGGGTGTTTCTGCTTGTGCAACTTGTGATGGTTTTTTTTATAAAGGTCAGGAAGTAGCTGTAATTGGTGGAGGTAATACTGCTGCAGAGGAAGCGTTATATTTATCTAGAATTTGTTCAAAGGTTTATCTCGTTCATAGAAGAGACGAATTGAGAGCTGAAAAAATTCTTCAGGATAGAATTTTTAACGAGGAAAAGGCTGGAAAGATTGAAATTCTTTGGAATACACAACTTAAAGAAGTAATTGGTGATGATATGGGAGTCGTTGGAATAAAACTTGATAATGATGGAAAAGAAATTCAAAAAGATGTAACGGGTGTATTTATTGCGATAGGTCATAAACCAAATACTGAAATTTTCGAAAATCAATTAGAAATGGATAATGGATATATTATTATCAAATCTGGACTAAATGGATCTGTAACCTCGGCTTCTATTGAAGGTGTTTTCGCCGCTGGAGACGTTTCTGATCAAATATATAGACAAGCTGTAACTTCTGCTGGTTTTGGTTGTATGGCAGCACTAGATGCAGAAAAATATTTATCTGAAAAATAGTCATGGATTATAAAGCGTATTTAGTTGAGGAAAATGAAGGTAGCTTTTCAGGCTCAATCCAAAACATTCCAAAACCCCTATTAGATGTAGGTAAAGTTATCATTAAAGTTAATTATTCATCATTAAACTATAAAGATGCTCTTGCCGCTACTGGAGTAAGAGGAATTGCAAAATCTTATCCGTTTGTTCCTGGAATTGATCTGGCTGGAGAAATTCTTGAATCATCATCCTCTGAATTTGATATAGGTGATAAAGTTCTTGCTACAGGTTATAAGATAGGTATGTCAGAATTTGGTGGCTTTGGAGAAATTGTGCATCTTCCTTTAGAGTGGATTCTTAAAATGCCAACGAACTTAACTTTTGAAAAAGCAATGAGCTATGGGACAGCTGGAATAACTGCAGCTGCATGTGTTAAAAAGATAGTGGATGCCAGTATTGAAAAAAAATTACCTATTCTTGTTTCTGGTTCAACCGGAGGTGTTGGGTCTGTCGCTGTTGGGGTCTTATCATTACTTGGATATGAAGTTCATGCAATCACAAGCAAAGTTGATGAAGAAAAATTTTTATTAAAGATGGGAGCATCAAAAGTATTATTAAAAGAAGACTTTATGAAGGAACCAACAAAACCATTAGATAAAGGACTATATGGTGGTGCAGTTGATGTTGTTGGAGGAGATATGTTAGCCAAAATTATTTCTATGATATCAAACCATGGTGTTGTTTCTTGCTGTGGAAATGTTGGAGGTGCTATGTTTAGCTCATCAGTTTTCCCATTTATTTTAAGAGGTGTTCAGCTGTCTGGTATTGATTCAGCTGAGTCTTCTCTATCACTAAAAAAAGAATTATGGAACTTGTTAGCTAATGATTGGTCAATAAACTTACAAAATCAAACACGAGTCATTAAAATTGATGCAATTGATGACGAAATTACAAGAATTTTAAATGGCGATCAGATTGGTAGAGTTGTCATTAAGCATGGAGGGTAAATATGAAAGATGATTACGATGAATATTACGAATCAAAAGAAGCAAATCTTGATAGTAAATCTGATTCAAAAGTAATATTATTTTTAATAGTGGTAGCGGTCATTGCTATGACCTACTGGGTTGCAGTTCAGTAAATTACTTCGGTTGCATCCGCATTGCAGAGTCTAATCTGATAGTTTCACCATTTAAGTATGAATTCTCAATGATATGTCCAGCAAGCTTTGCAAATTCCTCTGGCTCGCCAAATCTATGAGGGAACTGAGTTGTCTCAAGCAAACTCTCTTTATTCTCTTCTCTGGCAAGCTGCATAAGCGGTGTATTAAATATGCCTGGAGCTATCGTACATACTCTAATGCCATGTCTTGCAAGATCTCTTGCAGCAGTCAGTGTTAAGCCAATTACACCTGCTTTAGATGCACTATATGCTGACTGTCCAATCTGTCCTTCATATCCAGCAATTGATGCTGTATTGATAATAACTCCTTTTTCACTCTGTTCATTTTTATCAATAAGCTCAGCGCCTAGTCTCATAACATTAAAGGTACCAACAAGATTTAAATTTATTATGAATTGAAATATATCTAATGGGTGTGGTCCTTGCTTTCCAAGTATTCTTGCGCCATAACCAGTACCAGCACAGTTAATTACAAAATTTAACTTTCCATATTGATCTTTTATAGCTTGGAGTGAATTTTTTACAGATTCCTCCTCCATAACATTGGTATTCAGATAAATGAGGTTTTGTGTTTCTATATCATCAATAAGAGCTTTAGCTTTGTCGTCATTGATATCAAGAATAGCTACTTTTGCACCATTTTTGATCAAAAACTCTACTGCCCCCCTGCCTAAACCAGAGGCACCACCGGTAACTAATGCAACATTATCTTTTATATTCATAGATGAAAACTCCTAAATTGCTTTAAATTATAGCTTGTATTAGTTAAAAACATAATGTGTTTGTTTTTGGCATGCTAATTGCATCAATACAAGTGAGTACTTTTTTTATAAATAGGAGATTTAAATGAAAAAAATATTATTATTGATGTGTCTTGCCTCCTTACCATCATATGCAGCAGTTAGCGCAAACGTTAGTTTTGCTACTGATTATATATGGAGAGGTATGACACAAAGTGACGGTCCAGCAATTTCTGGTGGATTTGACTATGAAACAGATGGTGGCTTTTATGCTGGTATTTGGGGTTCTAATGTCAATTTCAATGATGGCGCTGGTAGCGAATTAGATTACTACTTCGGATATGGATTTGAAGTTGGTGGCATTGGTGTTGATCTAGGTTATGTTGCTTTTGATTATCCAAAAAACAAAACAGGTTTGGATTTTGAAGAAGTAGTAATTGGGTTGAGTATGGGTGACTTCGGTTTTACATATGCTCTTGGTCAAGACGGTGCACCTGACTACAATGAAATTTCATATGGTATTGGTCCAGTTGGAATTGCGTATGGTTCGTATGACAATATGGGAGAAAACCTTCTAATATCTTATGGATTTTCATGCGGAACTTATGACTGTGGAATAGCTTTCTCAGATTTTTCTGATGACGGTTATGGAGGTGATGAAGATGCGCTAGTATTTTCAATGTCAGCAAGCTTCTAAATTTGTATGAAATTAGTTAGTGCAATTATTAAACCTTTTAAACTACAAGAAGTAAGAGAGGCCTTGGTAGATTCTGGTATCGAAGGCCTCACTATTACTGAAGTAAAAGGTTACGGTAGGCAGAAAGGTCATACTGAAATGTACAGAGGTGCAGAATATTCAGTTGATACTCTCCCAAAAATGAAGCTCGAGATCATTATTAATGATGAAGCTTTAGATACTGTAAGAGATGTAATAACTAATACTGCAAATACAGGAAAAATTGGTGATGGAAAATTATTTGTTACAAATATTGAAGAGATCATCAGAATAAGAACCGGTGAAACTGGTTCGGATGCAATATAAACATTAGGAGGAGATTTTTATGGAAGAAATTAAATTTGCATTAGACACTTTCTACGCCATTATGGCGGGTGCACTTGTTATGTGGATGGCAGCTGGTTTTACCATGCTTGAAGCAGGACTGGTTCAAAAGAAAGATGTCTCAGAGATAGTTACTAAGAATTTAGGACTATATTCAATAGCATGTATCATGTATCTAGCGTGTGGTTTCGTGCTTATGTATCCAGGTGGAGCCATGATTGAGGGCGTATTACCTTCAATAGGTTCATCATGGGGTTTATCAACTGCTATGCCACTAGAAGAAATTGGCATGGAATACGGCATGGATTATTCACAACAAGCTGACTTCTTTTTCCAAGTAGTCTTTGTTGCTACTGCTATGTCAATTGTTTCAGGAGCAGTTGCAGGAAGAATGAAATTATTACCATTCTTTTTATTCGCAATTATTTTAACTGGCTTTATTTATCCTATTCAAGGTTATTGGAACTGGGGTGGAGGATTCTTAAGTTCAGGTGGTTATTCAGACTACGCTGGATCAGGAACTGTTCATCTATGTGGTGCCGCTGCAGCTCTTGCAGTCGTTACTGTTCTTGGACCTAGAAAAGGTAAATATGGTTTTGATGGAACTTCAAATGCTATGCCAGGATCAAATATTCCTATAGCAGCTCTTGGAGCATGGATTCTTTGGTTAGGCTGGTTCGGATTCAACGGTGGATCAGAACTTATTGTGAGTGATGAGGCAAGTGCTATCGCAGTTAGCCAGGTATTTATGAATACAAATATGGCTGCAGCTGGTGGTGTTGTTGCAACGCTTATGCTAAGCCTTGGTTTTACAGGCAAAATGGATGTCACAATGGCAATTAACGGTGCAATCGCTGGTCTTGTTGCTATAACAGCAGGTCCAAGTGCTCCAACAGGAGGTGCTGCAGTTCTTATTGGTGCTGTTGGAGGTGTAATTGTATACTTCTCAATATTGTATTTAGACAAATCATTAAAAATTGATGATCCAGTTGGTGCAATTTCTGCTCACGGAGTTGTGGGTATTTGGGGAATCATGGCTGTGCCATTAACATCTGATGCTAGTCTTTTATGGCAGTTTTATGGTGTTTTAGCAATTGGTGGCTTTACTTATGTTGCTAGCTTAGTGACCATTTATGCTATCAATTCTCTAATGTCAATAAGGGCTACAGATGAAGAACAAGATGTAGGTCTTGATGTTTCTGAGGTAGGTGTAGAAGCTTATCCAGAATTTAAATAATTTAATACTATGACTGTCTAAGTGCTCCCCCTACATTAGTCAGATTATTAAATTGTTAGAAAAGGGTTGTTGGGAAACAACCCTTTTCTTTTTTTGAACTATAGAGCCGGGTTACTGTATTGATCTATTAAATAACTATGCAGCTCTTCAGGAATTAAATCAAGTCTCTTTTTAAGAAAGGTAATTGCTTGATTAATATCATCTTCATTAAATTTGTGTAATTCAATATTTTTACCTTTAATAATATTTGCAGCATAGTTTGTTGAGTGACAAAAATACTGATCTTTAATTTTTCTTGTAATAAGGTGAGCAGCATTCTCATAAGAATCATTTTCAAAATACATTACTTCACCAATATTTAAACTTACATTTCCTTTTTGTCCTTTTATCCCTTCTGCAATATTATTGAGATCCTCACCCTTCCCCTTTTTATAAAAAGAATTCAAATCTGTAAGATAGAGCTCTTTTGCTTTGACAATATCGTTGGGATCTTTCTCATAAGATATTGAAATAGGCACTACATTTAAATTATTTAAATAATTACTTAAGGGCTGTTTTTTTCTTCCATTTAAATGAATCATTTTTAAAACAGACGGATCTGTATAATCGATGCCATCTTTGGATCTACCTTGTTTTTGTGCAATCCAGATTGATTCATTATTATTTACGATCGAATTAAATATAAATTCAGATGCTAGATTGAGGCTTTTGTATATGTCTCTTTTTGATTTATCACTTCTATCAATAATGAAACTTTTATTAAGTCTTAAAAGATCAGACGCCCATTTTTCGCTTAATAGATTATTACCAACAGCATTAAAAGTCGTTCTAAGGTTGTTTGTATGAAGTACATAATTTAGTAATGCAGAATCAAGAGTAATATCTCTATGATTTGATATAAAAAGATAAGATTTATTATTAGAAAGGTTTCTCAATCCTTCGATATGAAAATCATCAATTGTGTTATCGATAACATACGTAATGATCTGCTCAAAAAAGCTTTGATACCCTTTGATAGAATTAATTCCTTTGATTTTGTTTTTTAGAGCAAGGCTTAATATTTTTTTAGAAAATGGTAAATATTGAAAATGCTTGAATTGCTGCATTAATGCGACAGTATTTAAAAAATCATTATCTTCACATAAGCTTTTAAGTACACTTGAAACTTCGCCATCATTATAGGGTCTTATAGAATCAAATTTATTCATGTAAATTTTAAGAGTTATGTTATTGATATATTTTACATGATTAATGTATACAATATGCTCATATGCATAGCTATCTTGAATATGATGGGATGAAAATATTAGCACATAGAGGCGGTGCAATTGAGTCTTTTGAGAATACTCTAGAATCCTTCAGATATTCTGTTTCTGTTGGTTGTGATTACATAGAAACTGACGTTCAACTTTCATCTGATGGAGTTCCATATATTTTTCATGATGATGATTTAAAAAGAATTGCTGGAAAAAAAGTTATATTCAATTCCATGCACAGTGATGATATTAATCAAATAAGAATTTTTGATAAGCTTAAAATACCTACTCTTGAGGATGCATTAATTGAATTTAAAGATATTAATTTTCAAATTGATGTCAAAACAGATGAGGTTGCATTTCCAGCCATAGAAACAATTATTAAGCATAATGCTGTTGAGCGAGTTTGCATTGCTAGTTTTAGTAGCGGTAGATTAAAAAAAATAAGGAACAAATATCCTCAAATATGTACTTCAATGGGACCAAAAGAAGTTATTAAATTAGTTTTCAATAGTTTCAATTTATATAGTAAAGAAATACCAGGAGAGTGCTTGCAGGTCCCAATTTATTATTATGGTATAAAAGTTGTAACAAAGAGATTTATTGATTTTGTTCAATCTAAAGGATTAAAAATTATTGTTTGGACAATAAATGATGAATCAACATTCAAAGAGCTTCAAAAATTAAATGTTGATGGAGTAATTACGGATATACCAAAGAAATTTTTTGAAATATCATAAAAAAGGAGGCTTTTGCCTCCTTTTCCAATAACTTAGTTATTAGTTAAGCAACCCATTTTGAGCCACGGTAGTTTCCTTCGCGTGGTTGAGTTGACTCTTCATTTTTAGTATCAGTTTTAATACCTCTATAAATACCTTTGAAAGAATTTACTTTCTTATCAAAAGTATTTT
>CABZTX010000020.1 GCA_902528875.1 uncultured SAR86 cluster bacterium | reverse complement strand
CTTGTAAAAAAATTGAAAGAGTTAGACTTGTGGGATGATGTGATGATTAATGATTTAAAATATTTTGAAGGAAGTTTATCTGAAATATCAAGGATTCCAGAAGATATTAAGAAATTATTTTCAACAGCCTTTGAGGTTGAGCCAAGATACATAGTGGAATCAGCAAGTAGAAGGCAAAAATGGATTGATCAAGCTCAATCTCTAAATCTTTACATAGGTAATGCTGATGGGAAAAAACTTGATATTACTTACAGAATGGCTTGGTACTCTGGTTTAAAAACAACATATTACTTAAGATCGATAGCAGCCACGTCAACTGAAAAATCAACAGTTCAACAAGGAAAATTAAATGCGGTAAGCTCTGATGCTAACCAAAATTCAATAGAAGAACTTGGAGCACCAGCTCCAGTTCCAGATGCATGCTCACTTGACGACCCAGATTGTGAAGCATGTCAGTAAATTAAAGGAGAAATAATATGTTAAATTGGGATGAATACGGAAAAGAAGAATTAGCTTCACCACCACAGCCATCAGTGACTTCTAAAAGTCCTGAAGGTGTTCTTGAACCAAAAGTTGACCAAAAAGTCGAAGAACAACCAACAGCGAGTGAAGTAAAATCAAATATAACTGGAGGATCAAGAGCAGAAGCAGCAAGAGAGGCTGTAAATAATCTTGATGAAGCAGCCGGTATTGAAGAGTTAGATGAAATGATGGCTAACGGTAGAGTTGAAGTCGATCAAAAAATGATGATTAACTGTAAAGCAGATTTAAATCAGCTTGTCCCATTTAAGTATGACTGGGCATGGCAAAAATATCTTGATGGAAGCGCTAATCACTGGATGCCTCAAGAAATTAATATGACAAATGATATCGTATTATGGAAATCGGAAGATGGATTGACAGAAGACGAGAGAATAATTGTTAAAAGAAATTTAGGTTTCTTTTCAACTGCGGACTCTTTGGTTGCAAATAATTTGGTATTAGCTCTATATAGACTTATAACTAATCCAGAATGTAGGCAATATATTTTAAGACAGAGTCTCGAAGAAGCGATTCATACACATGCATATCAATATTGTATTGAGTCACTCGGAATGGATGAGGGTGAAATATTTAATATGTACAGAGAAATACCATGCGTAGCAAGAAAAGCATCATGGGGATTAAAGTATACGCAAGAGATATCAAATCCTGACTTTAAGACTGGAACAGAGGAAACTGACAAGCAGTTACTTAAAAATCTTATTGCTTTTTATTGTGTCTTAGAGGGTATATTTTTCTATTGTGGTTTTACTCAAATTCTTTCTATGGGTAGAAGAAATAAAATGACAGGAACTGCTGAGCAATTTCAATATATCTTGAGAGATGAATCCATGCATGTTAATTTTGGAATTGATGTAATAAATCAAATCAAAATTGAAAATCCTCATCTATGGGATGATGCAATGAAAGAAGAAGCAGCACAGATGATCCTTGAAGGAACAGAATTAGAAATTCAATATGCAAGAGATACCATGCCTAGAGGTGTGTTAGGGATGAATGCATCAATGATGGAAGAATATCTAAAATTTATTGCCAATAGAAGGCTTACCCAAATAGGTTTAGATGAAGAATTTACTGGTGTTAGCAATCCTTTTCCATGGATGTCAGAAATTATTGATCTTAGAAAAGAGAAAAACTTCTTTGAGACTAGGGTAACTGAATATCAAGTTGGAGGCGCTCTTAACTGGGAATAAATTAAACTGAAAAGCTGGGTCTTGCAAAAATCTGAGTGACGTAATCATTTAGATTTTTGTAATCCTTAAGTTCAAGTCTATTTAATCTAACTAAAAAATTTAAGTTGGTAGCCATCTGAATATCTGCATACGTGAATTTATCACAGGTTATGAATTCTTTTGAAGCAATGATTTCGTTGAATGTTTCTAAAGCGCTTAAGCCAATATTTCTTTGAGAAAGTCCAAACTCTTTATTTTGATCCTCCATTTTACTCATGTGAGGATGTGTATGTCTAAAGCCATGTGCTAATGGTGTTGAAAGTTCATATGTTACTCGAGAATACCACATTTCAATCAATGCAATTTCTATAGGAGTTTCACCAAACATATTTGGTTCAGGATATATTGATTCCAAATATCTGCAAATTGCAGTTGTTTCAAGAATAACTGACTCATCGTCTAACTGAAGAGCAGGCACTCTTGAGTTCGGAGCAATAGACATGTATTCAGGCTTTTTGTGTTCTAGTTCGGCTAAGTTTAAATTTACAATTTCAACATCTTTGATATTTTTTTCAGCCAAGAAAATTAGTACTTTTAGTGGACTTGGAGCAAGTTTACTGGAGTAAAGTTTCAAGTCTTAATTTTTATTTATTAATTCAAAAAACTTGAGGGTTTGTTCTCCACCGTTTTGAAGAGCCCTAGCATCTGTCATATCAGATATATTATCCCAGTTTGCATGAATATTTTCAGGAGTCATATCCTCACCCATGCCGAGTGAAACTCCCATAGTTTCATGAATAAAAATTCTTGAAAACACTCCAGCGCCAGCAGCTACAATTGCACCATTAGGTGCACTTTCACTTGCTAAATAAATGACTGCTGGAGTAATAAATTCTGGTTGTAAATTCTTACCAAAATCCTCTGGAATCAGTCCTTCTGTCATTCTTGTATATGCTACGGGAGTAATCGAATTTGTGAAAACATTTTTATTTTGTCCTTCCAGCTTCAGCGTATTCATAAGACCTACCATTGCCATTTTTGCAGAACCATAATTTGTTTGACCAAAATTTCCAAAAACACCACTAGAAGAACTAGTAAATATAATTCTGCCGTACTCTTGTTCTCTCATTATTGGAAAAATAGTATGTGTACAGTTTAATGTTCCTTGAAAATGAACATCCATTACTAGATTGAAATCATCTAGTGTTACTTTATGAAAACTCTTATCTCTTAAAATACCTGCATTATTTATAAGAATATCTATATGTCCCCATTTATCAATTGTCTGCTCAGTCATTTCTTTGACTGCTTCTAGATCAGTTACACTGGCACCATTGGCAATGGCTTCACCACCGTTTGAAGTAATTTCATCAACAACAGCCTCTGCAGCATCACTTGTTCCACTTCCATCAACACTTCCTCCAAGATCATTGACCACAACTTTTGCACCTCTTCTAGCAAGCTCTAAAGCATGTTGTTTTCCAATACCACCGCCAGCGCCAGTTACAATGGCAACTTTATCATCGAATTTAATATTCATACTTCACTCCAATATTAATGAAAGCTTATAAATAATTCAGTTATTATTTTAATCAAATTAAAATTATATACTATGAAATAAAAATTAAAGATTACATTTTGATTTAGGAATATAATTATCAGATATAATTTAAATTAAGGAAAAAATGAGTTCAACAATAAAAGTAGTTGTCACAGGTGCAGCTGGACAAATAGCTTATTCATTGATACCAAGATTGGTTGATGGAAAAACTTTTGGAGACAAAACAGTTAATTTATGTCTAGTAGAAATACCACAAGTAGTTAATAAGTTAAAAGGTTTAGTAATGGAACTGGAAGATTCATATTTTCCAAATATGGGAGAGGTTTCATATACCAGTAACTTTGAAGAAGCGTCTGTTGATGGAGATTGGTTTCTATTAGTTGGAAGTATTCCCAGAGGCATCGTATATAATGGTAAAAAAATCGAGGAAAGATCAGATCTGCTAAGCATAAATGGTGGTATTTTTGTAGATCAAGGAAAAGCAATTGGAAAAAATGGAAATGATAATGCAAAGATTCTAGTTGTGGGGAATCCAGCAAATACAAATGCCTTAATAGGAAAAAATGCTGCTAAAAATAATTCTCAAATATGGATGGCTATGACAATGCTTGATTCAAATCGAGCTAAATCAATTCTTTCAAAAAAAACTAACAAAAATATCTCAGAGATTACCAATATGATTATTTGGGGTAATCATAGTCCTACTATGTACCCAGACTCTGAGAATGCTTTGATTTCTGGTCAAAAAGGAAGTGATTTAATAAACGACATGGGTTGGATAGAGTCAGATTTTTTACCATCAGTTCAGCAAAGAGGAAAGGCTGTCATTGATGCTAGAGGAGCATCTTCTGCAACTTCTGCTGCAAAAGCAGCAATTGATACTGTAATGGCTTGCGAAACTCCAACTGATCATGGAGATTGTTTCAGCGCTGCAATTGCGAGTGATGGTGCCTATGATGTTCCTGAGGGATTAATATGTGGATATCCGCTTATGACACTAGAAGATGGAAGTATTGAAATCAAAAGAGATTTATCTATGTCAGAATTCGCTTTGTCAAAATTTCAGATTTCAATTGATGAATTGGTGTCTGAGAGAGATGCTGTGAAGCATCTTATGCAATGACAAAAAAAGAGAAAATTTTAAGCAGCTTTATAATAAATATTATAGAAGACGAGAAACCATCTACTCTTCATATTCTTTCAGAAAAAGATTTATCACAACTATTAAAAAGAATCGAGAAAACAAAAATAAAATCTCTTAATATCTCACCTACAATATACGAGAAATCTGATGAGAATTTTGACCTATACATTATTTTAGATGATATTAAGTTTTCTGAAGCAGATATTGGTACTGTAAAAAATTTGCTGAGCCAAAAAATTGTAGTCTTTACTGATTTAAAAAATGACAAAAATACCGATGAGATAATGCTAAAACTTGGATTTAACAAAGAACTAAGGGACAAAACAAATAAATTGAAATGTTTTTCATATAATTTAAAAACTTATAACAATAAAAGAACTTGGAATAATCCAACTGGTTGGGCTAATCCAGAAAACTTTGACAAATTTAGATGGTAAAGGATTGTTTAGTCATTAGATTTAAGTTGAGGAAATAATAAGACGTCTCTAATTGAGGACTGGTTTGTTAAAAGCATTACCAATCTATCTACTCCCATACCTACTCCAACTGCTGGAGGCATACCATGTTCAAGAGCTGTTATGTAGTCATGATCGTAATCCATAGCTTCCTTGTCACCAGAATCTTTTGCCTCAACCTGTTTTTCAAATCTTGAAGCTTGATCATCAGGATCATTTAATTCACAAAAGCCATTTGCAAACTCTTTTCCGCCAATGAAAAGTTCGAATCTATCAGCAAACTCATGATTATCTTGATTTCTTCTTGACAATGGCGAAACTTCTACAGGATATTCAGTTACAAAAGTTGGATCTATTAATCTTGATTCAACAGTTTCTTCAAAAACTTCTAGAAGCATTCTGCCAACTCCCCAATTATTTTCAATTTTTATTTTTTTATCCTTTAAGAAGTTTGAAAGAACTTCTTTGTTTGCCATATCATCTTTAGAAAGTTCTTGATTATGTTCTAGCACCAGGTCTATTAATGTGGATTGATTAAAGTTATCTAAATTAATTTCTTCGTCAACCCATGTTATCTGTGATTTACATCCTGCGGCAGAGGCAGCATTTAAAATAATCTCTTTAGTAAGATTCATTTGATCCTTCATACTTGCATATGCCTCATACCATTCCATCATTGTGAATTCTGGATTATGTTTTGTAGAAAGGCCCTCGTTTCTAAAACTTCTATTGATTTCAAATACTTTATCAAAACCACCAACTAAAAGTCTTTTTAAATATAATTCAGGAGCAATCCTTAAATAAAGATCTTGCCCAAGTGCGTTATGCTGAGTTACAAATGGTCTTGCAACTGCTCCACCGGCCAAAGGATGCATCATTGGTGTTTCAACTTCTAAGTATCCAACTTTATTCATTATTTTTCTCATTGAATCAATGATCTTGGTTCGTTTTATAAAAACCTCTTTTGAAGAAGTGTTTGTCATTAAATCTAAATACCTTTGTCTATATCTGGCTTCGATATCAGTTAATCCTTTAAATTTTTCTGGCATTGGTCTTAATGATTTTGTGATCATTTCAAGATCCCATACATCAATAGTTAGTTCATCCTTTTGAGTTCTAAACAATTTACCTGATATGCCAACGATATCTCCAAGATCCCATGTTTTAAAATCCTCATAAACACTATCATCAACATTATTTTTTGTAACATAAATTTGAATGTCGCCAGAGGAATCTCTTAAAGTTGCAAAACTAGCTTTACCCATGACTCTCTTGAGAACAATTCGACCAGCAATAGATATATTTTTTATATCTTTTTTTACAAGCTCATCTTTTGAAAATTGGCCAAATTCTTCATGGAGTTTTTGAGCTCTGTTTTGGGGTTTGAATGAATTACCATATGCAGATCCTTTATCTCTAAGCTGATCTAATTTTTTTCTTCTTTCTTCAAGTAAAGCTTTTTCGCCACCTAAATTATCATTATCCATTTATACACCTGCCTTTAGTGATGATTTCATAAAATCATCTAAATCTCCATTTAAAACCGCATTAGTGTTTCCAGTTTCAAAATTGGTCCTCAAATCTTTAATTCTAGATTGATCTAACACATAAGATCTTATTTGACTTCCCCAACCAATATCAGACTTGCTATCCTCCAGTAACTGCTGTTCTTCATTCTGCTTTTGTAATTCTAACTCGTATAACTTAGATTTTAATTGTTTTAATGCACTTTCTTTATTTTTATGTTGTGAGCGATCACTTTGAGATTGAGCTACAATTCCAGTTGGAATATGAGTTAATCTAACTGCAGAATCTGTTTTGTTAACATGTTGCCCTCCTGCTCCGGAAGCTCTATATGTATCAGTTCTTATATCTGACTTATCTAAACTAATCTCAATGGACTCATCAATTTCTGGAGAAATAAAAACAGATGCAAACGAAGTGTGTCTTCTATTTCCAGAATCAAAGGGAGATTTCCTTACCAATCTATGTATGCCTGTTTCTGTTCTAAGCCAACCATAAGCATAATCACCAATGATATGAATAGAAACTGATTTAATTCCAGCAACCTCTCCATGAGATATGTCTACGACCTTGGTTTCAAATCCTCTGCTTTCGGACCACTTTGAATACATCCTGTAAAGCATTTCAGCCCAATCCTGAGCTTCAGTACCTCCAGAACCAGATTGAATTTCAATGTATGCTGAAGCTGAATCCATTTTATTTGAAAACATCTTGTTAAATTCAAATTCCTCAATTTTTAATTTAATTTTTGTTAAATCATCTATTATTTCTTGTAAAGGAGAATCATCGTCATCTTCGTTCGCAATTTGTAATAACAAGCTGCAATCAGAAAGTTTATTTTTTACATCTCTAAATGATTCTAATGTTTTATCAATAGACGTTTTTTCCTTATTGAGCTTTTGGGATAAGTCTAAATCTGACCATGTTTCTTTTTGAGATAATTGATTCTCTATTTCTTTGAGTCTTGCTTCTTTAGCTCCAATATTAAGAACACTATTTTCAATTTCATCTAACCTTTCTTCAAGATTATTGATATTTAGCTTAATTTCCTGACTATCCATTAGTTTAATTATTTTGTTCAATAAAACTAAAAATTTCTTTTTTTGATGCATTTAGTTTGTTAGCTATTTCTTTTTTATGCAGAACATTTTTAATTGAGTTAGGTATATGAGAAATTTCTTTATTAATTTTTTCAAAAACATTTGGAAATTTTGCAGGATGTGCAGTAGATAAAATTACTGTTTTATTTTTAAGATCGTTTGAATTATTTAAAACTGCTTCTGCTGCAACAGCAGTGTGTGGGTCCATTAAATAGTTATATTGATCAGAAAATTTATTAATACAATTAAAGGTTGATTCGTCATTAACAGTATAACTAAAAAATAAATCTAGTGATTTTTTCCATATTGACTCATCCATTTGAATTGGTTTGCTTGGAAAATCAGTGTACATCTTGGAACACTTATTTTCATCTCTATCTAGGAAAAAATCATATATTAAACGCTCGAAATTACTAGCGACGCTAATATCCATGCTTGGTGATATTGTTTCAAATACCTCAGATTTGGAATAATCATTATTATTGAAAAATCTTTGTAATATGTCATTTTTATTAACAGCAACAACAATTTTCGCTAAAGGCATTCCCATTTTATGTGCAGAATAACAAGCAAAAACATTTCCAAAATTGCCAGTTGGAATAGAAAAGTTTAGAGGTTCAGATAACTTATTAATACTTAGAGCAGCATAAAAATAATAACAAATTTGCCCAATTATTCGTACCCAATTTATTGAATTTACTGCAAGAAGATATTGATCTTTTTTTAAAAAAGACCTTGTTTTAAATCCCTCTTTAACTATATCCTGGCAATCATCAAAAGTGCCATTTACAAG
This sequence comes from uncultured SAR86 cluster bacterium, assembly GCA_902528875.1. GTDB lineage: Bacteria > Pseudomonadota > Gammaproteobacteria > Magnimaribacterales > D2472 > SAR86A. The sequence goes on along the minus strand of CABZTX010000020.1, from coordinate 6,263 downwards.
AATTGCAAAGACATTTTGTTGATCCACAGTTGTCATTTGTTTTCTCTGTATATCGGACATGTTCCCATCAGGTATTAAGATAAAGCTTTTTATTGCATCAAAGTTTTTACATGCATCTATTGCAGCGGAACCAGTATCGCCAGATGTTGCTCCAAAAACAATTGCAGTTTTATTTTGTCTTTTAAGTGATTTGTTAAAGAAAGCTGCAGCGAGCTGAAGTCCAAAGTCTTTAAAAGCAGCTGTGGGTCCGTGGAATAATTCTAGGATATCAATAGAGTCGTTTATATTATGAATTCTTAGTAAATTTTTATCTTCAAAATCATGCCAAGTCTCATCAAGCATTTTTATTACCTCATCATCATCAAAAGATGATTTTGTAAACAAAGGAACTATATACTTTGCAACATCAACAAAAGATTCAAGATTTTTCATCTCTTTCAAGTCAACCTGAGGCCAATAATCAGGCATAAATAGACCGCCATCATCTGCAAGACCTTGCATCAAAACCTCTTGAAAGGTCTTTTTTTTATCAATACCCCTTGTGCTATGAAATAACATTTTATTGTGGTTCGATCCTAATTGATCTTATTTTATTTACTGAATCCAGCTTCAATAATTTATCAACTATTTCTTGATGATCTTTTTCTTTAAAAGGGTCTGTGATAATTATAATTGGCACTAAGTCATTATTAAGATTTTCTTTTTGACTTATTGATTCAATACTGACATCTTTATTTGCAAAAATAGACGAAATAGAAGCCATCACACCAGATAAATCACTAGCTTCGATATAAAAATAATATTGAAAGTCTAAATCAATAAAATTAATATGCCCACTGCTCTCAGTATTATTATTTACTTCTTGAATTTTTGAATCTGATAGATAAATTAAGTCAGAAATAACACCCGAAGCGGTAGCTTCCTGTCCGGCTCCTGATCCTGCAATATGAAGAGTACCTAACAAGTCAGTTTCTATTTCAATACCATTCCTAACTCCTTTTAGACTAGCAAGATATGAATGAAGCTTCACAAGAGACGGATGTGCTCTTAAATCAATTGAATTATTTGTTAATTTTGCAATTGCAAGATGTTTAATTGTATAACCCATTTCATAGGCATATTTAAAGTCATCTTTATGAATTTCATTGATGCCTTCAATATGAAAATCTTTTGGAGGCAAAGCACTTCCAAAGGCAAGTGAAGACAAAATACCTATTTTGTGTGCAGCATCTGTACCTTCAATATCAAATGTTGGATCAGGTTCTGCATATCCCTTTTCTTGAGCTAGCTTTAAAGTTGGCTCAAATTCCATTCCCTCTTCCATATTCGATAAAATATAATTAGAGGTGCCATTAAGCATACCTGAAATTTTTGAAATTTTACTTGCAGCTAGCTCCTGATTAAGAAGTTTGATAATTGGTGTGCCTGCACAAACAGAAGACTCATAAAGTAACTTTACCCCATTTTTGTTTGCAATACTAAAAAGCTCATCTCCATGATTAAATATGACCGCTTTATTAGCAGTAATTATATGCTTTTTAGCATTGAGAGATTTGATAATTAAATCTCGAGCAACATCAATACCTCCAATAAGCTCAACAACAACGTCAATGTCATAATCTATAATTTTAAAGATATCTCTTTCTATAATTGTATTACCAGGATCACATTTTGGATTATCTCGTCTTGCCCCTATTGCAATAATTTCAATCTCCAGATTACTTCTTTTTTTTATTTCTCCTGCATTGGTTTGAAGGGTTTTGAAAAGACCAGTAGCAACGTTCCCCCATCCACATATTCCTATTCTTAAATTATTCATTTTTAACTTTTTAGTTTTTTTAGCAAATCTTGTGGTGAATAATATCCAGGCAAAAGTTCACCATCATTTGTAATAATTGCAGGAGTGCCTGTAATACCTAATTTTTTTCCAATAGCATAATGTTTTGCTACAGGTTGAGATTCACAAAATTCAAGTCTTGGTTCTTTTCCATCTTTCAAACTGGTTAAAACTGTTTTTGTATCCTCTGAACACCATGCACCTACCATTTTTGTAAATGTTTCAGATCCCAAGCCTGATCTAGGAAATGCAGCATATCTAATACTTATTCCTAAATTATTATATTCTCTGATTTGCTTATGTAATTTTCGACAATAGCCGCAATCAACATCTGTAAAAACAGTTATATCGAATATTTGATCTTCAGCCTCAAAACTTATTAGTCCCTCTTTTTTTATATCTTTCATTAAAGATAATCTTCTTTTGGCTACATCTAGGTCGGTGATATTTTCTATGACAGGATAATTGGTATATGTTGCTCCTGCCTCATTTCCTCCAGTCATCAAACTTTTTGATTTTATTTTGAACATATTTCCATAAATAAAATATGTGCCCTCCTCAGAAACATAAATTGGTTGTACATCGCCATAAAACACTTTATAAATGCCAGGAAATTCAGATTTTTCTACCGACACAATGCTTGACCCTTCTGGGAGAATTAGAGAAATTTGATTTTTAATATATTCAATTTTTCTTTTTTCACTAAAATTAGAGAATTCCTCAGAAATTGAGCCTAAAGAAAAAATTAAAGTTATAGCCAAAAAGTAACTTTTAATCATATTAGCCCCTTGGATGATGTTTTTTTAATACATCACTTAATCTTTGTTTTGCAATATGAGTATATATTTGAGTAGTAGATAAGTCACTATGACCTAATAAAAGCTGAACAGATCTCAAATCAGCACCTCTGTTTAAAAGATGAGTTGCAAATGCATGTCTTAGAGTGTGAGGTGATATTGATAATTTTAGGTTTTCTCTTTTTAAATAAGTCTTGATTCTTTGCCAAAAAGTTACTCTTGATAATCTCCTTTTTCTATTTGACAAGAAAACTTCTTTAGAATTTGAGCTTGGTCTAATATTTAGGTATAAGTTTAATGCTTCTAATGCATTTTCACCGAAAGGTATTAATCTTTCCTTTGATCCTTTTCCCAAAACTTTTACAACACATCTATTGATATCAACATTATTTAATTTTAAATTAACCAATTCAGAGATTCTCATACCAGTTGCGTATAGCATTTCAATCATAGCTTTATCCCTTATTTCAATTCTAATTGACGATTTAGGGCTATTAAGTAATTTTTCTACTTCTTGTTCTGACATTGATGTAGGTAGATATCTTTCTTGTTTAGGAGTAATAATTTCAGCTGCAGGCGAAATCATAATTATTTTTCTTTTAATTAAAAATAAATAAAAAGCTTTTATAGATGAGATATTTCTATTAACAGATGAACTACTAAGTTTATTTTTAAACATATATGCTATGTATTCATTTAAATCAGATTCACAAATATTTTTAAAAGAAGGTTTGTTTGAGAGAGACAACCATAATAAAAATTTTTTAATATCTATTTTGTATGCTTTTATTGAGTTTGATGAAAGACCCTTCTCAATGACAAGATAATTAAAGAAAGACCCTAGATATTGATCTTCTTTACTTTTGTCATTCATCTTATTCTAATCTTTCTTTTATTCTTGCAGATTTACCTGATCTTTCTCTAAGGTAAAATAATTTTGCTTGACGAACGTCACCTTTTCTTTTTACATTAATGGAATCTATCATTGGGCTATGTGTTTGGAATGTTCTTTCAACGCCGATACCACTAGATATTTTTCTTACAATAAATGATGAATTTAACCCAGCTTTTTTAACACCCATTACTACACCTTCAAAGGCTTGAAGTCTTGTTCTATCTCCCTCTTTAACTCTTACCGAAACTACAACTGTGTCACCAGGTCTAAATTCAGGAATGTCAGATTTCATTTGTTTAGATTCAAAGGAATTAATTATTTGAGCTGGGGATTGTTCATCTAGAGAAATTTTAACTTCCTTCTCTGATGGAGCTTCATCCTCAACTGATGCTTCATCCTCAACTGATGCTTCATCTGCAGCTTCTGCAACTACTACTTCCTTTGCTTCATCAACTGGTGCTTCTTTTACTGCTTCTGCAACTACTTCTTCCTTTGCTTCTTCTGCTTCCTCAACTGGTGCTTCTTTGAATGCTTCTGCAACTACTTCTTCCTTTGCTTCATCTGCAGCTTCTGCAACTACTTCTTCCTTTGCTTCCTCAACTGGTGCTTCTTTGACTGCTTCTGCAACTACTTCTTCCTTTGCTTCCTCAACTGGTGCTTCCTCTACAGCTCCTGCAGCAGATTCTGCCATTGATGTTGCTGCGTCATCAACAGCACTTGGTACAAATGATTTTTCAAAATAAATTTCCCATTCCTCTAATAACTTCGCTTTTGTTAAACTAATATCTAATACAAGTCCATGTTCTTTTGCAACTGATACTATATCAGCCTTTTTCATCTTATTTAGAGCAGTTTTCGATGGAATATCATTTAAATTATTTGACGAGCTTTCTTCTGCTTTAGATGCTTTAGAAGATCCAAAACCTGCAAATAATTTAGAAAAAAAACCTTTCTTCTTATTATCTTTGTTATCACTCATAATATTCGCCTAAAATGGGCTATAGGATAGCGTTAGATGACCATTCTTCCAAGAGTTTTTTTTGTTTTTTTGTCAATTTAATATCTTGAAGCAAATCTGGTCTTTTAAGAAATGTTTTAATTAAAGCTTTCTCTGATCTCCAAGCTTCAATTTTTTTATGATCTCCAGACATTAGAACCTCTGGTACTTTCATTGATTCAAATACTTCTGGTTTTGTATAAACATCCCCTTTGAGCAAACCATTAGAGAAAGTATCTTTTCGATATGATTCTTTATTACCAAGAGTGCCTGGCATATGTCTAGAAATTGCATCTATTAGACATATTGCTGCGTATTCACCTCCACTTAGAACAAAATCACCTATTGATACTTCTTCATCAACATATTTATCAATGATTCTTTGATCAATACCTTCATACCTTCCACAAATAAGAGTTATGTTTTTTAGCTTTGACATTGAAATAATTTTTTTCTGATTCAATTTTTTTCCTTGAGGAGAAAGATATATTACATAGCCTCTTTTTTTTTTATCTATCTTCTTAAGAGTTTTGATAATAGGTTCAGCCATCATAACCATTCCTTCTCCTCCTCCGTATGGCTTCGCATCAACTTGTTTGTGTTTATTTACAGAGTTAGCTCTTATGTCAAATGAATTAATAAATAGGATTTTATTTCTTATAGATCTTGATACAACTCCAAATTTTAAGATTTCAAATATTTCAGGAAATATTGTTAATATATTTATGTTCATATTAGTAATCTTTTTGCCAATTAACTTCTATAATTTCTTTCTCTTGATCAATTTTTTTAATGAAAGTTTCTCGTATAAAAGGAATTATTCTTTCTTTGTCATCAATTGAATCATTTGTAGGATGAATAATTAAGCAATCAGTTGAACCAAAGTTATTTAATCCACTAACCTTTCCTAATAATTCATTTTGATTGATATCAAAAACATTCATTCCAGTGAGTTGATGCCAATAAATCTCATCTGAAGATAGAATTGGTAAATTATCAGATGAAATAAATAATTTGGTGTTTGTATAGCTTTTAATGGTATCTAAATCATCTATATTCATAATCTTCGAAAGAAATTTCGTATTATTTTTCTTAATATATTGTAACTTTAACTCCTCATCATTAATTTTGATATCTTCAATATAATCTATGATATTTTCTGCAGGATTGCAGAAAGAGTTTAAAAAAAATTCTCCCTTAAGACCTTTAGGCCTTCCAATAGTTCCAATACAGATTAAACTATTTTTTCTCATCTTCTGAAGGATTTTTTTCTTCAGGTGCATCTTCCTCAGCTGGTGCTTCTTCTGCTGGTACTTCCTCCTCAACAGGAGCTTCTTCCTCAGCTGGTGCTTCTTCCTCAGCTGGTGCTTCTTCTGCTGGTACTTCCTCCTCAACAGGAGCTTCTTCCTCAGCTGGTGCTTCTTCTGCTGCTTTATCTGCAGCCTCTTTAGCAAGATTCTCAGCAATAGCCGCTTTTTTTGCAGCTGCTTTTGCTTTTTTTGCCTCTAGCTTAGCGGCATATTCTTCTGGAGAAAGATTTGCCTCTTTAACGAGAGATTGAACTCTTTCACTTAACTGGGCGCCTTTTTCAACCCATTCCTGAAGTTTGTCTAAATCAATTCTTAGTCTCTCTTCTTGACCTTTTGCGGTTGGATTAAAAAAACCTAGTCTTTCAATAAAAGAACCGTCCCTAGGCTTCCTTTCATCAGCAACTGTAACAAAATAGTATGGATTTTT
>CABZTX010000019.1 GCA_902528875.1 uncultured SAR86 cluster bacterium | reverse complement strand
CAATTAAATATGGAAATAAATTTTAAAAAAATTTTTAAAGAAGTCCCAGAATTTCTCGAAATATTGGGGTTTCAAAATGCTTACATAAAAGAGAAAGAAAATATTTGGGTTTTAGAATTCATGCCATCTAAAACATTAACTCATTCTAATGGAACAATCATTCAAGGTGGATTTGTATCTGGTATGTTAGATGCATCAATGTCACAGTTCATAATGTATAAATCTAACGGAAAAAATATACCTTTAACACTAGATTTAAATATTAAATTTTTGCAATCATGTAAACCAAATAAGCTTACTATTGCTGAAAGTAAAATAATTAGAGAGGGTAATTCTATTGTTTTCTCAACTTGTGAACTCTATCAAGATAATGTTTTAATTGCACAAGCATCAGCAACAAATAAAATTATTAAACTCTAATTATTCTTATCTTTTTAAGATATAATTTTTTTATGTCTACGAACAGAGCTAAATTTACTCAAATGAAAAATGGTGATGCAGAAGATTATGCAATAATCGCAGAAAGTAATGCTTCTGATTATGATCATCTTGCTGATAAGGTTTTATCCCATCTAAAAATGCTCGAAAACGATTATGGTGGCTTTATAGTAGACAGACTTACTCACTCCCTTCAATGCGCAACAAGAGCTTACCGTGATGGCAAAGATGAAGAATATGTTGTTTGTGCTTTAATTCATGATATTGGAGATAACTTAGCACCAGCTAATCATGCAGAGCTAGCTGCTACCATTCTTGAACCATTTGTTTCCGAAGAAAATCATTGGATAGTCAAGCATCATGGTATTTTTCAAGGCTATTATTTTTTTGAATTTCTTGGTTTGGATAAAAACATGCGAGACCAATATTCAGATAATCCATTTTTTGAAAGTTGTAAGGAATTTTGTGAGAATTATGATCAAAACAGTTTTGATCCTGATTATGATACTCTCGATTTGGAATTTTTTACTCCAATGGTTAAAAAGCTTTTTCAAAAACCAAAAAAATCAATATATATATAGATTAATAAATGAGTGATAACTACTTTCATAAGTTCTTAGAGCTTGTTCAACCAGAAATTGACTTTAACGATAGTGATATTCCTGTACCTCCAGACTATTCTGATCCATCTAATTGGGTAGCTTTTCCTGATAAAGATGGTCAACAGTTTTATGTGCCTGATAATTCATTTGATGTTAAAAAGTCTGGAAATATTGTTGATGTTTTTTATATTCATCCAACAGGTTTTTATGAAAAAATTTGGAACTCAGATATGAGTAAAAAAAGATCTGCATATGAAAGGACAGAGATAATGTTAGGTAATCAGGCAAGTGTATTTAATGAGTCCTGTAATATATTTGCACCTGAATATAGACAAGCAACATATTTTTCTTTTTTTGATAAAAATGATAATGGTCAAAAAGCGCTTGATGTAGCTTATATGGATATTGAAAATGCGTTTGATTATTTTATTGAAAAATATAATAAGGAAAGACCATTTATTATAGCTGGTCATAGTCAAGGTGCTCTTCACGCAAATAGATTAATTAATAGAAGAATAGATAACAGAGAAATACAAAAAAGATTTATATGTGCATACTCAATAGGTTATGTAATTCCTGAAAATTATTTTAATGAGCTTTTTCCTAATATTAATAGGACGTCCTCATACAATGAAATTAATAGTATTATTTCATGGTGCAGTGTTGTTGAGGGCTTTAAAAGAAATAGAGAAAAAACTCCATTCTGGAAACCTAGTGGTTGGTCTGCAGAGATCATGAATCAAAAATTAGTTTCAACAAATCCATTCTCATGGACAAATGACTCTAATTGGTACAAAGACGATAAAAATAAATCAATAATTAATAAATCTAATAACTATGATTTTGCGGATACACTTTCATTGCATTATACTGGTGCTGAAAAGTCAATTGGTCTTACAAGGCTTCAAGAATTCAGCACCTCAATAAACAAGACATCTGGTTTATTAGAGGCAAGAGGACCTCTTATAAAAAGTTTTGAAAAAATGAAATATTTCAACGGCGACTTACATTCTTTTGATGTTATGCTCTTTTGGGGATCAATGAGACAAAATATTAAAGATAGAATAAGTGCGTTTTTATAAATCAGTATTTTTACTACAAATTATGTTTATTAACTCGGAAATGTATAGTTTTGAAGAAGGCATTGCTAAAAATGGTGACGTTGAAATATTTTATAGAGATTATGGTCCAATTGATGGTGATCCTATATTGCTTGTTCAGGGGCTTGGTGGACAGCTTGTTAATTGGCCACCTCATTTAATAGAATTCTTGCTTGATAATGGATTTAGACCTATTGTTTTTGATAATAGAGATACTGGTCTGTCATCTAGAATAAATTCTGATTCATTTAGTGATAACAATAGAGATAAAACAATTGTAAGAAGTTATATCAAATACTACTTACGATTACCCATTAAACCAGAATATACAATTGATGATATGGCAATTGATGCACTTATGGTTTTAAACAGCTTGGGTATTGATAAGTCTCATCTTTTAGGAATATCAATGGGTGGAATGATAGCTCAAATCCTTGCCTCAAATAATCCTGACAGAATTAAAACATTTACTCTAATAGCATCTACCGCTTCTACACCGTCACCACTGAATGGCCCAAGTAGAAAAGTTAGAAAACTTTTATTAGAAAGAACCAAAAATCCAAATGATTCAATAGAAACAAGAATTAATAGAACTCGAAAGATTTTTAAAGAAATTGGATATGAAGGCACAGACTTAAATACAGAAGACTTCTATAAAGATATTGAAGAATCTATCGAAAGAAGCAAAAAAGGTGGTACAGATGATACTGGTTTTGGTAGACAAATAAATGCTATTCTTGGTTCAAAAAATAGACTAGATAAGGTTAAATCAATTGATGTCCCAACTTTAATTATTCACGGCAAAGAAGATCCACTAATCAAGGTAAAGAATGCTTATAAAATGAATAATCTAATCAATAATAGCAAGCTAAAAGTTATTTCTGATATGCGACATTTAATTGAATTGCCAGTATTTACTCAATTCAAAGATGATTTACTTTCTCATCTTAAATCTTAAACAGATTTAAATATGCTTAAAATTAAATTTAAAATTAATTATTCTATTGGTGCCATTCCGAATGGAATTAAAACTGATACCTTTACATTTTTTTTACTATTTTTTTATAGCAATATTATTGGATTAAATCCAGGCTTAGCAGGATTAGCTATATTTATCGCATTATGTGTAGACGCTGTTACAGACCCCCTAATGGGAACAATTTCAGATAGAACAAAATCATTTTTAGGTAGAAGACATCCTTATATGTTTATTTCATTCATACCAATTTCAATAGGATATATCTTCCTATTTGCTCCAAGACAAGAATGGGACATGTCTCAAAATGATTTATTTATATGGATGACTTTATTTACAATTATCACACGAATTGGAATGACCTTATTTGATATTCCTCATAGAGCGCTTGGAGGTGAAATAACAAAAAATTATGAAGATAGAACGCTATTAATGTCATGGCGTGAAATGATTTCTTGGGTTGCAGGACTAAGTAATGCTTTTTTGGCATATGGACTTTTTTTTACATCTACTACTGAATATCCTCAAGGTCAATTAAATCCAGATGCTTGGTTGCCATTTGCATTAACTGGAGCATTTGTTATGGCAATTACTGTTTTATATTCAACCTTTACTACGAAGAATGATATTATTTCATTATCTAAATGGTCTGGTTCTGTATCAATAAAAGATATTTTTTCTGAATTAAAAATTGCAGTTGGCAATAGTTCGTTTTTAGTATTTTTCTTTGGAAATTTATTTTTATCTTTATCTTGGGGATTAGCAAATACTTTAACACTATTTGTCAATACATATTTCTGGGAATTTGAAGCTACGCAAATACAGTATTTTATTCCAATTTATTTAGTCTCAACATTATTTGCATTCTATCTTGCACCAAGAATGGTAAAAATATTTGATAAAAGAAATGTAGTTCTTTTATCAATTGGGCTTGTAGGCCTATTATCACCAGCGGCTTTCATATTTTTTAATTTAGGCCTTACACCTGATAAAGGTACAACACAGCTAGTATTTTTCATTGGATTTATTTTGTTTTTTCTAATTACATTTAATATTGTAGGAATAATGGTTAGAGACTCAATGGTTGGCGACATTGCAGATGAAGTTGAGCTTTATAGTGGCAAACGTCAAGAGGGAATATTATTTGCTACTGTAGGGTTTATGCAAAAACTAAATGCAGGTCTGGGTTCATTTTTTGCAGGTCAAGTTTTAAACTTTATTAACTTCGATAGATTAAATCATACTGCAGAACAAGCTTATACCCTTGCTTTTATACAAGGTCCAATCACTGCTATACTTATGATTATTCCTCTAGTTATTTTTTTTAGATATAGACTCTCAGAAAGAAAACATAAAGAAGTTTTGAAAAAATTAAATATTCAAAACTAAACTAGTACCTCAATACATTTACTTATTCTTGGCCAAATATTCATATCGAGTGATTCATAATCCTTGCTAGAAAAATTCTCAATAAAATGAATAAGTATCATATCCATATCGTTTGGAATAATTTTTTTAGATTTATTAAATTTTGATTCTAAAAGTTCTAATTGTATTCTATCTATAAGATGTTGATCTTTTTTATTTGTTTTAATTCCTGACATCATTTCAAGTCTCAAACATGAGTATAAAAGCTCATTTGAATTAGATTTGCTATTTTTTTTAGATAATTCTAAGGAGGGTTGAATTATTTTTGGTGCTACAGAAATATCACAAGTTTTCATTAAAATATTAAATATATTTTCATAGGATTTGATTTTATTGTTCCTTTTTATTAATTTTTCTTTTTCTAGCTCCTTTTGAATATTTACATTTAGAAGTTTAAATTCTTTTGTATTATCTAGATTTTTTAAATTATTTAATTCCTTTTGAATCTCTGGAACTGTTTTTTTGCTATTAATCAAGTCTTCATTTAATCTTAAAAGTATTTTTATTTCTTTTGCTTCTATGTTTTTCTTTTCAGTAAAAAATCTATCAGCCTTTTTGTTAAATTCATCCCAAAGAGTTTTATCTTCTTTCTTTCCAGCTGAATCAATATTTTTCCACTGATCTTTTAATTTTATAAATTTATTTATACACATCTCATTGTCAGCATCGTTTATTTCTAAAACTTTTTTTATAAGTTCCTGTTTTTTTTGTTTATTAATATTTTCATATTTTCTAAGTTCATCTATTATGGGTTTTTTTACATTTGAATACTCACTCTTTAAATTTCTATAATCCTCATCTAAGACAGGAGCATATTTTTGCCATTCGGAAGAAATTTTTCTAATAAATACAACTAATTCCTTATATTCAGGCCATTTTTTTTTATGTTTCTCTACAAAGACTTTGGTTTGATAGATAATGTTTTCACGCTTATTAGCATTGTTAATTTTGATTTCCTTGATTTCATCGAAATATTCTTTGCAAGGCTCCCATGCTTCATTTGTTAAACTATTAAATTCAAGCCATTGTTTTTTTGTTGCAGGTCTACCTGATGTATCTAATAATTGCCATTTAGCTTGGATTTTATTTATTTTATGAGCACGCTTTTTTAAATTTGTTGATGAGCTATCTATTATTTTTGTTATTTCAGAAATAAGCTCGAACCTTTTAGGGTTAGTTGCAAAAGATGATATTTCATCAAAATATCTAGACTTACTGATTAGTGAGTTGATTTTATGTCTAAGTTTATTTGGAGTACTGGGTAATGATTTAGTTTTTGATATAACATTTTTAATTATTTTTTGACCATTCTTAATAGAGCCATCAGAAAAAAGCTTTTCAGCATTTTCTAACTCTTTAAATAAATCTTGACTACTTTCCACAATATTCTTTTTTGAAGTTTATAATTATACTAGATGAAAAAGCGAATTCTAACAGGTATCACTACAACAGGCATACCTCATATTGGTAACTATGTTGGCGCAATCCGTCCAGCACTTGAAATGGCAAGCTCTTCAGATGAATCCTTTTTCTTTTTAGCAGATTATCACTCTATTATTAAAAATAATGATCCTAATCAAATTAGTGAATCAGTTGAAAAAATTGCATTGGCATGGCTTTCTTCTGGACTAGATACTAAAAAATCATTTTTTTACAAACAATCAGATGTACCAGAAATTCTGGAACTTAACTGGATACTTAATTGCATCACAGCCAAGGGCCTAATGAATAGAGCACATGCTTATAAAGCCGCATCTATTAATAAAAATGATCCAGATAAAGGCATTAATATGGGTCTTTTTTCATATCCTGTTTTGATGGCTGCTGATATTTTAATGTTTGATTCAACACATGTTCCTGTTGGATCTGATCAGATTCAACACTTGGAAATGACAAGAGATATAGCATCTCGGTTTAATTATTTGTATAAACCCTTATTGACGATACCCGAACCAATTGTTCAAGATAAAGATAAAACTGTTTTAGGACTAGATGGAAGAAAAATGAGCAAGTCATATGGAAATATTATTCCATTGCTAGAGTCAGAAAAAAATTTAAGGAAATCTATCATGAAAATAGTTACAAATTCTTTAGAGCCTGGTGAACCCAAAGATCCATCTAATTGTACAGTTTTCAGCTTATACAAATATTTTGCACCTAAGAAAGAAATTGAGGATCTTAAAAAATCATATACTGAAGGCATATCTTGGGGTGAAGCAAAAGAACTTCTCTATGAATCCATAAATAAAGAATTAACCCCTATTAGAGAATCTTATGAAAATTACATATCAGATAAAAATATTATCAATGACTTGCTTAGCGACGGTTCAAAAAAAGTAAGAATTATTGCTAAACAAAAAATTTCTCAAATTAGAGATGCTATTGGTATAAAAAATCTTTAGTAATGAACTTTACTGGTTCTTCATGGTTAAAGTTTGGACTTTTTACAGTTGGATTAGGACAGTCTTTTGTATTTGTATTAGTTCCTCCTTTGGCAAGAGATTTAGGACTCTCAGAAGTTCAAACCTCATCAATTTTTGCTATATCTGCTTTGGCATGGGCTTTAACAAGTACTTTTTGGGGAAGAGCTAGTGATAGATATGGTCGAAGAAATATTGCTATTCTTGGATTAATTGGATATGCAGTCTCTTTAATAGCTCTTATAACCCCATTATTTTTAGTTGAAAAAAATATTTTAAATTTAACATTATTATTTCCTGCATTAATTTTGGGAAGATTAATAAATGGTTTGCTGGGTTCTGCTACGAGACCTGCATCATTTGCATATGTAGCAGATATAACCTCCAGAGAAAAAAGAACTGTTAAATTTGCAAGAATGGAGTCTAGTTTTCTTGTGGGAACAGTTGTTGGACCTCTTGTAGGAGGCTTTTTATTTTTAATTACTAAAGAAACACCTTTTTATTTATTTTCATTTCTTGCAATGATTGCAGCAATTGGTATTTATTTTAATCTTGAACCATCAGATCGATCGTATAAGAAACATGAGGATAAAAGTAAAACCAAGTGGTATTCACAAAACATTTGGCCTTTTTTATCTGTAGCAGCTGTTTTGAGTTTGTGTCAGGCATCTTTATTACAGTCCATAGGATTTTATATAACAGATCTTTTTAGTTATCTTGATGATCTTCCTATTCTTATAAGTATGACATTTACTCTATTGGCTATTTCTACTATTGCTAGCCAGTATTTTTTTACAGACGCCTTTCCAATTAATAATTTTAATCTTTTATTATTTGGTACATTAACTCTTATATTTTCATACTTTACAATGGCATTTTTACAATCCATTTCAATATATTATTTGTCAGTAATATTACTAGGAATTGGATTTGGAATGACAAGACCAGCACTTGCGTCATCTCTTTCAATTGCACAAAGCCCAGAAAATCAAGGCACCGCAGCGGGTTACCTTGGTTCAGTTATTCCAATAGGTCATATGACAACTCCTTTTATAGCAATGCCAATATATGCGTTAAATCCCTCATACTTGTATTATTTCAGTTCAATCTTATGTATTACGTTAATATTATTTATAATTACACATCCAAAAATTAAAAATATTAAATAGAAATGAAGAAAGCATTATTGATTGTAAACTTAGGAACTCCTAACTATCCGTCATACTTTAGTGTATTCAAATATCTAAGACAATTTTTGATGGATGGAAGAGTTATAAATATAAATCCAATATTAAGATTTTTTCTTGTAAATTTTATTATTTGTCCAATTAGATCTTTTTCATCAACAAAAATATATAAGCAAGTATGGGACGCAGACCTAGGATCCCCACTTCTTCATAATACAATGAAGCTTACAGAAAAATTAAGGTCTAAATTACCAACCTATCAGGTTGAATTTGCAATGAGATATCAAAATCCTTCTATTGAGGATGTATTAAATAAAATTCTTGCTAATAATCCAGATGAATTAATTGTTTTACCTCTATTCCCTCATTATGCAGCTGCAACAACAGGATCAGTTTATGAGGAAGTTGCTAGAATTATCTCAAAAAAGTGGGTTGTACCAAAAATAAATTTCATAAATCAGTTCTATGATAATGAAAAGTTTATTGATGCATGGATTGAAAAAGCTGAAGAGTTTGATATCCATTCTTATGATAAGGTTATTTTTAGTTATCATGGTGTTCCAAATAGTCATGTTGATAATGTTTATCCAGACTCAATGTGTAAAGATCATAATTGTGAGACAAGAATTACTGAAGATAATAAATTTTGTTATAAAGCTACAACATATGAAACAACTAAACTATTGGCCTCTAAATTAAATATAGACCCAAAGAATTATATTGTTTCTTATCAATCTAGATTAACAAATAAATGGCTTACACCTTTTTCAGACGAAGTATTAAAATCTATGCCAAAAGACGGTAACAACAATATTTTAGTATTTTCTCCTGCTTTCACAGCTGATTGTCTTGAGACAATTATTGAGATTGGTGATGAATATCAAGACTTATTTAAGGAAGAGGGCGGTGAAAATTTAGATTATGTAAAATCATTAAATTACTCAGATCTTTGGGCTGATGCTATTATTGACATTATTAAATGAGGATAAATATGTTTAAAGATAACTTGCTAAATAATAAACGCATTCTAATAACCGGAGGAGGAACTGGTTTAGGGAAAGAGATGGCTAATCATTTTGCAGCGCATGGTGCAAATCTATACATATGTGGAAGAAGAGAAAATGTTCTCAAAGAAACTGCTGAGAAAATAGAAAGTAAATACAAAACAAATGTGAATTATCAAACCTTGGATATAAGAGCTTCAAAAGATGTTGAAGATTATATTGAAACAATTTTTCAAGAAGGCCCATTAGATGGGCTAGTAAACAATGCAGCTGGTAATTTTATTTCTCCGACCAAAGATCTTTCGCATAAAGGTTTTGATGCAATTGCAAATATTGTATTTCATGGGACTTTCTATATCACTCATTCTGTTGGAAAAAGATGGATTGAGTCTAATAAAAAAGGTTCCATAATTAATATTCTTACAACTTGGGTATGGACTGGTTCACCATATGTAGTTCCATCAGCTATGTCAAAATCAGGTATAAATGCTATGACTAAATCATTGGCAGCAGAGTGGGGTAAATATGGAATTAAGATCAATGGTATTGCACCTGGTCCTTTCCCAACTAAAGGTGCATGGGATAGATTAAACCCTGATGATAATGACGACGGAATGATGAATACAGTTCCACTTGGTAGGGTTGGCGAAATGTCAGAAATTCAAAATTTAGCTACCTTCTTAATGGCAGATGGTTGCGACTATTTAACAGGACAGACCATTGGACTTGATGGTGGTCAATATTTAACAGGTGGTGGAACTTTTTCTCAATTGGATAAATTATCTGATCAAGATTGGGAAAATATGAGAAAATTGATCAGAGATGCTAACAATAAAGATAAAGCAGATAGGAGTTAAGAAGGAGAATTTATGACTACTTATAATGAAATGGATAAAATCCTAATATCTCAAAAAGATCACTTTATTAAAAATGGTTCACCGGACAATAATCTAAGAATTGATCGTTTAGAAAGATTAAAAACATTAATAATAGATAACAGATATCACTTAGTTGATTCACTTAACGAAGATTTCGGTAACAGATCTAAAGATGGGTCATTAATGTCTGACGTATACTCTGTAATACCTTCAATCAATTATGCAATAAAAAATATTCATAAATGGACTAAAGTTGAGAAAAGATCCTCCAATTTTCCTTTTAGTATTTTTGGAGCAAAATCTTATATAAGATACGAGCCTCTGGGAACTGTTGGGATGATATCCCCATGGAATTTTCCTGTTAACTTAACTTTTACTCCCTTGGTTTCCATATTTGCAGCTGGCAACCAAGCTATGCATAAACCAAGTGAACATACACCAAATACATCTGAGCTCATAAAAAATCTATGTGATGCAGCATTTGATGTAAATGAAATTGCTACATTCCTTGGTGGTCCTGAGGTTGGTGAAGCATTCACTCAATTAAAATTTGATCATTTACTTTACACAGGTGGTGGATCTGTTGCTAAGCATGTTATGAATGCGGCCTCAAAAAATTTAGTACCATGCACGCTTGAGTTAGGTGGAAAGTCACCAGTTATTATAGGTGAAACTGCTAACATTAAAGCAACTGCAAAAAGAATAATGTTTGGAAAGACTATGAATGCTGGGCAGATATGTCTTGCGCCTGATTATGTGGTAGTTCATAAAAACAAAAAAGAAGAATTTATTAATGAAACAAAGAATGTAGTTTCAGAATTTTTTCCAAGCATTAAAGATAATAACGATTATTCATCAATTATTAATCAAAAACATTATGATCGTTTACAGGACTTGCTCAAAGATGCTACCGAGAAAGGTGCGAATGTAGAACAAATTAATCCATCTAATGAAGATTTTACTCAACAACAATTTTATAAAATTCCTCCAACAATAGTTACAGACACGACTGATGATATGAAAATAATGCAGGAAGAAATATTTGGACCACTTTTACCAATACTTGAATATGAAGAAATCAATGAAGCAACAAAATTAATTAATTCTAAGGATAGACCACTTGGATTATATTATTTTGGTAATAATAAGTCTGAAGAAAAAAGTCTTATAAATAAGACCTCATCTGGGGGAGTAACTGTAAACAATGTAATAGCACACTTGCAACAAAATGATCTTTCTTTTGGTGGAGTAGGTCCATCAGGTATGGGTCGATATAAAGCTTTTGATGGGTTTAAAAACTTTTCAAATCCACGCGCTTTTTATAAAGAAGTAGGATACGGATTTGATAAACTTTTTGATGGAGTAAGACCTCCATATAAAGGAAACATTGAAAAGCTACTAAAATCACTTCTTAAGTAGGTACGTGCAAAATATATCTTTAAAACTAGGATATAAGTATCTTAGATCAAATAAAGGTGGGCTATTTTCCTTTACATCATTATTAGCTGTTATTGGTATGATGATTGGTCTTGCAAGCTTAATTGTTGTTACATCAGTAATGAATGGCTTTGAAAAAGAACTTGAAAATAGAATTCTTGGTGTAATTCCTCACGCAACAATTTCATCGGACAAACCAATAGAAAATTATAATGAGTTGCTAAGCGACATAAATTCTTATGATCAAATAATAAAGTCATCTCCATATATTGAATTGAAAGCGTTAATTTCATCTCCATACAGTAGCGCAGGCATTAATTTAATTGGAATTGATCCAATAATCGAAAATCAAATGTCAATAATACCAGCCAATATGTTAGTTGGTGACATAAGTAACTTAGATAAAAAAAATACAATTATCATTGGTTCATTGTTAGCATCAAATCTTGGAGCATATGTTGGAGATATAGTAACAATTACAACATCAGATATTAGAAGTTCACTTCTTGGTTCATACCCACGATCAGTAAATTTGCAAATTATCGGAATCTATGAACTGAGAACTGAAATTGATCAATATTTAACTTTAATATCTCACTCAACTGCTCAAAAGCTTAAACTTTTGAACGCAAATCAGACTCAATCAATAAGACTAAAGACAATTGATTTATTCAAGGCTGACTCAATTGCTAAGAAAGTTGTAAATAAAATTAATACAAATAAAAATATATATGAAGTATTTTCGTGGAAATTTACTCATGGAACTCTTTTTGAAGCAATTCAATTTGAAAAGCTTTTAATTAGTTTAATGCTATTTTTAATTGTTATTGTTGCTGCAATTTTGGTTTTATCTACGGTTATCATGACTGTTAAAGCAAAAGAGAGAGAAATAGGAATATTGATGACAATTGGAGCGTCTTCAAGGCAAATAGTTTTAATTTTTTTCTTTCAAGGTATTTTGGTAAGCATAATTGGCATGATGGCCGGTCTTGTATTAGGATTTTTTCTAATTTTTAACTTAAATAATGTAATTACATTTCTAGAATTTATTCTTAATAGAAATCTCCTTGAAGCGTATTTTATTAATTACTTTCCATACTATATTGACTACTCACAAATTTTATCAATTTGTATTATTACCCTATTAATAAGCATCATTTCATCAATAATCCCTTCTTTAAAGGCTATTAAGCTTAATCCAATTCAAATTTTGAGACATGAATAGCATTATTTGTAAAAATCTTTCAAAATCTTTTAGTATTGATGAAGAATCTTTGTTAGTTTTGGATGATATTGATTTGATAATTAATCAGGGTGAAAGTCTCGCAATTACTGGTAAATCTGGATCAGGAAAATCAACACTTTTACAAATATTAGCTGGACTGGATTTTCCTACAAAAGGAAATATATTTTTTAATAAAAATGAATACCAGTTTAATAAACCAAATACATTAAGAGACTTAAGATTAAATAATTATGGTTTCGTTTATCAATTTCATCATTTGCTTGATGATTTAAGTGTTGTAGAAAATATTGTTATACCTAGCCAATTGAATGGAACATATTCAGATAAATTATTAAATAAAGCTATAAATATTATGAAAAGCTTAGATATTTTCAATAGAAGAAATCATCTGCCTTGGAAGCTTTCTGGTGGAGAAAAACAAAGAACAGCTATTGCAAGATCTATAATCAATAATCCAAATTTTTTATTTCTTGATGAGCCAACTGGAAATCTTGATAATGAAAATGGAAGATTAATACAAGAAGTTTTAATGAAGATATCTAAAGAAAATAATATTGCTTTAATTGCAGCTACTCATGATAATGAATTTATTAAATCTTTTGATAGGGTGTATAAACTCTTTAATACAAAATTAAATAGTGTTTAATAATGAGTGAATTTATTTTATCTGGTGGGCCTTTTATGTGGCCATTATTGGCATGTAGTGTCCTCATTATTGCTATATCAATCGAGAGATTATGGTTTTTACAAGAAAGACTAGTATCACCTAAAGGTTTATCAAATCAACTAGTAAATTTATTTAACAAAGATTTGATAACAGAAAAACAATCACTAGAGATTTCTAACCTTTCCTCACTTGGATTTTTGTTAATTAATTGTATTAAATATAAGGATTTGCAAAGAGAAAATTTAGAATCAAAAATTGAAGAGAAAGCAATTGAGGTAAAGTATGTTTTGGAAAGAAATCTTAATATGCTAGGAACTATTGCGACTATAAGCCCTCTTTTAGGTCTTCTTGGTACTGTTGTTGGAATGATTACAGCATTTACAGGTCTGACAGAATCTTCTGGTGCAAATCCCGATTTATTAGCTGCTGGTATCTCACAAGCATTAATTACAACTGCATTTGGATTATTAATTGCGGTTCCTGGATTAGTACTTCATAAATATTTTGAACAGAAAGTTACATATTTATTGATAACATTACAGAAGAAAGTTTCTACATTTATTGATGTCATTAACAAATGAAATTCATCTCAAATAATAAAAAGTCATTTTCAATAGAAATTACTCCACTAATTGATATTGTCTTTTTATTAGTTATTTTTTTTGTTGTAACCTCAAAGGTAGGAGACTCACAATTTTTGTCACTGGATCTTCCAGAAACTGAATCATTTCAATATAAATCTGTCCAAACAAGTAATGAAATTATAATAATAAGTGATGGAACTGTAATAATTAATAATATCTCGCTTAACATTAATGATAATGAACAGATTGAACAGGCTATATTTGACCTTGAAAATAATGGAAACTTTGTAATATTATCTGCTGATTCTGAAGCTTTCCATGGCTGGGTTATAACTGTAATGGATTTATTAAATAAATTTGGATTTGATGAGGTTCAAATTAGAACAATTGAAAAATGAAAGAAAGTGATTTAAAACGTTTGTTAGGTTATACCTTTCGTTACAAATGGTCCTTTCTGGTAAGTGTTGTTGGGTTTATTTCATTTGCTTTTGCTGATATTGCTGCTGTTGAATGGATTAGAAGAATAATAAGCTATATTAATTCTGATGAAGAATCATTTAATTCATTATTAGCACTCTCACTAATATTAATTGCAATTGGTCGAGGAGTTGGTTTTTTTGTGGGTAATTATTTCATGTCAAAGGTTGGTTTTGGAATCGTTCATGATCTTAGATCAGAGCTTTTTGAAAAGCTGCATTGTCTTCCAAAATCATTCTTCGACTCAAATCAATCTGGTCAACTTATTAATCGAATAACATTTACAACAACACAAGTCTCGTCTGCAGCATCAAATGCTGTAAAAACTTTAATAAGAGAGGGCTTTTTGTTAATAGGTTTATTTGGTTATTTGATAATTCTAAATTATAAATTAACTTTATTATTGATTGGTACTGCTCCACTTATAGCATTGATAGTTTATGTGGCAGGAAAAAGACTTAAGAAACTCGCTACAAGGATACAAACAGCAATGGGCGATGTAACTCATATTGCTTCAGAAGCTGTTGATGGTCACGTTGAGATAAAAAGCTTTAATGCTGAAGAATACGAAAATTTAAGGTTTTCTGAAGCAAATACATCAAATAAAATTCAAAATTTAAAACTTGAAGCTACAGGAAATCTAGCTACACCTATTATTCAGGTTTTAGTATCAATTTCTTTATCAATTGTTGCTTACTTTGCCTTAGGCTCTAAATTAGGTATTTCATTAGATGCTGAGACCTTTGTGGCTTTCTTCACTGCAGCGGGCTTGATGGCAAAACCTATTAGACAACTTTCAAATATAAATATTACTATCCAAAAAGGTCTTGCTGCTGCAAAGGAAATATTTGAACAATTAGACGAGCAAATCGAAGATGATGATGGAGTTAATGACACCTCTATTGAAGGCAATATTGAATTTAAAGATGTTTGTTTTTCTTATAGTTCTGGAAGTGAAGTTTTAAAAAACATTAATTTAAATATTTCTAGAAATGAAACAGTTGCAATAGTTGGTAAGTCTGGGTCAGGTAAGTCTACGCTAGCAAACTTAATCCCAAGATTTTATAGTAATACCTCAGGCTCTATTTTAATTGATGGTATTGAAGTTTCTGAATTTTCACTTAGCCATTTGCGATCATCTATCTCAATTGTTAATCAGTCTCCATCATTATTTAATGACACTATTGCAAAAAATATAGCATATGGTGATGATGAGATAGATGTAGATAAAATCAAAGATGCTGCAAAGTTATCTGGATGCATGGAGTTCATTGATAATTTGCCAGAAGGTTTTGAATCTGAAATAGGTGATGATGGAGTTTTGCTTTCAGGTGGACAAAGACAAAGACTTGCAATAGCAAGAGCATTTTATAAAGATTCACCAATAATAATATTAGATGAAGCAACCTCATCTTTAGATACAGAATCAGAATTAATTGTGCAAGAGGCACTTGAAAAATTAATTACTAACAGAACCACAATCGTGATTGCTCACAGATTATCTACCATTGAAAATGCCTCAAAGATCATTGTTTTAGATATGGGTGAAATTATTGAAACTGGAACACATGATGAATTAATATCAAATGAATCCATATATTTCTCTTTATATAAAAATAAATTCGAAGACTCAAAAAAATCTATAAAGCAACAATCACAAACCACTCAACTTTATTTACCAGAATACGAGGATGAACAATCAAGGAGCTTCGTAGTAGATAGTTGGTATAAAAAAAGCTTATGGCTATATTTGTTATATCCATTTTCTCTAATATTTTCTTATTTAACTTCGAGAAGAAGAAGAAAATATTTGAAAAATAATAAAAAATCATTTAGAGCAAGCGTACCTGTGATAGTAGTTGGAAATCTCACAATTGGTGGAACTGGGAAGACACCACTTGTTAAATACATTGCGACTGAATTGCTAAATAAGGGCTATAAACCTGGAATTGTAAGCAGAGGTTACGGAGGAAAATTTAAGGAAACTCTTGAAGTGACAGATAAAACAAGTGTTAAGGAGACGGGTGATGAAGCACAAATATTATCAAAATTAAATTTACCATTTTTTATTGATAAAAATCGTGTAAGGGCTGTTAAAAAACTCACCCAAAACCATAATTGTGATGTCATAATTTCTGATGATGGGCTTCAGCATTATCCAATGAATAGAGATATAGAAATTGCTGTAATTGATGGTAAAAGAAGATTCGGTAATAATTTAACTTTTCCTGCAGGACCATTAAGAGAGTCAAGCAAAAGAATTAAATCTGTCGATTTTGTTATAAATAATAGTGGTCCAACTGAAGAGAATGAGTATTTAATGAATATAAGTCCATCAAAGTTTGTTCACCTAAAGTCTGGTAAAAAATATTCTATAGATGAGTGGCCAATGCATAACCAAGTTCATGCAGTTGCAGGGTTGGGTAATCCAGGTCGTTTTTTTGATCTTTTGAGTAAATTGGGCTTTGATTTAATAAGACACCCTTATCCAGATCATCATAATTTTCAATCCAGCGATATTTTTTATTTAGATCATTTACCTATTGTGATGACAGAAAAAGATGCTGCTAAATGTAAAGTTTTTGATAATAATAAAATTTGGTATTTAACAATAGATGCAGAAGTTAATAATAAATTTATAGATAAA
>CABZTX010000018.1 GCA_902528875.1 uncultured SAR86 cluster bacterium | reverse complement strand
TCAGATGAAGTTCTAATCCCTACCAAAACATATGCATCTTTATCACCTGATTTTCGATAATTGAACTCTGTTACAGATAATTTGCCAAATACCTTTGAAAGTTTTAGAAAGCTTCCTGGAGATTCCGGAATCCTTATACTAAGTATTTTTTCTCTATTTTCGCCAAGTTCGGATCTCTCAACAATGTATCCTAGCTTTTGAAAGTTTACATTTGATCCTGAACTTATTGCTAATAAGTTTTTATTTTTTAGCCTCTTTGCTGCTATTTTGAGACCCGCTAAAGCTACTGCACCTGATGGTTCTGATAAAACTCTTGTATCCTCAAAAATATCTTTTACAGCTGCGCATACTTCATCAATAGTTACTGTCATTACCTCATCTACGCACTCTTTTATAACATCAAAATTATTTTTACCTACCCTCGAAACGGCAACGCCATCAGCAAATAATCCAACTTTTTTTAGAAGAACGCGCTTATTAGACTTCAATGCTTCTGTCAAACACGCAGAGTCATCTACTTCAACTCCAATAATCTTAATATCTTTTTTATTTTGTCTGATCCAAGCAGATATCCCAGCAAGAAGACCGCCCCCTCCAACCGGAATAAATAAAGCATCATAATTTATATCATCTTCTAAAATTTCTTTTCCAATTGTTCCTTGCCCAGCGATTGTGTATGGATCATCAAATGGATGAACAAAAGTGTAATTATTTTTTTTACATAAGACATTAGCTTTAATTAAAGCTTCGGATAAGTTTTCACCGTAAAGAGTTAGTTTTGCTCCTAACCTCTTAACAGCATTTATTTTATTTTCAGCAGCAGTAACAGGCATGACAATGTTACATTTAATTTTTAGTTTTCTACAAGCCAATGCAACACCTTGGGCATGATTGCCTGCTGAGGCAGCAATTATCCCTTGAGATTTTTGATTGTCTGAAAGATTTGCAATTTTGTTATAAGCTCCCCTATTCTTAAAAGAAAAAATAGGTTGGAGGTCCTCTCTCTTTAAATAAATATTATTTTTTTCTTTAAATGAAAGATTTGCCGCGTGAGTTGTTGGTGAGTCTATTGCCACATCATAAACTTTTGCGTTTTCAATAAGCTTTAAATACTTTTTTGAGTATCTAAAATTTCCAGTTTTTTTTATTTTTTGTCTCAATTTAAATTGCATTCTTTATTTTTCTAGTATTATAACTGTATGAGCGCCTCAAAGATAAGTGTTGCAAAAAAAGCAATGTCACATATCAAGAATAAACTAACAAATAATATGGTTCTTGGAATAGGAACAGGTTCAACTGTAAATTATTTCATAGATGAATTGGTTGATTACAAAAATTATTTCTATGGGGCTGTTTCTAGTTCTGAAGCAACATCTAAATTGTTGATTGAAAATTCAATACAAGTTTTTAATTTAAATGATGTGAATGAAATTATGTTTTATATTGATGGAGCAGATGAAGTTTCAGATGAGCAGTTTCTTATAAAAGGTGGTGGTGGCGCTCACACTCGAGAGAAAATTGTTGCATCAGCTGCAAATGAGTTTATATGCATTGTCGATAAATCTAAATTGGTGGCTGAGCTTGGTGATTTCCCTCTTCCAGTTGAAGTCATTCCAGAAAGCAGAAGTTTGGTATCAAGGAAGCTATTAGCTATGGGTGGTATACCTAAATATAGAGAAAATTTTATTACGGACCAAGGTAATCAAATAATTGATATTCATTCACTAAAAATAACTAATCCAGTTGATCTAGAAAAAAATATAAACTCTATTGCTGGAGTTGTAGATAATGGTATTTTTGCTGTTAATAAACCTGATGTGGTTTTGGTTTCTGATTAGAAAATTATAAAAGTTTTTCTATTTCATTAATAAGCTCATTTGAATCTGGTTTCACTGAGGAACCAAATGATGAGACAAATTTGCCATCTTTGGATAATAAATACTTATTGAAGTTCCATGAAGGATATTGACCACTTTCAGCATATAACTTCTTATATAAAGGGCTGGCTTTTTTACCTCTTACTTTCGATGTCGCAAACATAGGAAAATTTACACCATACTCTGTTGAGCAAAACTCTGCTACGTCGGTTTCGTCTGAATATTCTTGCATGAAATCTCTTGAAGGAACTCCTAAGATAACAAATCCTCTTTCACGATACTTTTCATACAATGACTGAAGGGATGCATATTGATATGTATAACCACATCTGCTTGCAACATTAACAATTAAAACTACTTTATCTTCATATTCACATAAGTTAATTTCATCTACAGAATCTAAGATTCTCATGTCTGTATTAAGTAAATCTGAACAAGCAACACTGTGACCAGTAAACAAAAAAAGCAAGCAAAACAGATATTTCTTCATGGATGCTATTATAACTTAACTAATTGGAGTAATTGCTGAAAGTGAAGTTACGAAAATTGATATTAAAAAGAGTACTTCAAAACTATCCTTAAATGTCTTCATAATCACCTTTTAAGAGATGGAGGGTATTAACCCTCCATATTTTCCAGAGTGTCAGCAGTATATTTAATAGGGGAGAGGAGTGCTGACAAGTAATATTATATATACTTATAATTAATTATCAATATAATTTATAAAATAATTACAATTTTTTTATGTATAATAAATTTTCAATTACAAATAACGGAGAAATGCTTTGAAAGGTACAGTTTTATACGAAATAAAGGAAAATATTGCGATACTTACTGTTGATAACCCGCCGGTAAATCCATTAAGTGATGGTATTAGAACAGGATTGTATGAAAATATCATAAAAGCTCAAGAAGATGATTCAGTCATAGGTGTTGTTCTTACTGGAAATGGAAGAGCATTTATAGCAGGTGCTGATATATCTGAATTTGGTGGTCAAATTGAAGGAAAAACATTAAATGAAATGTTTGAAAAGCTTGAGTTCTGCACTAAACCAGTAGTTGCAGCAATAAATGGTCTAGCGCTTGGTGGAGGTTTAGAAACAGCATTATGTTGTAATTATAGAATAGCTGATTCTAAGGCAATTGTTGGCTTACCTGAGGTAAATTTAGGACTTTTGCCAGGTGGTGGTGGTACTCAAAGACTTCCAAGGCTGGCTGGTCCTGCTGAAGCACTGAAAATGATGCTTTCAGGCATGCATATATCGGCTAAAAAAGCATTAGATATGGGAATTATTGACAAAATTTCTGAGAATGTTGTTAAGGATTCTATAGAATTTTTACAAGAAGTATCAAAAAACACTGAACCTCATCCAAAAGTAAGAGATTTCAGTGAAAAAGTTATCGATGCAAGAGGAAACGATAATATATTGTTAGAAGCTCAGGCAATGGCAGCCAAAACAAGAAAAGGACAATTTGCACCAGGACAAATAATTAAGTGTGTTGAATCTGCAATAAATATTGACGATTTTGATGAGGGATTAAAGAAAGAAGGTGAATACTTTATGGAGTGCTTAATGCATCCACAAAGAGAGGCAATGATACATATTTTCTTTGGTGAAAGAGCAGCATCTAAAATTTCAGATCTACCAAAAGAAACAAAAATCATGGATATTAAAAAAGCTGGAATTATTGGTTCCGGAACGATGGGTGGGGGAATATCAATGTGTTTTGCAAATGCAGGTATTCCAGTTCATATAATTGATCAAGATGAGGAAAACATCAAAAGAGGACTTTCAGTTATCGAAAAAAATTATGACTTTATGGTTAATAGAGGAAAATTAACTGCTGAACAAAAAGATAAAGTGTTTGGATTGATTACCTCAAGTTTGGATTATGAAGACTTATCAGATTGCGATATTGTTATAGAGGCTGTATATGAAAATCTAGACTTAAAACATAAGATTTTTAAGTCTCTCGATGAACATGTAAAAGAAGGGGCTATACTTGCTAGTAATACTTCTGGATTAGATATAGATTCAATTGCTTCAGTAACAAATAGGCCTGAATTAGTAGTGGGTACTCACTTTTTCAGCCCTGCTAATATTATGAGATTATTAGAAGTAGTAAGAGGAGCGCAAACATCTGATGAAACTCTAGCAACAGTAATGGCTATTGGTAAAAAACTTAAGAAAGCTGCGGTTGTTTCTTTAAATGCTCCAGGCTTTATTGGAAACAGAATGTTATTTAGATATACAGCTCAAGCTAATATGTTACTTTTGGAAGGCGCCCTTCCCCATCAAATTGATCAAGCTTTAGAATCTTTTGGATTAAACATGGGTCCATTTAGGATGATGGACTTAGTTGGTTTGGACTTAGGATGGAGAGCTAGGAAACTTGGTGGAAAAGAATCTCCATTACACGCTAAGATTGGTGATGAATTATGTGAACAAGATAGGTATGGACAAAAAAGTTCAGCAGGCTACTATAATTATTCTGAAGGATCTAGAGCACCAAATCCTGCTCCTGAAAATGAAGCTATTTATGAAAAAATCTCTTCTGAAAATGGTTTTACACGAAGAGAAATATCAGACGAAGAAATTATCGATAGATGCACATTAGCATTAATTAACGAAGGAGCAGATATATTATCAGAGGGAGTGGCACAAAGAGCCGCAGATATAGATGTTGTCTACATTAATGGTTATGGTTTCCCTATTTGGAGAGGTGGTCCAATGCATCATGCTAATGCGATAGGATTAGATAAGGTTTTAGAAAAACTAAACAGATATAAGGAAATTACCGGTAATGATGCCTATAATCCAAGTGAACTGCTTATTAAATTAGCAAAAAATGGAGAAAAATTTGGCGAAGCACCTAAAAAAGAATACCGGAAAGAAAAATTGGACTTTGAAATGTCCTCTGTTGCTAATAACTTTTGAAATAACTTAAATTTAAGCTTTTATATAGACTTTTGTTCCTTTTTCAACAATATCGTATAGATATATAACGTCATTGTTAAACATTCTTATGCATCCATGAGATGCTTTTTGTCCTATAAGACCTTCTTCATGTGTACCGTGAATGTATATATATCTCGAGTATGAGTCAACTCCAGGACCATTATTAATGCCACTTTCAAGGCCATTAAGCCATAAAATTCTGGAAGTAACATGATCACTTTCTGTATTTATAGAGCTTTTAATAATATTTGCTACTTTTCCAGTATTCTTTCTTGCCACAAAAATTGTATTTACAAGCACATTATCGCCTATTTTCTCTTTGATCTCATGAGAACCTAAAGGGGTTTTAAATGAGTTTTCAATACTACCCTCCCCATATTTTGAGGTTGAAATTGGAAAACTTTCTACAATCTTTGAGAATTGCTTAAGATATAGTCTTTGCTCAGAAACATCGACAACAATTTCATAGCTATTTGAATAGATTACTGTGCCAAAAAATAACACTAACGACAGAAATATTGTCTTTTTTATAATTTTAACCATAAGAGCCTGATTATAATTGAAGAAATTAAAATAAATGATATTAAATAAGAAAAAATATAGCCAATTTTATTATAAAAACTATTTTTATATATTAAATCAATATATCCCTCAAGTAAGTTCGAATCACCTTTTTCTAGTTTATCAACAATTGTTCCTTTATTTGATATTATTGCAGAGAATCCATCATTTGTAGCTCTTAAAGTCCATCTATTATTTTCAACTGATCTTATTCTAGCAATACTTAAGTGATGATATGGTCCAATAGACTTTCCAAACCAAGTATCATTTGATATATTTATCATAAAAAGTGAACTTTTGTTCATTAACCGAACAGTTCTTGGGAAAGCAATGTCAAAACATATAGGTGTAGACACTTCTAGACCATTCAAAACAGTAATTTTAGTTTGATTTTTTGAACCATGATCTACGTTTGACATTGGTAAATTAAAAAAATCAATTAAACCTCTCAATGATTTAAAAAATGGAATATATTCGCCAAATGGCACTAAATGTATTTTTTTGTATACTTGATCATTTTTTACACTAAAAAATGCGTTAAAAATTTTATTTTCATCATAATGCCATGTTCCAAGCAATAATTTTTCTTTGTTATCTACTTTTGATAAAAAACTATTAAATTTTTCAGTCTTATCGTGATAGGGCAGTTCAGCCTCAGGAAGAACAATTAATTTTGAATTTTGTGAACTTTTCTTGATTAATGTTAGTAAATTTTTCTCTATCTTTTGATAATAATCTTTTTCATACTTTAAAAAAGGATTTGATGACGGTTGGATTGCAGTAACAAAAATACCATCATTAATTATGATATTACCATTTTGAGGTAGCAAAGAAATAAATAAAAATACTATTGCTATGGCAGCAGTTCTGCTTTTTTTATATTGAACTATGATTGAACAAATTAAATAAATTAGTAATGAAGCAAAAGATACACCAAATACAGAATAAGTACTTTGAGTAATAGTATCTAGATATATATTCCCAGGAATCAGCCATGGAACACCATTTAAAAAGAAGTATCTTGTGAATTCTGTAAGAATAAATATTCCAGATACCAATATGATTTTCGTTGGTTTTGCTTTAATTTTTAAACTTGATATTAGAGTATTAGTTAGCAAAAGAGGAATAGTAAATACAAAAGTAAGTAATATGACTAATAAACTAAAAATAAGTATTGATATTATTAAATCAACTTCTCCATAATAGTAAATACTCACTATTAACCATGACATTCCAAAACTCCAATGTCCTATACCCCAGCAGAATAGTTTTGTTAAAGCGTTTCTTTCTTTGTAAAGTATGACCTTAATTAAATAGATGTAAGATATGAATATAAGAAACTTGATCGAGAAGGGTGAAAAAGCAAATATACCTATGAGTCCAAAAAGAAATGGATATAAGGTATTACTTAATTTCATTTATTTTTTGTAACGGCTAATTTCTTTATTCTTCTATTATCTGTATCTGAAACTTCTATACTCAGTTTTTCAAGTTTTATTTTGTCACCAATTTTTGGAAGCACTCCAAATTTAGAGATGAATAAACCGCCTAAAGTTTCAGCATCTATAGTTAGTGGATCTGTCTTAAGTTTAAAGAAGCTTATAAACTCTTCTAATTCGATCTTTGAGTCAACAATATAACTATTATTAGAAATCTCAATTATTTCTTCCTCTTCAAAGTCATGTTCATCTTCAATTTCTCCTACTAACTCTTCTAAAATATCTTCAATAGTTATTAATCCAGATATTTCACCGTATTCATCAATCACAACAGCCATATGTGATCTATCTTTTTTAAACTCCTCTAATAGAGAATCAGCTTTTTTTGTCTCAGGAACTACGTTTGGATCTCTGAGCATTTCATTTAAGTTAAAATCCAAGGATTCTTTAAATAGCTTTGGTAAGATATCTTTTGCAAGCAATATGCCTTCAACTTCATTTCTTTCATTGCCTAGAACTGGATATCTTGAGTGTCCAGAATCAATAATCTTATTTATTATTTCAGTAGAATTTTCTGCAATTTGTATCGTGACCATGTCAACTTTTGGAATCATAATTTCTTTGACAGTTATGTTACCTAATCTTATTGCTTTACTTGCGATTGACTCAGCTTCTCTATCAATAATATTTTGATCTGCAGCATCTCTAAGAAAATCTGTTACCTCAGAAATACTTGTTGTTTTTATAAAAAAAGGATTTCTAAAGTATTTTTTTAATTTATTTAAAATTTTCGAGGGAGGTTTAGATTCTTCGTTATTTAGTTTTTGATTCATTAATATGGATTTTTAATATTTAATTCTTTTAACAATTCTATTTCTTTATTCTCCATTTTATTAGCGGTTGCATCATTTTCATGATCAAGACCTAATATATGATATACGCCATGAATTAACATGTGAATAATATGATCATCAAAATTTTTATTTAATTGTTTTGACTCTTCTTCTAAATATTCATAACTAACTGCAATGTCACCAAGATTTCCTGTCAAAGATTTTGAAATATCTTCATTTGTAAAAGATAGCACATTAGTGGATTTATTTTTTTTTCTAAATTTCTTATTCAATTCTATCATTTCGATATCATTTAAAATTCTAAAATTGATAGAGGAATTAGAAATTTTTTCTTTGGAACATAAATATTCAAAAGCTTTGATTAATTTATTTTCTAGATTTTTATCTAAGCTGTAACTATTTGACATTGAAATGTTCAAACTCACTTAGCAACCCATTTCTCTTGATAAAATTTGTAAGCATCTATTATTTTTTTTACAAGAGGGTGTCTTACGACATCAACTGATTCAAATGTAGTAAATCCTATACCATCAGTACCATTAATGACTTCTATGGCATGAGATAAACCTGATTTAATATTTTTTGGTAAATCTACTTGAGTCAAATCTCCATTGATAACAAGATTTGAACCAAATCCCATTCTTGTTAAGATCATTTTCATTTGCTCTTTTGTGGTATTTTGACTTTCATCAACAATAATAAAGGAATTATTAAGTGTTCTCCCTCTCATATATGCTAGAGGAGCAATTTCTATTATTCCTCTAATTAAAAATTTTTCTGTTTTTTCTATGCCAAGCATTTCATACAAAGCATCGTAGAGAGGGCGCAAATATGGATCAACTTTCTGCGAAAGATCTCCAGGTAAAAAACCAAGTTTTTCTCCCGCTTCTACAGCTGGTCTTATAAGAATAATCCTATCAACTTTTTCTTTGAGAAGTGCATCAACTGCTGCTGCCACAGCTAGATAGGTTTTGCCTGTTCCTGCAGGCCCGATTCCAAAGTTTATTTCATTATCAGTAATATTATTTAAAAATATTTTTTGGTTTCTACTTCTTGGAATAATGCTTTTTTTTGGTGTTTTAATAACTATCTCATGACTATCTTTTTCAATATTTAAATCCTGAATACAAAGATGAAGTGTTTCTTTTGTTATTTCTATGCCTTGGCCAGCTGTGGCATATAGTCTTTTTAACGCATCTTCTGAAAGAGTAATATCTTTTTTAGATCCTTGAATTTTAATCTGATTTCCATTTTGGAAAATTTTAACATTGAAAGTTTTTTCAATAAATTTAAGGTTTTCATTAAACTCGCCAACAAATCTAACCATTATGTTTGCATCCGATGGATTTAATTCAAAGTTGGTTAAAGCAGAATCTTTTGACATTAATTATGTATGTTACCTCTTAAACAATTGGGTAAAGCTTCTTTTATATTAATATTAATCAATTGGCCTACTAAATCAATATCATTTGAAGGAAAGTTGACAATTCTATTGCAAATTGTTCTTCCTTGAAGTTGTCCTGGATCTCTTTTTGACTGTCCATACACAAGACAATTTTGTATAGAGCCAACTTTTTTTCTACTAAAACCAAATGACAGTTGATTTAGCCTATCTTGAAGGATGTTAAGTCTTTTTTTCTTTTCGTCCTTTGTTACATCATCAGCCATATCTGATGCAGTTGTATTAGGTCTTGGGCTATAAATAAAACTAAATGATTCATCAAACTTTACTTCATTTATAAGTTCCATTGTTTTTTTAAAATCTACATCAGTTTCACCAGGGAATCCTACTATGAAGTCAGATGAGAAACTCATACTTGGTCTAACATCTCTTATTCTCTCTACCAAATTTAGATATTTTTCAATGTTATATCTTCGTCTCATTAACTTTAAAATTCTGTCAGACCCACTTTGAACAGGAAGATGAACGTGACTTACAAGTTGAGGAACTTTGTCATAAACCTCAACTAAGTCATCTTTAAATTCATGAGGATGACTAGTTGTATATCTTATTCTCTCAATGTTTTCTATCTTGGCAGTCAATTCAATAAGTTTAGCTAGAGATGATTTTTCTCCTTTATAAGTTCCTTTGAAATTATTTACATTCTGCCCTAGCAGATGAATTTCTCTTGTTCCATTGTCTGCAAGCTCTGATATTTCATTCAATATGTCTTCAATAGTTCTTGAAACCTCATGTCCTCTTGTTTTTGGTACAACACAGAATGAGCAATATTTATTACACCCTTCTATTATAGAGACAAAAGCTGAAGGCTCTCCTGTTCCTTTAATTGGTATATGACTAAATTTTTCTAGTTTGGGAAAGGAAATATCAATTTGATTCAAATTAGTTTTTTCTTTTTTGTTGTATAACTCTGGTAACTTATGGAGAGTCTGAGGACCAAAAACTATATCGACTGCTGGAGCTCTTTTAATAATTTTTTCTCCTTCCTGAGATGCAACACAGCCTCCTATTGCTATCTTCAAATTTGGATTTTTTTCTTTTATTTTTCTCCACCTACCTATTTGATGGAATACCTTTTCTTGAGCTTTCTCTCTTATTGAGCATGTATTTAATACTAATAAATCAGCTTCATCCTCAGATTTCGCTAATTCAAAATTTTCTTTTTCCTCAAGCAAGTCAAACATTTTTGCAGAATCATACTCATTCATCTGACATCCGTGAGTTTTGATAAATAATTTTTTTGTCATTTTAATATGTTTCTATAACTTTTATTCTCGCATTTAGTTCCCATATAATTAGTATCATGAAATCAAAAAGTGTTTACAAGATAATTTTCATTCAACTAGGGGAAATTTATGAAGTTTTTGCTAAACAAATTTATCAAAGCGATATGTATGGTTTCATCGAAGTGGAAGAGTATATCTTCAATAAAGACAAACAGCTAGTAGTCGATCCTAGTTCTGAAAAATTAAAGAATGAGTTCTCAAAAGTTGATAGAAGCTATATACCTATCAATTCAATTATTCGTATTGATGAAGTTAATGAGACTGGAGAAGCAAGAATTAAAGAAAATAAAGGGCAGGTAACTCAATTTCCATTGAACATTCAACCTTCGAATAGCAAGGATTGATTTAATCTGGCATAAAAATTTTTTTATAAAATCTTAATTCCTCAACTGATTCTAAAATATCTCCTAGAGCTCTATGTGATCCCTTTTTTTCATAAACTTGTGCTTCATTCATCCATCTAACGGCAACTTCTTTAAAGGAAGAAACATCAATATGTCTGTAGTTAAAATATGCTTCAAGCCTTGGCATATATTTTGATAAAAACCTTCTATCGTGAGACACAGTATTTCCACACATTGGAGACACTTTTTCTCCAACATATTTGGAAATAAATTCTAATGTTTCAATCTCTGCTATTTGTTCAGTTATATCACTTTTTTTTACTTGTTCTGTTAATCCTGATGACCCATGTTGTTTTTGATTCCATTCGTCCATGTTATCTAATAGTTCATTTGGTTGAGAAATAATTAAGTTAGGTCCCTCAGCAACAATATTTAAATCAGAATCAGTTATCAATGTTGCAATTTCAATAATTTTTTCATAATTTGGATCCAGACCAGTCATCTCAAGATCAACCCAAATTAAATTATCTCTAGATTGTAATGTTTTCATCTCTTCTTATATTTACCTGTTTAGTGTATTTTGTTCTTATTATGAAAAAAGTTCAAACCGGACAAGTGACAAAGTTTTACTCAAATAGTTGTTTGGTCAGGACACATGCATTTGAATTAGAGTGTTTGGCTATAAAGAATGTTGTTGTTGGAGATAATGTCGAAGTAGAAATAATCCAAGATAGCAAAAAACCATTCGGAAAAATTTTAAAGATTAAAAAAAGATCCACGGTTTTATCAAAAAAGTATCGTAATAAAGAAAATTTTTTTGCAGCCAATATTTCGCATGTTGGATTACTATTATCTCCCAAGCCAAATACATCTTCAGAATTTATAGATAAATGGATCCTAAAGACAAAACTCTCAAATATTAAATCTTTTATTGTCAATAATAAAATTGATATGAAGTGTGATAGTAGCTTCATAGAAAAATTAGATATCTATAAGAAAATTAATATGAAGATAATTAACATCTCAGCTAAATATGAAGATAATCTTGAGGAGCTAAAAAATTATATTAAAAATAAATCTATACTTTTTGTCGGTAATTCAGGAGCTGGAAAATCAACGCTTATTTCAAAAATAATAGGCGAGAACCTCAAAACTAATAAATTATCGAATGATCAAGGTGTTCATACTACTTCAATTTCGTCTTTGTATGAGACATTAAATAATACAAAAATTATTGACTCGCCAGGCATGCGTGACATTGAGATACTTGAATATCCTGCAAAAAAAATTATATATGGATTTAAAGAAATTTTAGAATTATCTAAAGGTTGTAAATTTAATAATTGTAATCATATTAATAACGAAGGTTGTAATGTAATCAAAGGCTTGGAAGATGGCGTTCTAAGCAAAAGTAGATACAATAATTTTATAAAATTTAGAGACGGGCAATGAATGAATAAAAAAACTCATTTTGGATATAAAGAAGTCCAAGAGTCAGAAAAGAGTAAATTTGTTGGAGAGGTATTTACTTCTGTTTCAGAAAATTATGACTTAATGAATGATGCAATGTCTTTTGGCATGCATAGACTTTGGAAAAGAATATTGGTTGAACTCGCTGCAGTTGGAAAAAATGATGTAATTCTTGACATAGCAAGTGGAACTGGAGATATACCTAAGCTAATTTCTAAAGAATATCCAGAAACAACTATTTTTATGACTGATATTAACTATGATATGTTGAACGGGGGGAGAAATAGGGCGATTAATGAGAGTTTCAGTTCTAATTGTAAATTTTGCCTATTAAATGGCGAGCAATTACCTTTCAAAAATAAAACATTTGATCTCATTACTATAGGCTTTGGTTTAAGAAATTTTACTAATAAAGAAAAGGGTATTAAGGAAATGAGAAGGAGCTTAAAAAAAAATGGCAAATTGTTAGTGCTTGAGTTTTCTAAACCCGTTAATCCATTTTTTTCAAAAGTTTATGATTGGTATTCTTTTAATATACTTCCTAAACTAGGGTCGCTTCTTGCAAATGATTCCGATAGTTATCAATATTTAGCTGAGTCAATAAGAATGCACCCAGATCAAGAACTTCTAAAAAATATGATTATAGAATCAGGTTTTAAAGATTGTAAATTTTATAACTTGCTTAATGGCGTAGTATCAATTCATATCGCATACAATGATTAATATCAAAAAAAGTTTTGATAAACTTTTTAAAAGTGTAGAAGAATCCTCTCCAAATTTAAAAAAAACATTTAGTGAGATATCACCATTAACTTTTTTTTTAAACATCAAGGGACACCAAGATATCTATATAACTATAAATGGTGAAAATTCTTATATTAATTTTAATGAAAATATTTATGATTTTGAAATTAAAGCTTCTCTTATAGATTTATTAAAAGTACTTGCTACTGGAAAAATAAATAAAAACATAATATTTGGAAATACAGAAATTGCTATCGTGCTTTTTAATGCTTTATATAAAGCTGATATTGATTTAATCTACCTCATCGATAAATATTTTGGCAATTTACCTGCCATCTTTACATATGCTATTGTGAAAAGACTTTATAGCTCAAATGAGGTATACCAAGATGTTAAATATAGAGAAATACGAAAGCAACTCAGAGACATATCTATAAGGATTGATAGGCTAGAGGCATATAACAGTCAATGAATTTTATAATTATTTTATTTGAGTTACTAAGAATGTCTCTTATAGGTGTTCAAAAAGGCATATTTTTCAAACCTAACGGAAAGAAATTAGCAGTTTATTTAGAGTCTCTTGGTCCTATCTTTACAAAATTCGGACAATTACTCTCAACAAGGACTGATATATTAGACTTTAAAACTGCTAAAGAGTTGGAAAGCCTTACTGATAGTTGTAAACCATTTAAAGTTTCAGTGTTTAAGCAAATTGTTGAAAAAGAGCTTGGAGATTCAATAGAAAATATTTTTGATTCATTTGACGAAAAACCTTTGGCAGCCGCTTCGTTGGCACAAGTTCATACAGCAAAATTAAAAAATGGAGCCGAGGTAGTAATTAAAGTTCTACGACCAAGTATTCGAAGAAAAGTAAAAAAAAATCTTCGTCTTCTAAAAGCTTCAGCAAAAGTATTTTCCTATCTTTATAAGGATAGCTACAGATTAAAACCAAACGAAGTAATAAGAGATTATGAGGCGACTATTCTTAAAGAATTAGATTTAAGACTAGAAGCATCTAATACAAATCTAACAAGAAAGAATTTTCTTCACTCAAATGAGCTATACATACCTGAAGTATATTGGGATTTAACTACTTCGAACATTATGGTGCTTGAAAAAATTGATGGAATTCCATGCACAGATATAAAACAAATTGAACACTTTGGCATCAATAAAAAGTTATTAGCAGAAAATGGTGTAATGATTTTTCTAAATCAAGTATTTAGGGATAATTTCTTTCATGCTGATATGCATCCTGGGAATATTTTTGTTTCAAAAAAAAACCCAGACAACCCTGGTTATATTGCAATTGATTGTGCTATTAGTGGCTCACTTTCAAACGATGAAAGATATATCTTAGCTAGAATGTTGCAAGCAGTTTTAAAACAAAATTATAAATCTCTAGCTAACTTGTTTATATCCTCTAATTGGGTAAATCCAGACACTAATACTATTGAGCTTGAAAATACCCTCAGGGCTTGCTGTGAGCCAATATTTGAAAGACCTTTATCAGAAATTGAATTTGGTAAACTACTTCTTTACCTTTTTCAAAGTACCAGAGAGTATGGATTGTCACTTCAAACCTCTTTAGTATTACTTCAAAAGACTCTCATTCATATCGAGGGCATGGGCCGTCAGATTTATCCAGAATTAGATTTCTGGGGAATTGCAGAACCATATCTGGATAACTGGTTAGCAGAACAATTTAATCCTCTCAAATTGAAAGATTACATAATAGAGAATAAAGAGGACTTATTATTTAAGGCCTCTGAAGTTCCAGGGATTGTATATGAAGCTTTAGATGAAATAAGGAGTTATTCTAAAAATAGGCAAGTTGACAGAAATAAGATTAAAAGCTTAGAGGATCAATTATCTAATCAAAAATATCTCATTAGAGTAATTGGTATTGTTATAATAGTTTCTGCAGCTGTTGTAATAATGATTTCATAGGAGAAATTATGGGCTTTGGTGGAATAAGTATTTGGCAATTACTAATAATCTTAGTTGTTGTTTTATTAATCTTTGGTAGTGGTAAGTTAAGATCTTTAGGTTCTGATTTAGGATCTGCTATTAAAAGCTTTAAAAAATCAGTCAAAGACGAAAAATCTGAAGAAAAAGAAGACTAAAATTGTTTCAAATCGGCTTTCTTGAAATTCTAATCATTTTTATATTAGGGATAATCATAATTGGCCCCAAAAGATTACCTGAGCTAATAAAAAAAATACTTAAAACTTATAAGAGAGTAGAAGCTAAACTTATAAATTTCAAAAAAGATATTGAGAATGATATTGGTGCAGATGAAATAAAAAAAGATGTTTTTAATGAAATTAAGATGGAAGAGTTAGAAAAAAATAAAAAATGACTAAAGAAACAGTTATCAGTCACTTTTTAGAACTAAGAACAAGATTGTTAAAGGTTATTATTTTCTTTGTTTTTTTGTCTATTTTGGGTATTCCCTTTTCAGCAGAGATATATTCATTTATAGCAGCACCACTAATAAACCTTCTTCCTGAAGGAGCAACAATGATAGCTACTGAAGTGGCTTCTCCTTTTATGGCACCAATAAAACTTACTTTATATATAGCTATGTTATTTTCTATGCCATGGCTGTTTTATCAAATATGGATGTTTATATCACCAGGCCTTTATAACAATGAAAGGACTTTCACAGGACCTCTATTATTTTCAACAATTATTCTTTTCTTTAGTGGTGCTAGCTTTGCTTTTTTCATTGTTTGTCCAATAATTTTTAAATTTTTTATTGGAATGGCTCCAGAATCTATAATAATTATGACTGATATAAGTCAATACCTCAGTTTTATTTTTAAACTTGTTTTTGCTTTTGGAGTTGCTTTTGAAATTCCAGTTGCAACTATTTTATTAGTTAAAAGTGGGTTTGCCACTAGAAATAGTTTGATTAAAGCAAGGCCCTATTTGGTTATTTTATTCTTAATAATTGGAATGTTATTAACTCCTCCTGACATTTTTTCTCAATTATTTTTAGCAATTCCTATGTGGGTCTTATTTGAAATTGGTATTATTCTTGCAAAAAAATAAATTACATTCGATTCAGATTTATTAGAGTTCTATAAAAAAACCAGGGTAAGATCATCCACGGAATCTGTGTTTGGAGCATGATAGTTCGACTATTAAATTCAAATAACAAAGGGTTAAAGTATGATCCAAATGGAGATAGCGGAGCCCATGATAAAGGCTTGCCTTCTGCTAATTGATCATGATAGAGAAACATTTCAACTAAGATATTTTGACCAATACACCAAATCAATAGAATGCAAAATGCACTCCAATTCCATTGTGTAAAAACTTTTGAATTTTTTTTATGAGAAATCCACATTAGCCAAACACCTCCTATTAAAACGGTTCCAGCGTCTGCCATTGAGTTCAATAACCAATTAATATTTTTTGGTAACCAATTATTTAAAACTTCTGATCTTCTGCTATCTACAGGATCTCCATCAATCCATCCATAGGTAAACCACAACTCCCAACCTAAAGAACACACAATAACTCCTACAATATAGAAGGATGGAATCCAGTCTGGAATTTTGTGTTTATTTAAAAAATATATAATTAAAGGTGCGAGGACAGCTACATATACAACAGCAACTACGCGAAATTCTTCAGCAATCAAAGTTTAGAATCCTAGCCTTTCTTTCCAATTTTCATCTTCAGGCCTTCGATGATTTACAATCATATTAACTAATTCTTCTGGTGAATCGCTTACTAATAGCTCTTTTAAGTTTGCAGAAGAAATAAACCCCTCATTTACTGCTTTCTTAAACCATTTTAGTAGATCATCGTAATAACCGTTTGTATTTAAGATTCCGAGTGGTTTATTTATAATCCCTAATTGATTATTTGCCATTATTTCTGCTAGCTCATCAAGAGAGCCTACTCCTCCAGGCAATACAATAAAGGCATCTGATCTTGACATAAATTGTTCTTTTCGATCTAGCAAGGTATCAGCAATATGAATTTTTTCTAATCTTGGATTTGCAAGTTCCAATGAGTGTAATGATTTTAGTGATATTCCTAAAACCTCAACACCATAATCTAGGGCTGTATCAGAAATAACTTTCATTAATCCAACATTACCACCACCGAAAACCACATTTATCCCTTTTTTTGCAATACACTCTGCAACAGTTTTGGCAGCTTCTGTATATTGAGGATCCTTGCCTCTATGAGCACCACAAAAAATTGAAATATTTTTCATGTTATTAAGTTTTAAAATTAAAAGTCACTGGTCCTTTGTTAGTAATACTGATGTCCATGTATGCTCCAAACTTGCCTGTTTTCACTCTAGAAAATAATTTACTAAATGTTGCAACAAATTCATCATACAGCAATTTAGCTTCACTAGGTTTTGCAGCTTTATGGAAACTTGGCTTATTACCACCATCAGTTATGGCTGCTAATGTAAATTGACTGACAATTAAAACTTCCTCACTGGATTCATTTAAAGATCTTGATATTGCTCCCTTTGGTCCATCAAGCATTCTA
>CABZTX010000017.1 GCA_902528875.1 uncultured SAR86 cluster bacterium | reverse complement strand
TCTCCTTTGCTCAGAACATTAAAATTATTTAATTTAAATGCTCTCATCGACAATATCAATGACGACAAAAATATCGTTTCAAATAATTTAATAATCGATAGGGCAGAAGGAGATTTTTACATTGGTAAAAATAGGGCACTCTTTAAAAATCCTATTAAATTTGAAACTGCAGAAGCAAAAATGCAATGGCTTGGCGAAATCTTAAAAAATAATGAAGGTTATTTAGAGGAATTAAATTTAGATTTACAAATGAGATTGAAAGTATCTGAAAATATTCCCTGGTATGCTGCAATTCTTGGAGGAGTGCCCGCTTTAGCAGGTGGTTTTGTTCTCGAAAATATATTTGATGATAGATTAGATGATGTCTCAACATTAAATTTTGCTGTTGAGGGCACAATTAACAAACCTGTTATTAATAGATTAAATTAAGTAAATTGTAGCTAGCCCTAAGAAAGATAAGAATCCTATGACCACAACACTCCCACCAATAGCAGGATCTTGATTAAAATTTCTTAGAATTAGCGGAACAAAGATACCTGCTGCAACAGATGCAATTAAGTTAATTACTAATGCACAAGAAATTAAAATTGCTAATGTAAATTGTTGAAACCAAATATAAGTTACTGATCCCACAAGAACAGATAAAACAATACCATTCAATATAGATACAGCGAGTTCTCTTTTAAATAACCACCTAATGTTAGAGGTATTAATTTGTTCTAACGTTAATCCTCTCAAAACAATAGTAAGAGTTTGAGTCGCGGCAACACCTCCCATGCTTGCAACAATGGGCATTAATATTGCTAAGTAAACAATCTTATCCAAAACATCTTGAAATAAATTTATGGTACTTGAGGCTATAAATGCAGTTAGCAAGTTCATTGCTAGCCAAAATACTCTTGTTTTAGCTGCTCTCCCAGGAGGAGCAAAAGTATCTTCTGCAACTCCGGCCATTCCGAGAAGATTTTGATCAGCATCCTCTCTAATTACATCAACAACATCATCTACTGTAATTCTTCCAATAAGTTGATTACTTTCATTAACTACAGGCGAAGAAATAAGATCATTTCGTTCAAAAATAGTTGCAACCTCTTTATCATCTTGATCTACGTATAGTGGTGAAATTTCTGTTTCCATAATCTCTCTTACAGTCATAGATGGGATTGCAGTAATAATTTTGCTAATTGATAACTCTCCTAAATATTCATTATCATCGTTTACAACGAAAATTTTATCTGTATTTTCTGGTAGCTCACCTTGATCTCTCAGATATTTGATTACCACTTCAATTGAATTTTTTGGCCGCACACTTATTACATCAGTATTTAAAAGTCCACCAGCGGTGTTGTCAGGATAAGTAAGACCTTTCTCTATTCTTTTTCTGTCAATTTGAGACATTTTTGAGAGAATCATTTTTGTTCTCTCTTCTGGCAAGTTTTGTAAAATATCAACTATTTCATCAAGTTCTAGCTCTTTCACAGCCTCTGTAAGTTCATCATCAGAAATATCTGAAACCAAATCTTGTTGGATTTCTTCTCCTAACTCAAATAAAACATCTCCCTCTTCATCAGTTTTAAGAAGAGAAAATAAAAGTTTTCGTTGCTTTGGAGGTGAAGACTCTAACGCATGAGCAATTTCCGATGATGACATCTTGGTAAGAAGCCTTCGAATTTGGTTTAGAGACAAGTCTGAAGAATCATCAAGAATGATTTCTAAATTATTTTTATTTTCTTCTATTTCCACTTTTTAGGTTATTAAAGTTTATCTGTATCTTGATGAAGGAATATTGTTTTTTTTTCTATATTTGGCAATGGTCCTTCGTGCAAGATTAAATCCTTTTTTATTCAACTCTATTGCTATTTTTTTATCGCTTTTAGGTTTTTTTTCTTCGTTAACAATATTTCCTATTAATTTCATTAACTGAACAGGAGATATATTTCGAGTTCTAGACACTGATGAGACAAGTAAAGCTTTCAATGACATTATACCTTTTGGTGTTTCAATATATTTATGACGTAATATTCGGGATACAGTAGAGGGGTGAACACCAATTTTTTCAGCAATGTCTTTGTTGCTTAAAGTTTTAATCTTAAGAGGATTGTTTTCAAAAAATGCTATTTGTATTGAGCATATATACTCACCAACTTTTTGAACAGTCTCGTTTCTTTTTTTCACTGAAGACATCAACCATTTAGCATCATTGATTTTTTGCAGAATTTGTTTGTTATTAGATTTCATTTCCTTTTTAACTTTATAAACTAACTCATCATCAAGACTAATAATAGGGAAAGTATCTTTAATGAAGTTGATTTGATAGTTCGAATCTTTTTTAAAAATCTTCAGATCAGGATAAATAAACTTTGTATCTTTAAAATTTAAACCAGGACTTAGATCACACTTTTTTATCTCGATTAACGCTTCTTCATATTCTTCTTTTGTAATACCGCTATTAATTAATTCTTTTCTGATAATATCAATCTCATCAAGTTTTTCATTAAATAGAATTTGATTACATATATTTTTAATTTTTTTTGAAATGTTCTTATGATTTATTTGTATTTGTATACACTCTTTATGATCTCTATAACCAACACCTATAGGGGACAACCTCTGTATGATATTTTTAAGAACTATTTCGACTTTGTTTTGATTAAAAACAAAATTCATAATTGAACAAATATCCTCTATATCCTCAATTAGCTGACCTGATTCGTCCATACAATCAATAATCACTTGGGCAATTTTAATGTCTTGATCATCAAGATGAAGTTCATCAATTTGTTTTAAAAGTGATTCT
Organism: uncultured SAR86 cluster bacterium; assembly: GCA_902528875.1. Taxonomy (GTDB): domain Bacteria; phylum Pseudomonadota; class Gammaproteobacteria; order Magnimaribacterales; family D2472; genus SAR86A. Next base: position 15,135 of record CABZTX010000017.1, on the reverse strand, counting down.
TTAAGACCAACCTTAGATTCAATCTCAAAATTAAAATCAGTACTATAGGTTTTGATATCAACTTCAAATGTATCCTCTTTTTCTAAAAAAGGATTTTCATCAATTTCTTTTTCAATCTTTTTAATTAATTCAAACCGTGATAGTTGAAGAAGATCAATGGACTTTTTTAAAGATGGTGTGAGCTTTAATGATTGTTTTTGTAGTAAATTTTTTGATAAATTAATAGCCATTGCACTAATTATACATATTGCCCAAATAAACTTTTTTAACAAGATTATTTTCAATTAAATCTTTTTTACCGCCTTTTGCAATAATTTCTCCGTTCATTAAAATTGCAGCCTCATGACATATTTCTAATGTTTCTCTGACATTATGATCAGTGATCAATATCCCAATTCCTTTTTTTGAAAGTTTTATTAAGATATTTTTAATATCCTCTATTGCTATTGGATCAATGCCTGCAAATGGCTCATCTAATAAGATAATTTTTGGATTTGACGCAAGAGTTCTTGCAATCTCTACCTTTCTTCTTTGTCCACCCGATAGTTGTCTCCCTTTTAATTTGGATATTTTTTCTAAGCCAAATTCATCCATTGACTTTTCAACAAAATGTTTTATATCTTTTTGATTATTTAAAGATAATTCTGCTAGACCACTTAAGTTTTCAATGACGCTCAAATTTTGAAAAATAGATGGTTCTTGAGGAAGATATTTGATTCCCATATTAGATCTTTTGTGCATAGCAAGATTAGTAATATTGTTATTTGTCAAGATTACCTCCCCAGAAGTACATTTGATAAGGCCAGCAATGATGTAGAATATTGTTGTTTTACCAGCACCGTTTGGACCTAAAAGACCATATATAAAACCCTTATTTACTTGAAAGTTAATATTTTTAATAATTTGCTTATCATTGATATTTTTTGAAATATTTTTTATATCTAGCATGTCTTTACTCTGAGAATATTTTTCCTGTAACTGGATTAAAAATTATCAATTTCGAAGATATGCTTATATTGTTAATTTTTATATTTGCATTTCCTCTAAGATGAACCTTATTATCTGAAAAAAGTAGGATTTCATCAGCAACTCCACTAAAAACTTTATCAGAGTTATTAGATTTTATTACCGATGGTAATCCTGAAATTAAAAACAAATTTTTATTATTGTTATATGTAGCTCTATTTGCTTTTATTGAAAAAATATTTGATTCAATTTGCACATTTTTAAAAAATGAAACTTCATTTAAATCTTGATGGTATTCAATTTTTTCAGCACTTATATTTGTTTTTTCATCGAAAATATCTGCGAATATAGTATTAAAGAAAACAAAACAGAGTAAATATGTGCATATATGCTTCAATTAAAGTATCCTTGACTCAATTAGATCATGCATTGTAATAATACCAACTGTTTTATTTTTTTCTTGAACCACTAGTGTAAATATCTTGTTTTTTTCCATGAATTTTGCTGCATCAACTGCTAAATCATTTGCATCAATTGTCTTGTATGTTTTAGTCATTACTTTTTCAATTTCCGTATTGTTAATATCAATTTTTTGATTTAAACATCTTCTTAAATCACCATCAGTAAAAATACCAACAATCTCATAATTTTTTTCTACTAGAGTAATACCAAGATTTTTTTCTGTAATTTCCAATAGAGCCATATTTAGTTTTGTATTTGGACTAACTTTTGGGATATCTTTTCCGGTATGCATCAAATCTTTCACTTTTGTAATTAATTTTTTCCCAAGTTTTCCAGCTGGATGAGAATATGCAAAATCTTTTTTTGAAAAACCTTTAGCTTCAAGCAATGCAATTGATAATGCGTCACCAAATGCTAGTGAATTTGTTGTGGATGATGTTGGGGCTAAGTTAAGTGGACATGCCTCTTGTGAAGATTTTATTTGAATCCTAATATCTGATGATTTAGCAATAGTTGAAGTATTATTTGATGTAAGTGATGCAATTTTTTTACAATGCCTCTTAAGAGATGAAATTATGTTTATAATTTCATCAGTTTCGCCAGAATTTGAAATTAAAAGAACAATATCCTCTTTTTTTACAAGTCCCATATCTCCATGCGCAGCCTCTGTTGGATGAATAAAAATTGATGGGGTACCTGTGCTTGATAATGTTGCTGAAATTTTTTGACCAATATGCCCTGACTTTCCAACTCCCATAATGATTAAGTTGCCTTTAAGATTTATTACCGAATCACATAAATTAATAAAAGACTTGTCTAGTTGACTTGAAATATCTTTAATTGAATCAGATTCAATTTTCAGAGTCCTTTTTGCCGAGGCTATGTAGTCATGCTTTTTCATAAAAGTAGAAAATTAATTTTAAATCAAATGTTATAATAGACTAATGTTGCATTTACATAAAAATTTTTTAATATTTTTTTTGTTTATCTTAACTTCCATCTCATTAAGATCTGAAACTAATCCTCATTATTTTATTGACTCCAATGCCCAAAAAATGGTTGAGGTGCTTACAAACCATTCTGATTTATTCAGCTCTAATAGAAAAGCGTATGAAAATAAAATTAAAGAGATTTTTGAGCCAATGATAGATTTTAGGAGAGTCTCAGCAAGCGTAATGGGAAAAAAATATTATCTAATCGCAACAAAAGAAGAAAGATCTAAATTTGAATTAGTTTTTAAAGATTCTTTACTAGATACATATGCTGAGACATTAGCACAATGGGGAGATTCAACAATTACTACTGAATTTCCTGAAAACATTCCTAAAAATGGAAATTTAAAAAATATTGAAGTTAAGCAAACATTAGATACTGGAAGCAGTAAATATCCTATTTCATATAAACTAAGACTAGTTAAAGAAAAATGGAAGATTGTTAACATAATAATTAATGGAGTTAATTTAGGACTAACATTTAGGAACCAGTTTCAGGCACTTGCAATTTCAAATGATGAAAACATCGAATTAACTATTGAGAACTGGGTTTCAGATGCTGGTGACGCTGGAATTTCTTAAATGGAAGAACTCATAAAAGAAATCATACAGGAAAACATTCCAGATGCTGTGTGTCATTTTGATGGTGATTCATGTAATTTAAAATTAACTATAACTTCTCCAACATTTAAAAAACTAAAACTTCTAGATCAGCATAAGAAAGTCTTAGAATTACTTAAATCAAAATTTCAATCAGGCGAACTTCATGCGTTAAGCATAGAAACAAGATCAAGCTAAAAATATGGAAAAACTTTTAATAAAAGGTGGCAATCATCTAAAAGGAAAAATAAGTTGTTCTGGTGCAAAAAACGCTGCATTACCAATTATTGCAGCATCAATTTTATCTGATGAAAAAATAGTTTTAAAAAATCTCCCTTATCTTCAAGATATTACTACTATGTTTGAATTATTAGGATCAATGGGTGCGAAAATTTCTCTAGATGAGAACATGAATTTTACAATTAATACCTCCGATCTTAAAGAAATAGAAGCTAGATATGAATTAGTTAAAACCATGAGAGCATCAATCTTAGTTCTTGGACCCTTATTAGCAAAATATGGTGAAGCAAAAATTGCATTGCCAGGAGGTTGTGCAATTGGATCTAGACCAGTGAATTATCATTTAGATTCTCTCAAAAAGTTGGGAGTACATATTAGTCTTAAAAATGGTTATATAGAGGCGAAAGTTAAAAAATTAAAAGGTGCAGATATTGTATTTGATGGTATTACTGTTACAGGAACAGAAAACTTAATGATGGCAGCTTCAATGGCCGAAGGAGTAACAACTCTTCAAAATGTTGCCAAAGAACCAGAAATAAAAGATCTTGCTGAATTTTTAAATAAAATGGGAGCAAAAATTGATGGTGCAGGGACAGATTTGATTAAAATTACTGGTGTTAAGAAGTTGCATGGAGCTGAATTTAATATTCCTGCTGACAGGATTGAAGCCGGAACATATTTAGTTGCGGCTGTTGTGACACAAGGTGAGATTTTAATTGAGAATATCGATCCTTCAAGATTAATGCAAGTTATTGAAAAGCTTAAAGAGACTGGAGCCTGTATTGAATATGATAAAAATTCTATTTCAGTTTTTATGAAAGAAAGTATTCCAAAACCTGTTGACATAACTACAGCTCCTTTCCCTAATTTTCCAACTGATATGCAAGCACAATTCTCAGTTATTAATGCTATTTCTTCTGGTATTGCAAAAGTCAATGAGACAGTATTCGAAAATAGATTTATGCATGTTTTAGAGTTAAATAGAATGGGATGTGATATAAGTGTTAAAGGAAATCAAGCTATAATTAAGGGCGTAAATTCTTTATATGGTGCAGAAGTTATGGCAACAGATTTAAGAGCTTCCGCGAGTTTAATCATTGCAGGTCTTTGTGCAGAAGGCGAAACAATAGTAGATAGGATATATCACATTGACAGAGGCTATGAAAGAATTGAAGAAAAATTAAATTACCTTGGTGCTGAGATCACTAGGCTACCTAGTTAATCTTCGTATTTAAATTCGTGCATAAGTATACCTTCATCATTCGAATAAAACTCCAATTGTAGCTTTTCTCCTAGAGTTGCAAACTTCATAGATTGAACCAGGTTATTCCAACTCCCGTTTTGTCCATTAATTTTTAAAATAATATCATTTACTCTAATGCCTTTTTCATATAGCGGACCAATTTCATCTAGCTCAATAATTCTTAACCCATCAATAATACGATTATTCCTTTTTAGCTTTACATTAGAAACTCGAAAATTTCCTATCCACAATGTATTAATCTTTCCATATTTTATTAATTGAGTAGCAATTTGAACAACTAAATTAGACGGAATAGCGAATCCAATTCCTTGATATGCACCAGTTTTAGAAAAAATTTTTGAATTTATTCCAATTAAATTCCCATTTTCATTTATCAAAGCTCCTCCAGAATTACCAGGATTTATGGCAGCGTCTGTTTGAATAAGTTGAAGATAAGGATTTCCATAATCCCTTCCAGTAGCACTAATAATTCCACTTGAAACAGAAATGCCAATTCCATATGGATTTCCTATTGCCAAAACTTTATCTCCAATCTTCAAGCGCTCTGAATTTGCAAAATTAATAGGATATATTTCTTCTTCAGGTGAAATCTTCAAAACAGCTAAATCTGAATTTTCATCAAAACCAATAATTTTTGCATCGAAGACCTTACCATTCTCGAGCCCAACTTCTATGTTTTGACCTTTTAAAATATGAAGATTTGTGACTATGTATCCATCATCTGAAAAAATAACTCCAGAGCCTATTTCATTTCTTTTACCTTTGAAACCTCTCTCAGATGTTGATGAGATTGTTACTACCGAAGCAATTGATTTTTCTGTTGCGTATACCAATTTGTTTTTGTCATTAGTTATAAAGTACCATGTCCCTATGAAAGTAATAAGTATTACAAATACGTAACTTAAGATATTTTTATTAAAAAATTTCATAATGTCTGTGAGCAAAAATATCATCGATGAACTTAAAAACCAAGGAAGTATTCCTAATGTTTTTCAAAAAGATCTCATCAAATCCTTTGATAATATACAACTAAATACTCATATATTTACCTCAATTGTGAATTTATTTCAAAAAAGAACCACAGGTATTTATATATGGGGCGAGGTTGGTAGAGGAAAAACCCTTTTAATAAATGCTTTTTTAAAAAATTTACCAAAAAAAATTAACTTTAAAAATTTCCACTACATTGAGTTTATGAGTTTTATTCATGAAAATCTTACTATTTTCTCAGGTAACAAAAATCCTTTAAAAGAAATAGCAAAACTATTGTCAAAAAACAATAAATTAATTTGCATTGATGAATTTCAAGTTGAGGATGTTGCAGATGCAATGATTATAGGAAATCTTTTGAATATGCTTTTAAATCTAAATGTAATTATTTTAATTACTTCAAATGCTCATCCAGACAATTTATACATAGATGGGCTTCAAAGACAAAAGTTTATGAAATCAATCAATTTTTTAAAGACAAAAATAGAAATATTTCATTTGAAAGGAGATATAGATTATAGAACTAAGAAGATTATTAACATGGATCATAAACATATTGAATTTTTTAAAGACGATGATATACACAAATTGATAAGTAAATCTTTTGGAATAACCACTATTAACAATAAATTAGTTATTAATGATAGAAAATTCAATTGTAAAAATTTATCAAATAATTTTCTTTGGATAGAATTTGTATCTTTTTTTAGCGGTTCAACAAGCTCAAGTGATTATGAACATATATGTGAAAAGTTTGATTGGATTTTTATAAGTGATTTTATTTTATGTGATGATGATTCAATTGATATAGTTAGGAGGTTTATATCTTTTATAGATATTGCTTATATGAAAAAATCAAAAGTTAAATTTTTTTCATCTAATATCGAATTATCTTCATTATATTTTGGAAAAAAAATTGATAATTTATGGGTGAGATGCTCAAGTAGATTAAAAGAAATGCAACATCATGATTATTTCCATCAAGATTAATATTAATTAAATGCATATAGATATTGATATATCTTTAAGTAAACATTAATATTCGCTACTAAATTTAAATGTTTATGAAAACTTACTCGTTAAAAAAAGAAGATGTATCTAGAGATTGGTTTGTTCTAGATGCTTCTGATAGAGTTCTAGGAAGGCTAGCAACAAAAATAGCTGACAGAATAAGAGGTAAAGATAAGCCTTCATTCACTCCTCACACAGATGGTGGTGATTATGTAATTGTTGTTAACGCAGAAAAGGTTAAGGTTACTGGGTCTAAATTCACTGATAAAAAATACCATACACATTCATTGTATCCAGGTGGTCTTAAAACTAGGACTTTCAAGGACTTAAATGAAAAAAATCCTGAAAAGATAATCGAAAATGCTGTAAAGGGCATGCTTCCAAAAAACAAACTTAGAAAAGAAATTATTAAAAAACTTAAAGTATTCAGAGGCCCTAGTCATGACCACGAGTCGCAAAAACCTAAAAACTGGAATCCGTAAATATGACAATTGAGGTTCATTATGCTACCGGAAGACGAAAAACATCGTCTGCAAGAGTATATTTAAAAAAGGGTAAGGGCAAGATACGTGTAAATAATTCTGAACTAGGTAGTTACTTTGGAAGAAAAGTTGCTCAAATGTTAGTTCTAGAGCCCCTTGAACTAACTGAACTTGTTAAAAAGATTGATATAGATGTGAAAGTAAAGGGTGGTGGAAGTTTTGGACAGGCAGGAGCAATAAGACATGGAATATCAAGAGCACTTACCTTATTTGACGAAGATTTAAGACCTCAACTTAAAAAAGCTGGACTTCTTACTAGAGATCCGAGACGGGTTGAAAGAAAGAAACCTGGCTTGGTTAAAGCTAGAAAGAGTAAACAGTTCTCAAAAAGATAAACTTTATATATATTTCTTATTTTTATATATAAGTGATTTTTATATCATCTCAATATGGTATAATTATGCCAAAAAATGTATGCACACATCCTTAATGCAAGAAAAAGATAAAATAAGAAGAAAAGTCCTAATCGGTTTAACTAGTGCGGTTGGTTTATCTGGACTCCCTTTTGCTGCAACACCATTTATTGCAGCATGGAATCCTAGTGCAAAAGCAAAAGCTGCTGGTGCACCAGTAAAAATAGATGTTTCAAAAATGCAATATGGTCAACAAATACAAGTTGCATGGAGAAAACAACCAGTATTCGTTGTAAGACATACTGATGAAAGTCTTGCAAGTCTGGAAAAATCTGTATCAAAATTAGCGGACCCAAATTCTGAAACAATTACAGAGCCATATAAAGGATTGAATCCAACTAGATCAAGGAGTTCTGAATATTCAATCATGTCAGGTGTTTGCACACATCTGGGTTGTTCCCCAAAGTACTATCCTGAAGTGGAGCCAAAGCCTTGGGATGAATCCTGGAATGGAGGATTTTTTTGTCCATGTCATGGATCAATGTTTGATATGGTTGGCAGAGTTTATAAAGGTGTTCCAGCACCAACAAATTTAATAGTACCACCTCATATGTTTGATGGAAGTATTTTAACTATTGGAGAGGACAAGGAGATATAAATGACTCAAATAGCTGGAAAATTATTCACTTGGCTTAACGCCAGACTTCCTATTGTAAATACTTTTGAAAGACACCTTTCAAAACATCCTGTTCCATCAAAAGTAAATTTTTGGTATTTGTTTGGAGCTTTGGCTTCTGTTGTACTGATCATACAAATAGTTTCAGGCATTTGGTTAATAATGCCTTATTCTAATACTGAAGAGCAGGCATTTTCCTCTGTTGAATATATTATGAGAGATGTCGATTATGGATGGGTAATAAGATATATCCACACTACTGGAGCATCTTTATTTTTTGCGGTTATTTATTTACATATGTTTAGAGGATTGCTTTATGGATCTTATCAAAAACCTAAAGAATTAGTATGGGTTTTTGGATGTACGATTTATTTAGCCATGATGGCTGAAGGCTTTCTAGGATATGTATTACCTTATGGACAAATGTCTTATTGGGGTGCCCAAGTAATTATTTCTCTTTTTGGAGCAATACCATACATAGGAGAGTCACTTGAATTATGGGTTAGAGGAGATTACTACATATCAGGAATTACAATTTCTAGATTTTTTGCACTTCATGTTGTTGCGCTTCCTTTAGTTTTAATTGCTCTAGTTTTTCTTCATTTAGTAGCTCTTCATGAAGTTGGTGCTGGAAATCCAGAAGGGGTGGATATTGAAGCTCATCTTGATGATGACGGAGTACCTCTAGATAGTGTTCCATTTTTTCCATACAAAGTACTAAATGCATTAGTTGGCATTGGTGTTTTCATGACAGTATTCTCTGTAATCATGTTCTTTTTCCCCGAAGGTGGTGGTTACTTTATTGAGATGGCAAATTTTCAAGAGGCCAATCCACTTGTAACTCCAGAACATATTGCTCCTGTATGGTATTACGCCCCGTTTTATACAATGCTAAGAGCTGTACCTGATCCTCTGGGTGGATTAATAGTAATGGGTTCTGCTGTTGCGATTTTCTTTGTTGTTCCATGGCTAGATAGGAGTAAAGTTGCTTCAATAAGATATAAGGGCTTGTATAGCAAAATTGCTCTTACAATGTTTGGAGTTAGTTTTATTACCCTTGGATATCTTGGAACTGTTGGCGTAACAGAAATTAGAAAAACAATGAGTGTAATTTGCACAATAATTTATTTTGCATATTTTTTACTAATGCCAATTTATACAAAATATGAAACTACTAAAGTTGTTCCACAAAGATTGTGATAAATAAATTTTTTTATAAAGTTTTATTTTTTCTTTTAATAAGTTTTATAAGCAATGAAGTTTATTCTGCAGAAGGAGGACCATGCAAAGATTATGGTGAATGTGACAAATTTAAATATTCTCTTAATGATTTTGAATCTCTTCAAAGAGGAGCATCTGCTTTCATAAATTACTGCTATGGATGTCACTCACTTAAGTATTCAAGATGGGGAAGGGTAGCAAAAGATCTTAAAATTCCTGAGGATATTTTCTTTGAAAATCTAGTTTTTGATAAATCTATTAAAGCTGGTGACTTAATGATAGGAGCAATGCCAAGCAATTCTGCAAATTGGTTTGGAGTGATGCCTCCTGACCTTACGTTAGTATCTAGGTATAAAGGTGATGATTGGATTTATTCTTATTTAAGAGCCTACTATGAAGATTCTTCTAAACAATATGGAGTTAATAATCTAGTTTATCCTGGAACTGCAATGCCAAATGTGTTGATGTCCCTTCAAGGCAATCAAAAGTTAGTGTGTAAAAACATTCCTGTAAAAGCTGAAAATGGTGGTGAGAAAAGAGATGAATATGGTATTACAATTACAAATGAAAAGTGTGGTTTTCTTGAGGTTGAGCAAGGCACAGGAACATTAACTAGAGAAGAGTTCGATAATTTAATATATGATATAACAAATTTTTTAGTTTACGTTGGTGAGCCATCTAAGGCAACAAGAGAAAGAATTGGTTGGTATGTAGTATTTTATTTCTTAATTTTTACTGCAGTTTCCTCTTTGTTGTATAGAGAATATCATAAAGATTATCTAAAAAAGTAAGAGGAGAAGATATGATTTTATATTCAGACCGGGATGATCACTACAGTCAAAGAGTTAAGATTGTTTTAGCTGAAAAAGATATTTCAGCCGAGATTATTGAATTAAAAACAGAAGAAGCTTCCGATGAAATTTTATCAATTAGTCCTTATCATAAACTTCCAATATTAGTTGATAGAGACCTAGCAATCCATGATACATCTGTAATGATGGAATATCTTGATGAAAGATTTCCTCATCCTCCTCTGTTACCTGTTTATCCAGTTGCAAGAGCAAACAGTAGAACACTAATGTTAAGAATTGATAGAGAATGGTGCCCTATGGTAGATACTTTAATTGCAAAAGATAAATCTGAAAAAGAATTAATTAAGATTAGAGAAGAACTTCTTGAACGTGGGTTCTTTTTAATCTCTTCCTTGCTTGGCCTAATTTTTTTTGCAACACATTCAAAAGTTTTCTTTATTTCATTATTGATTGGAATATCCTTAGGAAATTTTCTTATTGTTGGTCTAAAAAAATTTTTAATAATACTATCTTCAAGTGAGTGAAATGCAATTGTTACTATAATCCCATCTTTTTTAATAATTTTGCTCGCATCTTGTAAAGACTTTTGCAACTCTTTAAGTTCATCATTAATGAAAATTCTAAAAGCTTGAAATGACTTTGTTGCTGGATGAGTTTTATTTCTTTTTTCCGGATAAACTTCTTCAATAGTATTTGCTAAGTCTTTTGTATTTCTTAATGAGTTTTTAGATATTTTTCTAACAATTGCTTTTGCAATCAAAACTCCATGTTTTTCATCTCCAAAATTATAAAGAATCTCTGATATTTCTTTTGTTGTTGCCTTATTTAACCATTCTGAAAGCGGTTGACCTCTTTTATTATTAAATCGCATATCAATAGGGCCCTCTTGATTGAAGCTAAATCCTCTTAATGGATCATCAAAATGAGTTGAGCATACTCCTAAGTCATATAAAATTCCATCGATGCTATTATTTTGAAAGTAATTATCTAAATTTTTAAAAGAATCATGAAACATTTTAAAATTATCTTGCGGTAATTTATTTGAAAATTTTGAGGCCTCAGGATCTTTATCGAAAGAAGTTAAGTATCCATTTGTAGATATTCTATTTAGGATTTCTGTTGAATGTCCGCCTCTGCCAAATGTGCAATCTATATAACTACCATGCTGATCATTGACCAAAAAGTCTATAGATTCTTCCAGTAGAACTGGAAAATGTAGCATTTTAATCTACTTGTTTTCTCATAAAAGTTGGCACATCAAGGAAATCAATTGCCTCTGCAGACGATGTGCCAACTTTCTGACTGGTTTTGTCTTTATCTAAACCTACAGGATTTAATTTCATTGACGGTTCATTATCAATTACAAGAGAAGGTGCTCTTTGATCTACCCCAGTTGCAACGATTGTTACTTGAAGATCATCTCCAAAGCTATCATCATAAACTAAACCATATATTATGTTTGCATCCTCGCTAACTATTTCATCAACAATATCGGCAACTTCTGTTTGGTCTCCCAATGTTGGTTTTTTTGCAGTAATATTTACCAGAACACCACGAGCATTTTTCAAATTAATATCTTCTAATAACTCACTTCTTACAGCCTGAGTCCCTGCTGCTTCAGCTCTATTTTTTCCACTTGCTCTCCCAGTACCCATCATTGCAACTCCTTTTTCTGACATAACAGTTTTCACATCTGCAAAATCAACATTGATATGACCTTTTTTCATAATTATGTCGGATATGCCTTGAACAGCTCCTCTTAAAACATCATCTGCTTTTGCAAAAGCTTCTTGCATTGGAGTATCTTCACCTAGGATTTCATATAGTTTTTGATTAGGTATTGTTACAAGGCTATCAACTTCTTCAACAAGTGATGCTAATCCTTTCTCAGCAGCACCCATTCTCTTTTTTCCTTCAAAACGAAAAGGCTTTGTTACTACGGCAACTGTTAAGGCACCTAATTCTTTAGCAATTGAGGCAATGACAGGAGCTGCACCGGTCCCGGTTCCACCACCCATTCCTGCTGTAATAAAAATCATATCTGCTCCAAAGAGTAATTCTTCAATTGCAGTTCTATCACTCTCTGCAGCTCTTTTGCCAATTTCAGGATCAGCTCCAGCACCTAATCCTTTTGTTAATCCATTACCTAGTTTAAGTGTAATTGCTCCATCAGCTGATGATAGTGCTTGAGTATCAGTATTAGCACATATAAAGTCTACGCCCTCTATATTATGATTTATCATATGAATAACAGCATTACCTCCGCCCCCACCTACTCCTACTACTTTGATCTTAGCATTTTCAATTTCCTGACTAATTACTTCAAAATCCATTTTTTCCCCTTTTAAAATGACATTGACTTAATACTCTCTGGGAGAACAACATCTAATATTTCAGTAGATAGTGGTCCACCTGTTTGCCTCATTTCCCAATTTTTAATATTCCATATCTCAAATTTATTTCCCATGCCAACTAATGCAATTTGTTTTTGATTTTGAATTTCCGAATATATTTGAAGATCTGTTGGAATTCTTAGGAGCATTCTTCCATAAACATCAAGATGACATTCGTAAGCATTTCCTAAGATTGTCCATTGAAGATTTCTTACAATGGGATCAAGTCCTTGGAGAGATTCTAATTTTTTAGAAATGTGTTCCCATTCTGAAGAAGCATAAACTTTTAAAGATGAATATTGAGGATCCTTTGTAATTACAATCTTATTATGTTTTTGAAGTTGCAAGTCATCTCTATATCTAGCCGGTATTAAAAGTCTTCCTTTCTTATCTAAAGTTACTGCATTAAATCCATACATTTATAAAATATAAAGTCTTTTTACACACTTTGCAACACTTTTACACACTTTTTCACACAAATGAATGTCAACCTTATTTATAATAAAAAAGTGAGTTGGTTTGTAAGCCGGATTCTGTAAAAGATGATCATCTATCTTGATATTGTGTTGCCACAATATTCTAGCAACCTACCCAAATCCAAAGCGAGCAACTTTATAGGATTTCTATTTGGTTTTGCTTCAAGCTGGGGTTTGCAATGCCTTAAATGTTACCATTTAAGCGGTAAGCTCTTACCTCACCATTTCACCCTTACCAAAAAATTGGCGGTATATTTTCTGTTGCACTTTCCGTAAGCTCACGCTTCCCAGGCGTTACCTGGCGCTTTGCTCTTTGAAGTCCGGACTTTCCTCTAAAAAATTAGCGATCATCCAACCAACTCATCGCTATTATAATAAGGTTTTTTTATTTTTCTATAAGATAGTCGTATATTTCTCTCTTATTTTGCTTTGTTATTAGAGAGATTAATTTAGCTGCATCTGATGCTGAAAGTTTTTCTAAAAATGCATTTTTTACTTTTTTACTAATATCAAATTTATTGTTTTTAAAAGAATTTCCTTCAAGTACTATGACTATTTCACCCTTAATAGAAATTTTTTTTTCCTCGATCGTTTTAATAATATTGGATAAATTACCAATAATTATATTTTCATGTAGCTTGGTCATTTCTTTACATATTGAAATTTTCCTTGTGGATTCAAATATATTAAGCATATTACTGATAGATTGTTTCAAACGTTTTGGTGATTCAAAAAATATAGATGTTTTCGAATCATTCTTAATAGAATTATAAAAATTTTCTTGATCATTTTTTTTTCTTGGTATAAAGCCATAAAATGCGAATTGATTTGTTGGAAGGCCAGACATTACGAGACCACTTATAACTGAACTTGGGCCGGGAATTAATGAAAAAAATATTTTTTCTTTTATGCACTGTTGAATTAATTTGTATCCTGGATCAGAAATTGCAGGAGTTCCTGCATCTGTAACTATTGAAACAGATTTGTTTTTTCTTATTAGATCAAATATTTCTCCTATTAGTTTTTCTTCATTATGTTCATGGAAGCTTTTTGAAGTTTTTTTACAATTAATATGATTTAGAAGTTTTTTAAAATTTCTGGTATCTTCTGAATATAAATAATCTGAGTTTGTAATTACCTCAATTGCTCTCAGTGATATATCATTTAGATTGCCAATTGGTGTTGATATGAAATTTAACATTTTTTAATTAACTTTTATGAAGCTAACCATAACATTAATTTTATATGCTTTATTGATATTTTTATCATCTTGTTCAAGTACGGTTTTATTAAAAAGCAGTTCATCTAGTGATAAAGAATTTTTTAATTCAGTCTTTAACGAAACAAACCTTAGCAGCAACGAGAAAAAAGAGTTATCAAGCATCATATATAAACTGTATACATTTAATTACTTATTCGAAGAAGATATTGAAACTTTGCTTTTGAATCTTGAAAATAATAGCTTTAAAAAAGAGTTCGAGGATGAAATAGAAAATTTATTATTTAATAATATTAATGCTCAAAAAAATGTTCTTACTTTAAAAGTTAAAACACCTAATAAAAATAAGGAATTAATTATTGAATCTCTTTTGAAAGAGAATATTAAATTTAATGTTGATTTTAATTCTCCAAAAGGCTTTGAGCTGAGGGAAGATATCTTGAATTCAAAAAATAAATTTTTTTGCAAAAGTTTTATTGATGAGCAATATAAATTAATTGATAAAAGTGTCTTTAATCATGATAGAGATTTTTCAAAGAAAATTCTCATTGTCTATTCTTCAGAATATTTTAAAAAAGTTGAAAAATTAAAAATGGATTATCCTAACGAGATTTATCATTTAATTGATTCTGTAAATATTGAAAGTGACGTTCAGAGACTTTTGAAGGCATATGACAGCAGCAGAAGATTATCTTTCATTGAATCTTTAGATAGAAAAATTACTATTGAACACTTTCCAAGATCAAGAAATGATATTGATAAAGTATATTTTCTCTTGGATTATAAATTAGGGAAAACCATCGTGCCAATTTATAGAAATCTAGACTTTGGATCAAAACTTTTTTCAATTACAGAAATTATTTATGGAGCTAATAAGGTTAATGATTTGGCAGATTTTGAAGGTGTTTTAATTCCAAT
>CABZTX010000016.1 GCA_902528875.1 uncultured SAR86 cluster bacterium | reverse complement strand
AAAACAGGCATGATTCTTTATCATACTGCTTCGGCGGGGGTGGTCAGATTGGACGGTTCGGAAAAACACAAACAAATAAGAGTTAGAGCAATCATGGAAATTGCTTCCGAAATGCCACTAACAGAATCGATGAGAAAACACTTGCTTCGCCCGTTCATGAAAGGACACGGGAAAGACTTCAATAGACATATTGACTCCGCCACTCATGAGAAGGCAAGAATGTTCTATATGGCACCACCGTTATTAACAAATACGGAGAGGTTAATAGGGCAAGATGACATATGTTGTCTCCGAATGGGAGAACCGATAGATTATGAACTTTTAAGAACCTATGACATAGGTCTTCCAATAGAGGAGCAGATGAGGGTAGGAGTAAACTCGTCTGCTCCGTCTATGAATAAGGTAATAGATGCAACTAAACTAAACCCGAACAGACAGATGAAAGAGCATCCTCCTGAATGGCATTGGGAGAAAATTCAAGAAGGAGATAGATACGATAATATTTTTAACTTGCTTGGGTCTGCTTACTTTAGAGATTGTGTTGGCACTTGGAAAAGAAAACTACTAAATGATAAATCAAAACTAGGAGATAGAACTTCCAGGGAAATTGACTACATAATCAAATGGCAAGAAGACAATATTACTAAGGACTTTGACAGACCGACAGATAAAATTAAGTAATTGTGGGGAGTATCTTCTATATTCGCATTTTGTCTTCTTGTTCCGTAAGGTTCGTCTGTTCCTGGTAAAAATTGTCCATAGAGGAGAGCAGAAAAGTATGCTTCAGGGTGTCTTCCTTTAATATATGGTTCTAGTGTCTTGTATAGTTCTTCTAAGTTATCCCATTCGATTATTTTTTGGTTAAACCATGTATTGGAGTTTGTTTCCGTCTCATGACCATTCTTGAAGTTTTTTGTTAGTGGGAATGGTTTATATCCCCATTGCTTTTGCTTGGGAGTTGGTTGAGCAGTAAGGATGCTAATTTGATGTTTCTTTTGCATGTTGGAGTAAGTCAAACGCTACATTTCTTCGGTTAGTCCAATCCGCATTAAATTCTTCTAAGTATCTTTGTTTGAGTTCTTTCTTATGTGTTCGCATAGTCCTACCATTTAAAATGGCATACCAATCGTTTTGTGTTAGTTCTATTTCGGGGTGTGCCTTAGAAAACTCCTCATAGGTCATATATTGACCGACTAACTCTATTAAGTCCGTGTAAATCATAGAAATTGTTTTGTTTGCTTGACCTGGTATTGAGGTCGTTTGATGAAAAATTCGTAAAATATTTCTTGAATTTCTTATGTATATTTTATCAAAAATTTGACCTCGCATGTGATGTGTTTTTGGAAGGTGGAACGCTGAACACCCTGTTGAGTGAGTGTTCAGCATACCTGGGATATACAATTTATTTTTAATGACTTCGAGGAGAAGGAGGTTCATAAGAATAGGTTGATGTTCTCAATGTGCTGACATCAACATTAACAAAGTTTCCTTTATTGTTAACAATGCGAGAAAATCCTAGGACAAAGTCGTCAACATTCTTTTCAAATTTCTTACATTCATCATCGATATCAATGAGTTTGGTTTTGTCTTCTTCAACAACCGCAACAAAATTAACTATGGTTGATATGTAGAATCTTGAAGGTAGCATTACGCTACCTCCTGATTTATCTCAAAGAATGCATCATCCATTTGAATACCATTTGCGGAGCAATATCTTTCATATGCTGGTGCTACCGCTCTTATTATTCCTCTATCTCTTCGAGCAAGTCCTTCTATCCATTGTTCAAAGGCTTGAAGACCCAATTCTTCTGAATCGAACCACATACAGTCATGCTCATTACCGAAATCATCTATAAATAGAGGGTGAGGATATTTAGAGAGTTGAAGTTTCAACCTCCATGAGTCTCCAATCTGTTTAACTGACTTCAATGCTCTTTCTTTTAATAGAGGAGTATTGGCTCGTCTTATGTTATTTAGATTAGTTTTATAGTATTTAGGTATAGATGATGCTTTACCTAAATATGTAGTTGCCCTGGAAAGACTAACTCCTTTTTGAGTAGTAGTTCCATTTTCGATGTAATTTTTATAGAAGTTGTCTTCTTCATTTAAATTGACTAATTGTTCAGTCATATTTTCTCCTAATAAAGGTGGTGCTGACTTGTCCTTGGGTCATAACCTAGAGGAGTTATCCGCAGACGACTTTATCGGAGAGTCATCAGCACCATGTCAGCATTTTGAATTGGGTATGCTAACTAGACCCTGTTCCTAGTTTTAAGAACAGGTTCTAATTTATTAAGAATTGTTTATGGGTATAAGTAGGGAATAAGTGTGGGTATAGGTTATTTTTTGAACACCTATACCCTATTGGTTTAAAGTGAGGCTCTTCCTACTAGGTCATCGAGTTGTTCTTCATTTGTCTCGATGTATTGCATTGCAACATTCGGTTCTGACCAACCACCTAATGCCATCATTTGCCTAGTAGTTATTCCAGGTGTATTACCTAACTTAGTTGCAAAGTATCTTCTACCGCTATGACTTGAGCATGGCAAGTCTGCTTTCTTATACATCTTTGCAAATTGTTTCACTACTGCATTTGCAGTAAACCTTCCTCCGCTTGGATTGGTAAAGAGCGGAGCCTGTATCGGTTTAGAACTTAGATTTGATACTGTATAGAATTTAGAAATTGCACTTCTTAACTTTTTATCAACCAATGTGATTCGTCTAGTCCCGCCACCTTTGGTTGGAAGTTGAGCCATACCTTTTAATTCATTGCCCTGGAATATATCTTCTATTGATAGTGATGCTATCTCCATTGACCTTAGTCCCGCGAAGTATGAGAAATGAAGCATCGCCCACCTTTGGATGCTATCTTCTTTTGTTATCGAAAGTAGTCCTTCAAGTTCTATCTTAGAAGGTATGTATGCTTTCTTCGTCTTTGTCATAATTTATGCCCTCCTAGGCATGTTTTTCTTTATATTTTGTAATTTTATGCACCCCTGTTTCATTTGTCAACCCCTAATGCATTATATTTATTGGAAAGTGCATAAAATATGGATTATATGCACCTAGACCCCTATTTACGCGGTTTTGACCGTTTTAGGTAATTTTTATCCCATGGCATGATTTGAGGCACCAATATCGGTGCTAATTCGTAAATCATCCTTTGTAGTAGTTTCATGTTTAATCTTCTAAGTTGTGGGTCATCCCACCCTATTTCCGCAAGTTTCTCTAATAGTTCTCGTTTGCTTGGTATTCCTTTTCTCATGTTGAGCCTCCTGGACATAGGATAACCTAGTCAATAGGCGGTTCCTTGACTTACCCTCTCTAATCCGTGGAGACCCCTCCTCGCGTAAAACTTTTTAAATTTTGAAAAGTCGAAGTTAAGAGTTCGTAGTTGTAGGAGACTTGTTGTTTTTCCGATGTGTTATGTCTAATTTTAAAAAATTATTTTGGGAAATATGATAGTAGTCCTAAGAATTTTGTTTGGGTGTGTCTTTAGTGATTAAGTATTTTCTTAGTTGATTTATATTTAGACAATCGGTAAGTGTTATTCCAAGCATCTTATAAAAGAAGTGCCAAACATAATCGTCTTCGTAAGGAATTTTAAATAAACCCCAACCGTTAATGGGTTCTTCATCCTCCCATGTAATTTCATTGAGATATGTAATAAGTCCGATTTGTGCAAACGGAATTTCCTCGCTGTAGAGGTCTTCCGCAAGTTTATCGTCCATACCTAATTGGATTGCATGTTTTTTATAAACAAGTTGTATTAGTTCCGATGGGTATTTATCCATTACCCTATTGTTCGTTTCTGTTATGAGGTCGTATTCCTCTAGTTCAAATTTCTTAAACATGTGGATTATCCTATTGATATACATTCCAAGTGGAACCAACCCCGCTAGGGCTAGAGTTATCGTAGACAATAGTGTTGGCATTTGTGTAATTATCAAAGTTTCATAGATAAGAGTTGTCGAGACCATGAGCATTGTCGTAAATCGCAACGGTATATGTATTCGATGCCTATGCTTCAACCATTTAGCATCCAGGTCGTTCATATCATTCATTATGTAAGTTGCGAGAACACCTTCTAAGAAGTTATCGTTCGCTCCACCTTCTAATGATGCTTTGATGAAAGTTCTTTGCGAGGATGAAGTTTCATAAATGGAATATTCTAATATCCATTCTATGATTTCTTTCTTTGAATATTTATTTAGACCCTGTTCAAGGATATTTATTTTGCCTGGATAGAGTTTGTCATAAAGTTCGAGCCAGGATTTATCTCCTTGTTCTCGTTTCCATTTTGCTTTTCTTACATATCCATTCTTTAGATAGTGGTAATTAGTTTTATGTTTTTCAGCATGAGCCACAAAAACTTCATCTGCTTCATTTGTATCGGATGCACCTGTAAGGTCATTATTGAGTGCTATGTAGTCTTCTTCCGAATATTTTGCTTTTTGTGGCATGGACAAACATTTGAACCGATGTGTTTATGTTTGTCTAGGGGTTCGCGTAAGATTGTCGGTAGTTTTTTAGGCGAGTATTGGGTCTCGAGCCTCATGCATGTATTCGTAGTAAGTTCTTTCGATTTGTTCTACCGAAGTTCCGCATCTTTTGGCGATATCGATTTTTCTTTCGCCTCGCTTAAGTGATTCAGTTATATGCATATGACGAATTGAGTAAGTGTCCAGGCTTCTACCGTGTTCATCTTTCATCTTATCCCAACCTGTTATTTTCTTAATCTTTCTATAACCAATCTCATATGCTTTGACTGTAAAAATTTTTCCGTCTTGTCCAACCATGCAAAGTTGTTCATTCTTGATTTTGTTTTCCTTGTAGTAGTCATTTAATTCATCTGCAATCTTGATTGATGCTTTTGAACCATTTGCTACATATCTTATTTTCTTCTCGTATCTTGCAAAGGTAATATATTTTCCGTTTCTATCTAATTCTTTCAATTCAAGAGGAACACCGTCTCTATCTCTAATAAATGGTCTTATTCCTGTATCGGCAAGAAGTTTCCAATACATCATAAACATATAAACCTTATGTCGTTCGTTATTGGTTAAATCATTCTTTTGTAAATATTTCTCGAGTTTACCGAGTGCCTCATTAACTTGTTTAGGAGAAGCGAAACCTGTTCCGCTCTTAACACCGCTTTTAAGATATACAGTTGGTTGAAGTTGAGGAAATTTTGGTTGCGTAGCACCAACAATTCCTCTTGCTTGGGCATAGTTCCATAAGTAGGTAAAAGCAGTTCTGCAATTAGTGATAGTTTTATCTGATAGTCCTTTATCTCGCATACCATCAACAAGTCTTTCTAAATCGAGTTCATTTAAACTTCCTAATGGTTTGTGGGACATAATAGGTGCGATGTATTTTTGAACGAACCCTCTATTCTTTTTCAGATTGTCATAGTTCCAGGTTCCACCGCTTAACATCTTTCCGCCATTCTTTACCTTATTCTCCATATCCTTAATGAATTGTTCTATAAGTGCATCATTTGATATGTTTAATCTTCGTTCTCCATAGGACATGCGATGCTTGTATTCCTTCTTTACCATGCTCTTTGCTTCCTTGAGAGCAAGTTTTTTATCAGATAGTTTCGTTGATGCTTCGTATCTTCTTAAGTTTCCTTGTAGGTTATCGAACCTAGCATCTAGTTGATATATTGGGTTTACCTTGCCTTGACGGTTCGTAATTAGGTAAATAGTTGCATGATTTGTTATTGAATCAACCGTAAAAGGTGTTTTCTCGAGTCGGTCTGCCATTTAGTGTTCCGCTCGTTGTTCCGCTTTTGGGTCGTTGTTTTGTGTGTTCCGCTCGTGTTCCGCTTGGATGTAATATGCCATAAACCCTATTATAACAGGGTTTTAGGACAAGTCAATTGGTAGGGATGGAGGGAGTCGAACCCCCACGCCTTGCGGCACTTGGTTCTAAGCCAAGCGTGTCTACCAGTTCCACCACATCCCCAGATTTGGCCATTATATATATTTCTATTCTGTTAGTGCAGATTTATTTTAATTACAAATCATATGAGATCTGATTTCTTCTCTTTCTTCTTTCAATTAATAGAACTGTTAGTGTTACAAATCCAATTGCAAAAATAATCAGATCTTTGTTGTAAATCCCCTCATAAACAAATCCCATGAATTTACCTACTAACATAAAAGAAACTAAATAAATCAAAACTGTTCCAAGTTGAACTCTTGAAGAAGAAAATACAAACCTAATAAGAATGTAGCCACCAGCTGCAAACAAACCAGACATTGTTCTTACAAATATAGCGAGAGCATCATCTTCAGGCCTTACGTCGAAAGTTAAAATAACTGTATTTACATCTGGGGAAAACATCATATAAATACCTCCAAGAACAGAAATTAACCCAACTGACATTAAATAAGCTTTATTGAAAATTGTCATAATACTCCCAATGCAAAAAGGGCTACCGTAAAGCATAACATCCCAATAAAAATCCAAAAATACATTTCTTTGTAGTTATTAAATTTATATGAATTCATTGCAAAATATGCGCTAAATATAGGAGCAATTATCAAAATTCCATACCCAATAAAAATCATTAATGGAATAAAGGCTAAGATAAGAAAAATTCTTAGGGCGAGTTGATTCATTACTCTATAAAACTATTATTTTTTGAGGTTGTCAATTAATCTCAACTATTTCTAAATCATCCACGGACAGGTTAGAAACTTTTGTTTGTATTTCAAGTATTACCTGGTTAAGTTGATTCTTATAACTATTAAGAGCATTAATTGAATCATCCAACAACATAATTTGAGTATTAATAGTAGTTACATCCCTTTTGAGATTAATCAAATCATTTGTGGTTAGACCGAGATCATTAATTTTATTCGAATTTAGCTCTAACGCTTCAGCAATAACTAACATTTTTTCTTTATTTTCTTTCAAATTTAATTCAAGAGCTTGTATGAGATTCTGAGTTGATTGAATCTCTGATGATAATTTTTGAATGCTCACCTTATTTCTTTTATTACTTAGGTCCCAAAGCTTTCTCACTTCTTTATCGAGAAACTGAATAGAGGAAGATAGGTCTGTTAAAGAATCATTATTAGTCTCATCAACTATATTTATTTCTTCTTCTATAATAGATAATCTTTCATCAATAATACCAATAGAAGCACTGTTGTATCTAGATTCAAAAGTTTGCCAAATTGCTAGGGTAAAAATACTCATGAAAACAAGCAAATATATAAAGCCCAAAAACAAGCCATCTTTTTTAGCTCTTTTAATGTATGAAGGAATTTTTCGCTCAAATTTCATTTTGATATCTTATATCCTGTAAAAATTACTTTTTTTTAGATTATAATAATAATCATACCTTAACAAAATATTTATTAATGAATTTAGATTTCTCAAATGATCAGAAATTTCTTAAGGAAGAGGCTAAAAAGTTTTTAGAAAAAGAAAAGTCTCTATCCAGAAATAGAACTGTCTTAGAAAATAATTCTCGAGTTGATAAAGATCTTTGGAATAAAATTGTTGACCTTGGGTGGACTGGAATAAGAATACCAGAAGAGTATGAAGGTCTAGGGCTTGGTCATCTAGAACTATGCGTTATTGCTGAAGAATTGGGAAGATTTCTTGCACCAGTTCCATTTTCTTCTTCAGTATATCTTTTTACAGAGATCATAATTAATTATGCTAATGATGATATAAAAAAAGATATTTTACCCAAACTTGTATCTGGTGAAGTTGTTGGGACTTTGGCAGTAACAGAAGAGCTAAAAGCACCCTCTTCATCTAACATAACATCTAAGTGTGAAAATAGTTTATTAAATGGCTCTAAAATAGCAGTCCCAGATGCTGAAATTGCAACTCATGCCATAGTTGTAGCAAAGAATGAAAAAGGTGTATCACTTCAATTGGTAGACCTTTCATCAAATGGTGTAAATATCGAATATCAAGAAAATATTGATGAGAGTCGTGGTCATTTTCAAATCAAATTTGATAATGTTGAATGTCAATTAATAGGCGATGAGTCCAATGGATGGAATCTTTATGAAACAATTGTTAATCAAGCTGCAGTATTGTTTGCATATGAACAGATAGGTGGATCACAGGCAGCTATGGATATGGCTATAAATTATGCAAAAGAGAGATATGCATTTGGAAGACCAATAGGTTCTTTCCAAGCCATTAAACATAAGTTGGCAGACATGTATATATCCCTTACTCTAGCAAAGTCTAATTGTTATTATGCTGCTTGGGCTCTTTCAACTAATTCTTCTGACCTTCCATCAGCGTCAGCGACTGCGAGAGTAAGTGCAACAAAAGCATATCAATTTTGTTCTAAAGAAAATATACAAACGCACGGTGGTAATGGGTTCACATGGGAATATGACTGTCATATGTTTTATAGGCGATCAAAATTACTATCACTTAATATTGGTTCATTGAGTAACTGGAAAGAAAAACTTGTAGTTGGTCTTGAACAATCAAATATAAACTAGGAGAAAAAATGGATTTTAATGATACCCCTGATCAAGCAAAATTTAGAGAAAAATGCAGAACGTGGTTGGAAAATAACGCTCCTTATAAGGATGGTTCTGCAAAGATGGAATCATTTGCAAATAAAGATATTCTTAAAGAAGCAAAGGAGTGGCAGAAGAAAAAATATAATGCGGGTTGGGCAATGCTTCATTGGCCAAAAGAATATGGAGGTATTGGTGCAACTCCAATTGAGAGAATAATCTGGGCTAATGAAGAAGCTAAATTTAATGTACCCAAAGGAATATTTGAAATTGGATTAGGTATGTGTGGCCCAGTTATGATGACATATGCAACAGAAGAGCAAAAAGAAAGATATTTACCACCAATGGCAGAAGGAAAAGAAATATGGTGTCAGTTGTTTTCTGAACCATCAGCTGGATCAGATGTTGCTGGGTTAAGAAGTAAGGCAATAAAAAAAGGTGATAAGTGGGTTGTTAATGGGCAAAAGGTTTGGACTTCTGGTGCTCATTTTTCTGATTTTGGAATCTTAGTGGTGAGACATGATCCTGAACTTGAAAAACATAAAGGTCTCACATTTTTCTTTGTGGATATGAAATCGCCTGGTATTGAAGTAAAACCAATAAAACAAATTACTGGTGGCTCAAGCTTTAATGAAGTCTATTTCACAGATGTTGAAATACCTGACTCACAAAGACTTGGTGAAATTGGAGATGGTTGGAAAGTTGCAATTACGACTCTTATGAATGAAAGACTTGCAGTAGGTGATGCAGATGGGGCTGACGTTGAAGATGCTTTTAAATGGGCAAAGAATCAGGATAATCTTGGTGAACCATTGCTTAACAATAGAGCTGCAAGAGAGTCCATTGCTGATTGGTATTGTGAAGCAAGTGGTCTAAAAAATACAAAGCTCAGAACTATGTCTGCACTATCTAAAGGAGATACTCCTGGTCCTGAGGCTTCGATAACAAAAATTGTAAGTGCTGCAAAATTACAAGATATCGGTAATTTTGGTATCGATTCTCTAGATATGGCTGGAATGTTAAAAACTGACAGTGAAAATATAAAACGCTTTCAAAATGCATGGCTTGGTGCGCCTGGACTGAGAATTGCTGGAGGTACAGATGAAATTCTTAGAAATGTTATTGCTGAGAGAGTGCTTGGGCTTCCTCAAGATCCGAGAGCTGATAAGGGTGTAGCGTATAAAGATATTCCGTCAGGAAAAAATTAAATTATCTAAACTTTGATAGAAATTCTAAAAATTTTATAGATTCTCCATTAACATTAATTTTACCAGATGAAAGAAGAGAAATAGGATTTTCAAGTCCTACTAGAACTTTTTTGAACGTATCTTGATTGGTAATTATGTTTAGATCACATTTTTGTGGTTCATAGCTATCTACAGCAGCGACTCCATTTCTTAATGTTACATTTTTAATAACATTCGTATCAAATTCAAAACATGCTTTAAATAAACTCTTGTCGTGTTTTTGTGGATTAAATCTCACAGAGAGAACACTAAAAAAAGTATCTAATGATATTTGGTTTAATAAATCCTCAGTCATCATCGTTTGAGGAAATCCATTAAATTCTTCACTTAACTCATTTGCTGTTGATAAAAAATAATTTCTTTTATTTGGATTTGATGATCTTAAGCCAATGTATTTTAATGCCATAACTCTTAAATCTATAACTTCCTTTGTAAAAGAATCTAAGGATATTAGATAATCCGATAACTCGAGTGCCCATTGCATATCTTTGTTGGTCACTGCTTCATGAAGTTGTGTAAGAAGATTTTCATCTCCACCAGCGAGATTAGAAATTCTTAGAGCTTTTTCATATCTTGAAAGTGGATCTAATTCTGATGGATTACCATTGAACCAACCTAAGTACCCATTAAAAATACTTTTAACAGACCATCTCAAAGTTCCATAAAATTCATAAAAATATGGTGAGTTTGAGATACTTTCAGGCAATTGAATCATATCTACAATTTGATCTGGGTATAACCCTTCATTCATTAACCTTATTGTTTGATCATGAATATATTGAATTCCATCTCTATACAGAGTCATCGCATCCTTTATTTCGTTTCTACCTAATATTGGTTTTGTATGGCTTGGGAACAAAAACTCAGCACCAAAGGAGTTCATATGGTCAAGACTGTTTATCCAACCGATTACATCTCTGTGAGAAGTGCCTCTGATGGTATATAAATTTGGAAAGGTTTTATAAATATTATCTCCTGGCATAAGAGCTTTGTGCACTGGCAACCATATAAAAATTTGATCATTAGTCTCTCCTGGTGCGTGATACAATTTAATATTAATACCTGCAATTTTAATTTCCAAAGAATCTTTAAATGTTATATCAGGTTTAAGATATCCAGCTGGAGACTTTGAGACGCTTAGGCTTGGTCCAATGCCAACATTTATTAAATCCTCCTCAGGCAATAACGTTCCAAACATTCTAGAACTTCTTTTTGTAATAATAGGATTAAGTATTCCCAAAATTCTTTGTACATAAAAATCGGTGTCTTCATGAGCAATAATTTGAGGTTTTTTTTCTTGAGACTTTAAATAGTAAGCTGAACCAAAAGTATGATCACCATGATTATGAGTGTAAATAATTGCCTTTATAGGATTATCATTTTTAGATTTAAATAAAGTATAAATTTGTTCTGCTTCATAAATACTATCGGACGTATCAACTATTACATTTGCACTATCACCTTCGATCATAATTGAGTTTGCTATTCCAAAACCAATTGCAAAATGAATTCTTCCGCCAGGTGTATCGTATGAAAGAACTTGTTTTTCAAACTCATCAGAATGTTTTACCAACATTTCTACTTTAGATGACTTAGGTATTTCGATATCTATTGAAGTATTTTCAGAGCAGGAATATAAAAAAAATACTAAAAATATAAATGTAACTATTTTTAGCAAAATAAAATACTATATAAAGCTTAGCATTATTTCATCTACAAGAATATCTGAAGCGTCATCATCAGAAATTGATCTACTGGATCCGTTACGCCAAACAGTTACAACTGTCCAAACAGTCTTATCCTTTGTAAGATCCTTAAGGTTAACTCTTAAAATATTTTGTGTAACAGTATAAATATCGTCACGATACCTATAATAATCAAAATAGTATCTTGAGTAATAGTGATTAAGTCTATCTGACTCAACAGTATCTTTGGTAGTAAAATTTATATCGAATACTAAATTAGAATTCTGATTAAACTTTAGACCTGTTTCTTCAATTGAGTTTTTTAAATTTTCTTTGAATTTTTCCAAAACGATAGGATTAACCTCAGCACTTATATTTGTGCTATTTAACTTTATGTTAAAATCATTATAATTATCAAGGTTGAAAGTCTCTAAAGAGTCAACCTTAATATTAGATTGTGTTGTTGAACATCCAATTATTATAATTAGACTTAAAATTGTTGTTATGTATTTCATAAATATTTATAGTGTTTCTTATGTTTAATCTTGAAGATCAAAAATATATTAAATTGTTAGATCTTAATGCACAAATATATAATGAATCTAATTTTAATTGCAAGCATATTCATTTAGATTCAAAGAGCAACGAAAAAGTTTTCATGGTAGCCTTCAGAACAATACCAGAAGATTCTACCGGTGTTGCTCATATATTAGAGCACACGGCTTTATGTGGGTCAAGAAAATATCCGGTAAGAGACCCTTTCTTTATGATGATCAGAAGATCACTTAATACTTTTATGAATGCATTCACATCTAGTGATTGGACGGCCTACCCTTTCGCAACGCAAAATGAAAAAGATTTTAATAATTTACTAAGTGTATATTTAGATTCTTCATTTTTTCCAAATCTCGATCAATTAGATTTCTTACAAGAAGGACATAGATTAGAATTTAAAGAAAATAAAATTGATAACGATCTCGAAATTAAAGGTGTTGTATTTAATGAGATGAAAGGCGCTATGAGCTCAATATCCAGTCAGCTTTGGCATGGTATGTCTAAACATTTATATTCCTCATCTACTTACAAACATAATAGTGGTGGCGATCCAGAAGCAATTATTGATCTTACTCATGATTATTTGGTTAATTTTCATAAGAAGCATTACCACCCTTCAAATGCAACCTTTTTCACATTTGGAGATATTGATCCAAAAGAAATTCAGGAATTTATAAATATTAATGTGTTACAGGAGTTTACTCCTTCCTCAGAGAAAATATTTGTTGAAAACGAGGAAAGAATTACATCTCCAAAAACTGTCAAAGAATATTACAATCCACTTCCAAATGATGAAGATAATCATCACGTAGTTTTAAGTTGGTTGCTTGGTGAAAGCCATAATCCTGTAGAATTACTAGAGTCCTATTTAATGTCAAATATTCTCTTAGATAATTCTGCTTCTCCTCTTAGAAGCGTTCTAGAAAATACTGAATTAGGTAAATCCTTATCTCCTCTTACTGGCCTAGAGTCTGATCACAAAGAATTAGTTTTTGCTGCGGGCCTTGAAGGTGTATCAAAAAATCAACAACAAAAAGTTGAAGAACTCATTATATCTTGTTTAAAAGATGTGGTGGATAAGGGAATTTCTAAAGAATTAATTAAATCCTCATTACATCAGTTAGAAATAAAACAAAAAGAGATTACAGGATCTGGTATGCCATATGGTCTTCAAATCATGTTAAGTTGCTTGCCTGCATGTATTCATAATGACGATCCTATTAAAGTTTTAGATCTAGATTCATCATTTAAAATTTTGAAAAAGAATATTCAAACTGATAAGTATGTTGAAAATCTTATTAAACAAAAGTTGATAGACAATAATCATAGACTTAACTATTCTCTTGTGCCAGATATTGATTTTAATAAAAAAGGTGAGGCAATTATACAAGATAAAGTTCAGGATAAAGCAAGTAAGCTTTCAGCTGACGATAAAAATAAATTAGTTAGCCTTACAAACGATCTTAAGGACAGGCAAGAAAAACATGATGACCCTGAAATACTTCCGAAGGTTACTAAGTCAGATATTCCGGAAACAAGATCATTTGCAAAGGCAAAAATAGTAACCTCTAATTCTACAGAAAATCATTATTATAAAGCTGGAACTAATGGAATTACCTATCATTCAATGATATTTGAATGTGATAATTTAACAGATCAAGAATTTGCAATAACTTCTCTATATGCAAATACTCTGACTGATATTGGTTTTAATGATAAGAATTATGAAGAGATTCAAAAATTACAATCTTCAATAACTGGAGGTATATCAGCAAACTTTATGTTTATTCCTCAAACTAATAGAGAACACAAAATAGCATTAAAAATAAGCTCAAGGTCCTTAGAAAAAAATGAAGCTGCAATGCAGATGCTTATGAGTGACACTGTATCTGAAGCTAGTTTCAATGAAAAAAAGAGAATCAAAGATATGCTTAATTTTATTGCTTCTAGCAATGAAAGATCTCTTATACAAAATGGACATGTGCTTTCAATGAGTAATGCAGCAGCTCAAATCAATAACATATCTGCCTCAAATGATATTGTTTCTGGAATTAACTTTATAAAGAACACAAACTTACTTCTTAAAGATATTGATAAAGGTGAAAATTTAGAAAATTATATTGGAATTTTTAAAAGCATAAGAAATAAAATTAATCGCAGTCCCTCTTATACATTTACTGCATCCTCTCTTCAGTTTGAGAAATCTAATCTTAATCTAAATAATGATAGCGATATATTACAAGTTACCAATCAAACTTTCCCAGATATTCAAAATGATTCAATTGCATGGATTACAGGTGCGCAAGTTTGTTATTGTGCAGAGGCCTTTGCAACTGTTGGCTCTTCTCATGAGGATGCCGCGGCACTTACCGTTCTCGGTGCTGTTCTAAGGAATGGGTATCTCCATTCGGCAATTCGTGAAAAAGGGGGTGCTTATGGATCAGGCGCTATCCAAGATTCAAAAAACAAAGTATTTAAATTTTTCTCTTACCGTGACCCAAGGTGTGGTGATACCTTCAATGACTTTAAAAAATCAAGGGAGTGGTCATTAAATAACATAACTCAAGCTCAATTAGATGAAGGCATACTTGGTGTAGTATCAAGTATAGATAAACCATTGTCGCCATCTGGAGAAGCTATGAATGATTTCTCAAATAATATAGATAACAGAGATCAAACAAAAAGACTTAAGTTTAGATCTAATGTCAAAGAATGCAGTGTTGACGATCTTGTTAGAGTGTCCAGCAAATATTTATTCAACGAATCAAAAAAATCTCTAATAGCAGGAGAAAGTTATAATGATGAGATTAAGAGTTTAGGTTTTAAGATCAAAAATATTTAAAAAAAGAAAAACCATTTTCTTTTAAGCTCTTTTGAACATCCCCAATATTGTTGTTGATACTTTGTAGATCTTGTTTGCACCCTATCAGCAACTTTTATTAACCACTGTTTTTTTCTGTATGTCTTCTTTTTGAATCCTGTGTAACCCTCGTGATATGCAAGATACAGAGATCTTGCATCTGTTCTTTCAAAACCTTGATAGTATCCTTTACTCGCATACCATCCTATAAAGTCTGCAGAGTCCTTAAAGTCTTTTCTACTTGCTCTACTGTTCCCGGTTTCATCACGATAATCATCCCAAGTTTTGGTTAAAGCTTGTGAATAGCCCACAGACGAGGATGGTCTTTTCCAAGGTATAAATCCTAGAACCTTTTGCCTTTCAGGTCTTGCATCTGCCCTATAGCTTGATTCCTGAAAAACAAAAGACATCAAAACATATGGAGGAATCTTCCATCTTTTTTCTGCTCTTATTGCAGCGTTATACCAACTCCTTTTTTCTTTAAAGATCATACAAATATTATCTGGATTCTCTGGTGGCCTGACTGCGCAAGATTGGATTACTAAGAAAGCTAATCCTGTGACAAAAAATTTTAAATTAAATTTTTTCATCTTTTTCAAATCCTCTAAAATTCTTAAATCTTGGGAATCTTAGGCTATAAAATTCGCCTTCAATACTTTTTGTAATTGCATCAGCTCTGATTTCAATTAATCTTCCAACAAGCTTATCTTTCATGCTCCAGAACTTTTCTCTATCATCATCTGTCAATCCGCTGCCAACACTTAGAGAAAAAAACTTACCATCATCTTCTCCCTCAACCTGAAATGCGCCTAACTTACCTTCGTGTTTTCCAGTCCCCTCTTGTATGTTAATAATTTTAAGAGTGACCTCAATGAATGGTTTTATCTTTAGCCAAGCATGGCTTCTTTTACATTCATAGAAATTATCGCATGGCTTTATCATAAGGCCTTCAAAGCCTTTTTCTAGAGCATCTTTATTCATGACTGCAAATTGATTTTGACCTTCATCACTATCAAAATTAATTATTTCAAAATCTACTAACTTAATTACATTATCAAAATCTTTTGATAAATTATTCAACTCATTTCGTCTTTCGAGAGAGTTAAGTTTGCTTTTACCTGCATTAAATTCTTTCAAAGGTAGCATATCAAAAAGTGCTAAGAATGCGTCATCAGTTTCAGCTCCAGATTTTCGATAAACTTGTTTCATCAGTGCTTGGAAATCATCGCTCATAACTTCGCCATCAAAAACTAAATTATTAAACTGTTTTTTACTTAGAGAGCTTTCTATATGAGGAAAATTATTGAATATCTTCCCATTTCTACTGTAAAGTGTAGCCTTTCCATTTTTTACAATTGCTATCACCCTTACACCATCGTATTTATATTCTACAAGACAGTCACCATTAATTTTTTTTGGATGTTTTGCACCATCATGAGCCAACATACAAGAAAAAACTGGTACTCTGAAATTAATATCCATTCTTTTTGCAACATTATTTACAGTTTTTTGACTTACACCACATCTAAGATCTTTGATTAAAATCCTTCTATACCAATTACTCCATTGAATCTCTGTTGACTTCTCCATTAACTCAATAATTAAATCTCTGGCAGCATGGCCAGTTTTTTCTCTATTAATCATTAAATTTACTGAGTCTTTAAAAGTATTCCAATCCAAACCTTTACCATTTGCATTGTGTTCAGGAACTTGCTTAACACCAAAAGTAACAAGAGGATCAAGGCACATAGATAGTCCTTCTTGAAAAGTGACGCTTTGTAAATTTTTTTCGACTATAGCCTCTTTAAATAATCTGCTGTTATCACTTTCCAATTCTTTAATAATATTCCAGGGATCTTCCATAAAAGGTACCTAACTCACTGAACGCTCTTCGAGTTGTCTTAACCTCGCAATATCTTGCGCACGAGACTCCATATGTGAAATCATTTGTTTTGTTATAGGTGTTCTTTCTTCATCACAAAGTGTGGCATAAAACTTATCGGTAAATTGAAGTGAAAATTCAATCATTTCTTTCAATATGCTTGGCGCATCAGTAACTGTATTTAAGTCAGCAACAATAACAATTGCAAAGGTCTTAGTATCTTCATCAAATATTCCAGGTGAAATTGCATTAATGACTCTAAATTTTTCAGAGCCATCTTCATCAAAGAAAGAAAAATAACCATCATTAATTTTCCCACCATAATTCATTAAAAATCCAAACACTTGGTCAATTTCATAAAAAGATTTATCGACAGAAATAAGGTTTAAAATGGCGAGTTCTTGTTTACTTTGTTTAACTTCAAAATCAAAAGTTTGCTGATTTTCTTTCTTTGGTTGAGAAGACTCTTCTAAATTTGAAACAGTTTCAATCTTTACTTTAAGCTTTCCATAACTTGAAATCTTTCTTACATATAAAAATATAATGACTAAAAAGAATAAGGTAGCTAGTCCAATTAAATATAATTCAGAATTTGTACTCATTTATCACAATTCAGCTAATTTAATAGCTTGGTTTACGTCAACAGAAACCATTCTTGAAACTCCAGCTTCTTGCATGGTTACTCCCATTAAAATATCACTTCTTTCCATAGATACTTTATTATGTGTTATAAATATAAATTGAACATTTTTAGACATATCTTCAACCATATTTATAAATCTAAGCGTATTTAAGTCATCTAATGGAGCGTCTACTTCATCTAGTAAACAGAAAGGTGCAGGATTTAAATCAAATATTGAGAATACTAAAGCCAAAGCTGTAAGTGCTTTCTCCCCTCCAGATAACTGCGATATTGATGAGTTTTTTTTGCCTGGAGGTCTAGCCATTAATACAACACCTGCATGCAAAGGATCATCATCTGTTAATGTAAGTTCAGCAACTCCTCCCCCAAATAGCTTGGGAAATACTTCTTTTAGTCTCTCATTTACTGCGTCAAAACTGTCTTTAAAGATTATTTTAGTTTCGTTATCAATTTTCTTTATAGCCGAGGTCAATTTCTCAAGAGCTTCAGTTAAGTCATTATATTGAGAGTCCAGTTCTTCTTTTCTCTTTGATTCCTCTTCAATCTCTTCAGGAGCAGCTAAGTTAATTGCCCCAAGCTTAATTATTTTTGATTCAACATTTGTTAGCTTGTTATCAATATCCTCTATAGTTAATTCCTCATAATCTTCACTATTAATATGTTCGATATCAAGACCAGCTTGAACAATTTTTTTATTAGAGTTTTCTAAATTAATTTCATAGGTTTTTAATTCAAGCCTTACATTAGTTGTTTTTTCAATAAGAGATCTTGAATCAAGATCTGCGATAGATTTTTTATTTTCATACTCTCGTAATTCCTCATTAAACTTAGACTGCTTTTGTCGAAGATCAATCAATATTTTTTCTACATCTGAGCTCTTCTCTACAAAATCTTTCATTTCTAAATCTAAATTATTTTTTAATTCTTGTGTTTCGTGTAATTGTCTCTCAAGTTCATTCTGTCTTAAAAGATATTCATCTGAAATTGATTTAGATTGTGCTGAAGCAACATTTAAAATTTTAGTCAAAAGTCCTTTTAGCTCAATAGATTTTTCTTGAATACCATTATATTTAATATTAAATTCTTTTAATGTTGAAATAATGCTGTCCAAATAATGTAAAGCTTTTTCACTAGGGCTTAGCTCATCAAAATTTTTCTCAGACTCCTTGGCTTTGTCATAATTCTCTTTTGCTCTTTTTAAACTAAATTCGTACTCAGACATAATCTTATTGAGGTTTTGTATATTTGCTTCTCTTTTCGCAATTTCAGCCCCAACTGAATAGAAATTCTTTTGCGCTATTTCATATTCTGCTAATACAGATTCATTCTCTGTTCTAAATTGATCAATTTGTGCTTGAATGGCATCAGTTTCAGAGTTTTTAATCTTCAAATCATTTTTTAAAGAATTAAGTTTTTTTTGTAAAGTGTCGCGATTATTTTTGGCTTCCAGAGAGAATAATATTGCCTTATCAAGCTCATATTTTGCTTTGTCTTTTCTTAGTGCATTATATTTTTCTGCTGACTTTGCCTGATTCTCGAGCCTTTTGATGAGCCTAGCTATCTCATCACGAATATCTTTTACTCTTGATAGGTTTTCCTTGGTTCTTTTAATTCTTGACTCTGTTTCTCGCCGCCGCTCTCTGTATTTAGATACTCCAGCAGCTTCTTCAATATGAGTTCTAAGCTCGTCTGGCTTTGCACCAACAAGCTTGCTTACCATACCTTGTTCAATTATTGCATATGAACTTGGACCAAGCCCAGTGCCTAAAAATATATCTTGAACATCTTTTCTCCTGCACTTTGTATTATTAATAAAATAATCAGACTGAGCGTCTCTTGTCATTACCCTTTTTATAGAAACTTCATTAAAAGATGCATACTCACCACCAATTTTTGAACTCGAATTATCAAATAATAGTTCTATACTGCATTGACCTGATGGTTTCCTTTTTTCAGAACCATTAAAAATAACATCTACCATTGATTCGCCCCGAAGATTTTTTGCAGATAGTTCACCAAGAACCCACCTAACAGCATCAATAACATTGGATTTACCACAACCATTGGGACCTACGACTCCAACCATATTTGTTGGGAATGAAATTTTCGTTGCATCAACGAAACTTTTAAAACCTGAAAGTTTTATATGTTTAAGCTGCATTTTAAGAATATATTATCTTTTGTATTATAACTCTTGAGATATTTTTAACCATTCATTTGATTTAATTTTATATGAGTTGTATGAGCTATCCTCATTCAAAACAAATAAATTTTTTAGATAATAATTGCTGTTATCTGAACAAATAATATCTACACTAAATTCTAATGTTTCCCTATTAAGATGTGCAGATGCCAAATCAAACCCAGGAATTATACTATCGGAATTTTTTAAGCTTAAATCTTCAATTGTCGTAAACTTTTTACTTGCTATAGGTATATCAGGCCCATTCATTATAAAAAGTTTTACTTCACCACTTTTTACAAAGCATGGAGTTGTTGAATTAAAATTTAATTCAAACTCAGAATTTATGAATTCAGGAAACTTTGCATCTCTCAAGACACTA
>CABZTX010000015.1 GCA_902528875.1 uncultured SAR86 cluster bacterium | reverse complement strand
CTGGTTACTATTAGCTAGCTCAAAGGGTTGGCCAGTTTCAACAACACATTCAATTGTGGGTTCGATAGTAGGTTTTGTCATTATCTCTATGGGCTTTGCGTCAGTTTCTTGGGGTAAAGTTGGAACTATCGCTGCTAGTTGGGTTGTTTCTCCCGCTGTATCTGGAACTATGGCATTTTTAATTTTCTTAAGTGCTAAAAAATTAATTTTAGACAGAAGAGATCCAGAACAAGCAGCAGTATCTTTGATACCTTTTTATGGGTTTTTTGTAGCAGTAATTATAGGTTTAGTAACTGCAAGAAAAGGATTGAAGCATGTAGGCTTACCACTAACAGACAACGAAGTTGTTCTAGTTACTATAGGTTTTGGAGTGGTTGTAACAATCGTAACTGCAATTTTATTAAATTTAAATAAAGATAAAATTAAAGAATATGGTGTCGAATCAGCTTTTGCTGTTCTAATGATTGTAACTGCTTCAGCAATGGCCTTTGCACACGGATCAAATGATGTTGCAAATGCTATTGGACCAATGTCAGCAATAATAAGTGTTGCCTCAGAGGGTGCAATAGGTGCTAAGGCAGCTGTCAGTCCATGGGTATTATTAATAGGTGGTATAGGTATTGTTTTTGGATTGGCAATGCTTGGTGGAAGAGTAATTAAGACAGTAGGCAGCAAGATTACTCATTTAACACCTAGTCTTGGTTTTTCTGCAGAAATGGCGGCAGCATCAACAGTTGTAGCTGCCACTTATATAGGATTTCCAATATCAACAACACATACATTAGTAGGTGCAGTTATAGGAGTTGGATTGGCAAAAGGTGTCTCTCATTTAGATCTTGGTTCTATTGGAAGAATTGTTCTTTCTTGGGTTGTAACAATCCCGGCTGGCGCAAGTCTAACAATATTATTTTATTTTATATTAAAGACAGTTTTTGGAGTTTAAATCCAAATGAAAATATTTAAGCTTTTAAGTACTACTTTAGCTGTTTTATGTTTTTCTTCAGATCTACTTTCTGATATTACATTTTACGGAAAGATAAATACTAGTTATGAAAGCACTGATAAAAACTCTAAAACAGATACAGATTTTAAAAACAATGCATCAAGATTAGGTGTTAAAGGTAAGTTTGATATTAACGATGATCTAAAAATTTCTTTTCAAATTGAAAATGAGATTGATCCAACTGCTGGAAGGTTTAGAGCTGATGGAGAAAAAGTCTTCAAAGAAAGAAACACATTTTTAGCGCTAGAAGGAAATTTTGGAAGACTGTTTGCTGGAACGCATGATACTGCTTTTAAAGTTGCACAATTAAAAGTTGATTTATTTAATGACACTAGAGCAGATATTAAATATTTATTCCAAGGTGAAAATAGGATGAATAGTTTTGTTGCGTATACAACACCAGAACTAATTGATGGCCTAAAAGTAACTATAAACTCTATTAGCCAATCAACAGGAACCTTTGAATCCTATTCAGTTAATTACTCAACCGGATCTGTAAAATTGGCGTTTGCTTTAGATTCAAACGGAAAGGGTCTAAAAATAAATTTTCCATAATATTTTTTTGTAATTAATTAACAAGAACTATTTAGCACGAGTAATGTTACAGATGTGTTACTAAATGATTAAAGTTTTGTAATTTATTTACGAAGTTTTTGTTAGGGATAGTAAAATATAGTAATCAATAACCAAAAATAATTATGAGTCTTATTTCTTTAGATCAAAGTGAGTACAAAAGTTTAGATGCTAAAGCGTATGATCGTGAAAAAAGAAGATTAAGAATTGAGTTATTAAAGCTTCAAGAAGATGTCATTAAGAATAATCGAAAGTTATGTATTATTTTTGAAGGAAGAGATACTGCAGGAAAGAGTACTGCTATTCGATTTTTTTCTGAATATTTAAGGCCTCAACATTTTAATTATGTCCAACTTGGCATTCCAACCAAATGGGAATCTTCGCATTGGTTCCAAAGATGGGGGAAAGCATTACCACGCAGAGGAGAAATTTCATTCCTAGACCGTTCTTGGTATACACGTGCAATTACAGAACCGATTATGGGTTATTGCTCTGAAAATCAATATAGAACTTTTATGAAAAAGGTTAATAAATGGGAAGATGAACAAATGGATAATGGAGTTGAACTAACAAAGTTTTATTTTTCTTTGTCAAAAGATCAACAAGAGATAAGAATGAAGGCAAGAAAGAATTCAGAATTAAAATATTGGAAGCTTTCAAAAAACGATGAAAAAATCATAACTAAGTGGAATGCATTCACCTTATACAAAGAGCAAATGTTTAATCAAACAAGTACTGATAATAGTCCATGGGTCTCTATCAATTCAAATAACAAAATGATTGCAAGACTAACATCACTTAGGTACCTCTTGATTAAAACAGAATATGAAGGCAAAAAGATACTTAAGCCAACAAAATGGTCTAAATCTCTTAATAATTATTCATCCAATTTAGAAGGTGTGCAATTCGATAATCTCTCATATGATCAATTCATGGTGATAAGTAAATATAGTGATGATTCATGAAGATTGCATCAGTTGATATAGGAACTAACGCAGTAAAGTCAAAGATTTTTAAAACAACCCCTACTTCCATAAAATATATTGATGGAATACGATCGCCAATCAGGCTTGGGTCAGATGTTTTTAAAAAAGGAAAAATATCTGAGAAAAAATTAGATGAATTGTCTAAAACATTACAAAAATATCAAAGAAAATTTAAGAAAGATCAAATAGATCAATATGAAATAGTTGCAACAAGCGCCTTAAGAAATTCTTCAAACTCAGAAGATGTTAGAAGATCAATAGAAAATAAAATTGAACACCCTATTAGAATTATTTCTGGCCTTGAAGAAGCTAAATTAATTAGCTTTCATCCAGAAGCACAACAAGGAAAAAATAAAATGTTTATTGATGTGGGTGGTGGTAGTACTGAAATTTATATATATAAATCAAATAAACACTTCGTCCAATCATTTCAGCTTGGTGGTGTTCGATTAATGCTTAAAAAAGATGAAATAAGTGAATGGAAAAGGATGGAAAAGTGGTTAAAAAATTATAAAGATATAAAAACCATCATCGGTCTTGGAGGCAATATAAGATCATTTTTAAATATTCATAATTCAAAGAAAATGAAAAAAGATAGCTTTCATGAAAATTTTAAAAAGTTAAATGAACTTAATATTAAAGAAAAAATTGAAAAGTACGGATTTGCATCAGATCGTGCTGATGTAATTGGCTTTGCAATGCAGATTTATGAAAAAATAATTAAGCAACTAGATATTAAGACTATTCAATCAACTAAATGGGGGGTTTCAGACTCTATTGCTGTAAAAACTTTTCATGAAATTTACTCAGACAAAATATCAATTTATGAAGATAAGTAAATACATATCAGAATTCTTGG
This sequence comes from uncultured SAR86 cluster bacterium, assembly GCA_902528875.1. GTDB lineage: Bacteria > Pseudomonadota > Gammaproteobacteria > Magnimaribacterales > D2472 > SAR86A. Next base: position 16,941 of record CABZTX010000015.1, on the reverse strand, counting down.
GTACTGGATTTTTATTTTGCGCCGTTGTTGCATCTTATATAGGAGCTGCATATTGGTTTACATCCTCAACTTCATTTGCAAATCCTGCGGGAACAATTGGAAGAATGTTTTCAAATAGCTTTGCTGGTATAAATCCAGAAAATGTACTTTATTTTTGTATTGCACAAATTTTTGGAAGTATTTTAGCTTTCTTAGTTTATAGATATTTCTTCAAAACTAATTAAAAACGAGTTTTGTTATAGAGTCTTGTTCATTCTTTGAATAAGATATGTTGTTAAGTTCCCTTCCTAATTTAAAAGCTATTTCGTCTGAAATTGAAATTGATTCTTTTAAATTATTTGTTTTAAAAGAAACTATTAAGGAACTATCCTTTTCAACAATTACAATGTCGGAAATTGATTCTGGAAAAAGATTGTCAATAAATAATTCAATTTCTTCTATATTTGATGGCTTACTTATTGTGGCATTACTAAGTAATTCTGCCTTTGCGACCACATACTCGTAGTCAGATTTAGCTTTTTCTAATTGTTTCGATGAAAAATTTAGATTCTCTACTGTACTTCTTATTGAGATGAACAATACTGCGATGATAACTAAAAATAATGCTACAAAAATTAAGTTCTTTTCTCTTGTATTAAGATTATTTAAAAAACTATTCATTATTTAACTCAATTTTAATTTGACCAGAAATTTCTTTATTCTCAGTGATGATATCCTCATCAATGATATTTATATCAAAAGTATCAACAGTATTTTTAATAACTGCATACTGGATTTGAGGTAATTTTAATAAATCCAAAGTTGCCTGATTGGAAGTAAAATCTATTTCAATAGCATCTATATACTTTTCTCCAAGGGAGATCATAAAACTAAAATTATCAAACTTAGACTCATCTCTAGAAGGTTGCATCTTTGATGATCCTGGTATTTGTTCAATTAATTGATCTATCTGTACTTTTGGGGTTACAACTCTTTTTGTATTTTTATCAATCATTTTAAAAATATTAAATATTTCAGTTTCATACGTTTTAATTTGCTTATTATTTTGAGCATTTAAGACATAAGGCAAACTAATCGAAGAAGCTAGTAATAAAATACATGCATACAACTCAATTTTAGAAAAATTTAATTTATTAAAGATATTTTGCATTGAGAATTCAAACTTAAATATACTTGGAAGGTCTTCCTTTATTTCCTGAACAAAGTTAGCAATAGAAACATTTTCATTCTGGTTATATCCATCTAACTCTTTAATAGGTTTACTGCTATAAACATTTGGTTCAAAATTAATGTACCTAGATTCAACCATTGCAAGATATTGTTTCAACGAATCGAGATCAGTTGAGGCCCCTGTTCCATCATCAAATGAAAACAAAAATCTATTATTGAATTCAGTAATAGTATTAGTATCAATCTTTTTATTTAAAAAATAATCAGGAACTAAGATTATTTTGCACTTAAGTTTATTAAGAGAAGTATTAAGTGTTTTATACAATCCTTTATTTATTACAAACCCAACGTCATCAAATATAAAAAATTCATTCTCAGAAACATCATTAACAATAAATCCATCAATTTCTGACATGAAATTTGCCATGTTATTTTGTGCTGATAATTTTTTATTTTTTTTAAAAGGATAGCTTCCTATAATTGATGAGGGTAAAAGATAAATTAATTTGTCTTTATGAGATAAGGATTCAAAATCTTTAAAATCTTTGAAATTATTAGCTTTTTTGTAATTATCTGTGCTTTTATAAAAGCTACCATTATTAAAATCTAAATTATGTGGGTGTGCTACAAAAGTATCCATTAGATACCATTATAAATTCTTGAAATAATAAAACCATTGTTATCATTTTCATAAATTATTTTACTTTTCGATGATGACATAAATTTATTAAAGCGTACCTCAGATTTTATCTCAAAAATATTTGATGAAACTGTTATATTTCCATAGGCTAAATCAAAATCTAAATCTGGAAAATCTCTCATAAAATTATTTAAATCATCAAAACCGGACTCAGGAATATTATCTAAAATATATTCAGCATCTTTAATGGACAGGTTTGGAAAGATGGAACTGAGTAGATATGCGTCCTTTAAATCCAATGTATTGATGTTTAGCGATAATTCAGATGCAGAAGGCATTGCACAAAAATAATCTTTAAAAATAGTCCAATCTATCTGTTTTACAGAAGGAATGCTCTTTAGCTCTTCGATAGATACCATTAATCTCATGCCTGTATATTCTCTTGGATTATGCAATGGTCCTGAGTAGTAATAGTCTTCTAATCCATATGCTCTTGGGTTTGAGTCTTTATCAATCCAATCAATGGTTTGATCTATCACTTCTTCAATAACGTTATTTTCAATTTCTTTCAAGGATAGAATCTTTCTAAATGCGGCAGACGTTTTTTTGTTCTCAACATATTTACCGTCGTTTAAAGTAACAATTGAATTAATATTGAAACAATTTCCAGAATCTGAAATCTTTCCAATAATATCTGCACCATTTAAATTAAATACCATAGGCTCGCTAATTATTGGATTATTTTTTGTAAGCTTATTTGTATTAAATCTTAGTTCTTTTTCAATTTTGTCTTTTGCTAAGGACTCGATATTTCTAAAGATATTTAATGACAGAGTTTGAAACTCTATATATTGGGCTCTTTTAAGTGATAAAAAATATTTATTTCCAAATAAAACAGCAACTGATGAAAGCAATAAAACTATTAATAAAATAGAAATTAAAACTACGCCTTTATCTTTTGAATACATAATCAATATTTGGTTCAATAATCCATAAATACTCTTTGCCACTTTTTTTGAATTCAAGCTTTATTAATGCTGGTATTTTTGTTTCTGTTATGGGGCTAACAGGCCATTTGTCATACCAATTTCTTTCATACATGAATCTAATGTCTAGCTCAGATATATCTTCTATAAAATTTGTATCTATATTTTCATTACTATCATAAGGATTAGATGAAAAAAATTGTTTTCTGATTAGCTTGTCATCATCAAGTACATACTCAATTCTTTTTATTGGTGATATTTCATCAGAGATAGATTTTATTTTGGAATTAAATGAAATTCTCTTATCTATATTGCTTCCTGAAAACGTCCCTTTGATAGGGTTCCCATAATAATCTCGTAATGGAACATTTATTATTTGTCTTATATCTCTTCTTAAGGTAATTGATGAAAAGTTTAGTGCTCTTGCTGACTGAAGTCTTTGAGATGAAAGGCGCTCTGTTTCTAGCGAAGATTGAAGGATATTTGACGAGATGATAGTTATCATTGAAAGAATAACTAATGAAACTAAAACCTCTATTAAAGTAAAACCTTTTGTCATTTTGTATATAAACCTTTGATTGTATAGATGTATGTTTCCTCATTTTCACGTCTTACAAATATTTCATATTCAAAAAATTCTTCGCTTGGTCCATTGTTTATAGTTTCATCCCATCGCCATTGTTGGCCTCCCATTACCATTTCACCACTTCTCTGTATCGGTCTTAATGATTTTTCAAGTGTATGTATCAATGAAATACGGTTATTAGCAACCTCTTTAGCTAAATATCTTTGCTCCAAATCATAACTTGATGAAGCTGTAGATATTATTAAGTTGTATATGGTTATTACAGATACGCTTAGAATAAATAATGAGACCACTACCTCTATTAAGCTAAACCCTTTTTCAGTAACTGATAACTTCATTTATTACTTTTCCATTACTCTTTATAACTATTCGCTGAATAAAATCATTATGATAAATATCTATTTCGCCACCTGAATTTTCACCCGAGGGATAAAAAATCATTAAAGGAGATTCATTTGATATTTCTTCAATTTCAACTAAAGTGCCATCTTCAAATCTAAATGTTTTTTTTAGTGAAGCAATTTCATTTAAAATAGAATTATCAAAATCATAGTCTATTTCACTGTTTTTATTATCATTTATGTACTCTGCAAACTGTTTATTAGAATTTAAATACCAGCCAATTATATTTCCAGTAACAATACTTTCCTCTGTTAAAAAATTAACTGTTTTTTGAAATGTGTTGCCTTGAGAGTCTATCGATTTTAGAGTGCTAAAATTTAGAGTTATAAGAGTTGTTGAGATGCCTATAATAATTAATACAACAAGGATTTCTATTAAAGTGAAGCCTTTTTGAAGCTTCTTATTGTTGCATCCAATTTCCGACATCAGTATCCTCGCCCGAGCCTCCCTCAACACCATCGGCGCCAAGTGTATATAAATCATATTTTAAAGACCTTCGGGAAGGATGTTCATATATATACTCTCTTCCCCATGGATCTTTAGGTATTGAAGAAATATAGCCACCGTCAGGATATAAGAGCGGATTCTTTAATTCTGAATGGGGGTTAATTAGAGCATCCAAACCTTGCGAGGTAGTAGGATAAGATAATTCATTAAACTTATATATTTCTAAAGCTTTATTTGTATTTGCCATATCTGCTCTAATTTTTTCTAAATTAGCTCTTTGGAATACTGGATCCACACTAACCACGACAACAGTGGCCAAAATACCAAGTATGACCAATACAGCCATTAATTCGATAAGAGTAAATCCTTTTTCTTTATTCTTCATATTGCTAGTGTATTCATCTGCATAATTGGTATAAGTATAGCTAGAACTATCAACATAATAAATCCACCCATAAGAATTATTACAACTGGTTCTAGTAATGACAAAAATACAGCTCTTTTATTTTCAATTTCAGATTTCATAAAATGAGAAACTTTATTAAACATTTTTGCTAAGTTACCAGACCTATATCCACTGGATATTAATTGAATAAATATATCAGGAAGTACTTCTTCATTTTTAAGAGAAACAATAAAATCTTTACCCTCAACAACATCATTTTTTGCATTAAATATAATTCTTGAAAGAAATTTATTGTCAAAAATTTTTGAGCACTCATCAAGTGCAACATCAAGATTGGTTCCAGAAGCAAGTAACAATTCCATCGTACTAGAAAATCTTTCTAACTCTGAGTTCAAAATAAAATTACCCAACAAGGGTATGTTTAGAACTCTTCGATCAAATGAGATTTTATTCTCTATCTTATGCACATATTTTTTATAAGAATAAAAAATAACCGCACACAAGACTGCAAGTATTATCAATATTGGAATTATATTATTAGAAATTCCTATTAAAAATTTTGTTATAAATGGAAGCTCTGCGCCAGCCTTGATAAATTGTCCAACCACTTGTGGTAATACAAATGCTAAAAGAGAAATTATTACAACTATTGAGAAGCCTATTAAGACTATCGGATAGGTTAATGCAGAAATAACTTTCTGTTTTATTGATGCGCTTTCTTCAAGGTAATCTGCAAGTTTAGTGAATACAATATCTAGATTTCCAGACGAATCTCCTGCTGTAACCATTGAAATATATGTATCCGAAAATACTCCAGGAAATTTTTTCATTGAACTTCCAAGTCTTTTTCCTTGCACAATTTCTTCTTTAAGATTGTATAAAATATATATCAAATTTTTATTTTTTAATTGTTTTGCAGTTATATTTAATGCATCCACAATTGAGGTACTTGCCTCAAGAAGTGTTGCAAGTTGTCTTGTCATTATTACTATATCTTTATCTTTTATTTTTAAAGTCTTACCTAAATCTTTTGATTCAGAAACTTTAAGTGGAGTAAGTTTTAAATCTTTTACAAGCTTTCTAGCTTCGCGCTCAGATTCTGCACTGATTATGCCTTTTTTTTTCGTACCGTCTTGATTGATTGCAGTGTAACTATAAGCTGGCATCTTCTTTTATATTATTAACTCTTATAATTTCTTCACAGGATGTTACTCCATTAACAATCAAATCTATAGAAGCTTGGTCAATTGACTGATTGTCTTTAAAAACATGATCTGCTATTTCATTTTCAGAGGCATTATTATGAATAAGGTCTTTTAATTTCTTATCTACTTGAATGCATTCCGCAATAGCAATTCTTCCTTGATACCCAGTATGATTACAATGATCACATCCATTTGGGCTATAAACAGATTGATTCTTATCTAAATTGAAAATATCAACATACTCTGCAGTTGGTTTATGTTCTGTTTTACATTTTGGGCAAAGTCTTCGAACCAATCTTTGAGAAATAATTGTTCTAAGGCTTGATGCAAGTAAAAAAGATTCAATGCCCATGTCCCTTAATCTAGTAATAGCGGCAACTGCACTATTGGTATGAACAGTGGATAACACTAGATGGCCTGTTAAACTTGACTGGATGCCAATCTGAGCAGTTTCAACATCTCTCATTTCTCCAACCATTACTACGTCTGGATCTTGTCTGAGTATTGCTCTTAATCCTTTTGCAAAAGTATATCCGGTTTTTGTATTTACTTGAGTCTGTCCTATCCCGTTTAAGGTGTACTCTATTGGATCCTCAACTGTAAGAATATTTTGAGAGGAATCGCTTAAAAATCTTAAGCCAGCATATAAAGTTGTTGTTTTACCCGATCCAGTCGGTCCAGTAAAAAGAATTATCCCTTCTGGATTTTTAAGTGAATTTTTGTAATTGGAGAGAATCTTATCTGGTAATCCAAGGTCATCTATATTTATTTGTGCAGCTTGTTTATCTAAAATTCTTAGGACTATTCTTTCACCATAAGATGACGGAAGTGTTGACACTCTCACATCAACATTTTTATCTCCAAGAGATAATGAAACCCTTCCATCTTGGGGAAGCCTTCTTTCTGATATATCCAAGCCAGAAATAATTTTTATTCTTGATATTAGTACTGATGCGATTTTACTATCTTGCTTAAGAATTTCTTTTAATATCCCATCTATTCTAAATCGAACAATTATATTATCTTCGTATGGTTCAAAATGAATATCTGATGCTCTATTTTTTATGGCCTGACTTATTACTCCATTTATTAATTTAATAATTGGTGTATCGTTGTTGCCACTTAAGAGATCCTCTGTAGCATTAATACTTCCAGCAAAATCCTGTAAATCAAACTCATCAGAAAGCTCTTCAGATATGTCGCCGTCATGATCGGTGATAGAGAATGAATTTGTGAGAATTTCATTAAATTTTTCAGGTTCACATAATTCAAACTTAAAACTTGAATTTAAATATCTTTGAATTTCATTATAAATTTCTTTTGAGAGTTGTTTTGGTGAGGAAACAACAAAGCCATTCTCAGTATTAAGCGCAATTACTTCATTATCTTTTACAAAGTCATAAGGGAGAACATCTGATTTGATATTTTCAAAAAATTCTTCGGTCATTTTCTATTCTTTTGCTTTTGTAAGATCAATAATAGATTTTTTATTTTTAATTTCTTGTTCAGCCTTAAAATAGTTATATTTCTCTAAAGAGATTTGATTTGCAACATCAGAATCAGTAAGAATTGTTGGCTTTAGGAAAACCATTAAATTTTTTGTGTTAGTGCTTGTCGATGAGGACTGAAACAATCTGCCTAAAACAGGTATAGATCCCAGTAAAGGTACTTTGGAAATAACTTCTTGACTATCTTCATCGATTAATCCACCCAATACAATTATTTGATTATTATCTACAAGAACTGTCGTTTCTATCTCTCTTTTATTTGTGATTATATCGATGCCACTTTGAGCAACACCTGCAATACCGGAAACACCTTGTTTAATATTTAAAATTACAGAAGCACCTTCATTAATTTGAGGAGTAATTTCTAGCTCTATACCAACTTCTTGTCTGGATGTTGTTCTAAAAGGATTTGAATTATTTGTACCTAGACTTTCGCCAGTTGTTATGGGTATCTCTTGGCCAATAAAAAGTCTTGCCGGTTCATTGTCCATAGCAAGTATTGAAGGTGTTGATAGAATATTCGAATCCGTATCATCTGCTATTGCGTTTAAGATTCCTACAAAATTATCTTTCCCTTTTGTTAAATCACCAAAACCAGCAACTAGACCTTGAGTGTTTAATAGTGATGATATTGCTGTAGTTGTCAATGTAACATCTTGTTCATCATCAGCAGCACCTGCAATTGCTAACAAGTCTGCACCAGAGCCAGAGAATCGTGTAATTCCTACAGGGATGCTATCTTCATCATCACCAGAATAAATAGCCTCAACACCGAGCCTTCTTGCTGCGCTTTCTGAAAGATCAACAACAATTGCTTCTACAAGAACTTGGGCTCTTCTAATATCCAGTTTTGAAATAATATTTCTAATTGAATTAAGGTTATCTTCAGCTGAAGAAACAATTAATGAATTTGTTTTTTCATGATGTGTAATAACAGTTTTCTTTCCTTCAGCATCGCTAATAAAACTTCCAGAAATGGAATTTAGAATTGCAGCTAACTCAGCAGCTTGAGCATATTTTAAATAAATGACATCCATAGAATCATCAGAGGTCATATCTTTATCAAGTGCTCTAAGAGTTGATTCTACATTTTTAGTTATCAAATCATTCGCAGATAATATAATTGAATTTGATGGAGTAAAAGCTATAGCAACAAACTTATCTATTGTAGGATTATTTTGTGCTTTTAATCGATCTAAAATCCTTACTCCTTCAATAGATGAAAGATTATCAAGTTTAATTATAGAAATTTTAGCTGTATTATTTTTATCAAGATCACTTAGTAAATCTCTTATTCTTTCAACATTGCTAGCCCTATCTACAAGTAATACAGAGTTTACAGAAGGAATGCTTGATAGATGAGACTGACGTCCAGTAATGGGTTTAATCATTGGAAGTATTTCTTCTGTTGACCTATTTATTAAAGGGATAACTACTGTTTCGAATCCCCCACCTGAAATATCTGCTGTTTTATCCCTTGTCGCTTCATTTTCAGGAACGACTCGAAGAAAACCATCTTCAGAAATAGCACTAAATCCATTAACCTGTATTGTCCTCAGATAAACATCCCATACCTGTTTTCTATTTAAATTAGCGTTTGAATATATGGTAATCTTACCTTTTACCCTCGGGTCTAAAATGATTGTTTTTTTTGAGAATTGAGCAATATCTTGAGTGACTTTCTTAATATCTACATCTTCATAATTCAATATAAAAGAATCTTGAGCTAAAATATTTCCCATTAACAAAAATGCAAGTGCAAACATTTTATATTTAATATTGAGTTTCATAAATTATTACCAACAAGATTTTCAATTTTATATAATTTTTCTTGATTACGGAATATAACTTCATCTTTGCTAACTTTTATTAATTCATAGACACCTTCTAATTTTTCGCCTTTAGCGACAACAAATTCTTTATTGCCTTTTTTAAGAATAACGGATGAGTCTATTTCTCCAGATCTGTAGCCAATTACTTTGTAATCAAAGGAAGGAATATTTTGTATATTTTTTGAATTATCTTCTAATGAACCTTGGGTAGACGCAAAAGAAAAATCAGTCATATCTGGAATGTTTATATCTTTTATATCAGGTTGATTAATAAAAGTACTGATACTGCTACCAATAAGAAATAATACTGGCAGAGCAAGCACCAAAATAATAATTTTTTTTATTTTTATAAAATCCATAAATGAGCAATTAGTTTAGCTCATTTTAGGACAACAGGCATTTATTCGTTTATTCCGGATAACTTAATAACTTTGTCAAGTCTACCGGCTTTCATAAAGGCATGAAATTTATTCCAAATAGCGACCATTAGCAACTCCCTATTACTTCATTTATGTGACATCAATGTGTCATTTATGTAACATTTTATTGTGAAACCCATTAAAAGTAAAGGTTCGGATTTTCAGTGACTAGGTAATGTAAACCAAAAAACTGATCCTTGTTGAGGCTTGGACTCTATTCCAACCTCTCCATTTAGACTATTCACAAGATGTTTTACTATAGCTAAGCCTAATCCACTACCTTGATTTTCAGTAGCTCTAGCAGAGGCTGTTCGATAGAACCTACTGAAAATGTGGTCTTTATCCTCAGCTGAAATACCTTCACCATTATCTTCAACCATCACCTTAATATAATTATCATCTTCATTTGAGGTTAAAATGGTTATATCAGATCCTTTATCAGAATATTTAATGGCATTATCAATTAAGTTGTTCATAATTCTTTCGATTGCTTGAGAGTCTGCATTAACACTTCCTTTATGTTGAAGTTTACAAAGAATATTTATGTCTTTCTTTTTAGCAAGGCTTTCGATAGATTGAATATAATTCTCAAAATATGAATTTAAATTAATCTCTTGGAAATTTAACTTAAGTTCGCCATATTCTATTCTTGATAAATCTAATAATGATGAGACCATGTCTGTCAATCTTTCAGCGTTTCGTAAAATGGCCTTAGCAAAAACTTTTGCCTGTTTTTTGTCATCTAAAGCACTATCTATTAAAGTTTCTGAATTTGCTCTTATCACGCTTACTGGAGTCCTTAGCTCGTGTGATAAATTTGAAATAAAGTCTCTTCGCATAGAATCTAAGCTTCTTAATTGTGTAATATCATGAACAACTAAAATATGTTCTTTAGTATTTTTGCTTTGATTTATGTTAGCTAAAACCCATCTAGTTGATTTGTCATTTAGTTCAATTTCAAATTCAATATCAGCTCTTTTTTTCTTTTTTGATCTTCTGAATAAATATCCAAGTGATTTAACTCCAAGATCTTTTATACTTGCTCCATGCACATTTTTTTTTAGATTTAAAATCTGTGAAAATTGATCATTTTCAAAGGTTATGTTTCCTTCATTGTCTGTAACAATTATTCCTTCTCCAAGATCGTCAAGCACAGAGCCAAATTGATCTCTTTGCTTACCAATTAGATTAATCTTATTTTTTAAATTCTCCGATATTTCCGATATGCTTGTGGCGACATTGCCAAAATCACCAGTATTCTTTTGAAGAGCTTTGATGGATTTCTTTTTTGGAATCCCTTTTGCAATATTGGATGTCAGAGTCTCTAAATTTGAGATATTTTTATACACAAAGTTAGCAAAAACTGCTGAGGCTATTGTCGCAGCTATAAATAGCGAAAGTACTACAAGTAATAGTGGGATATTAGTATTTTGAGTTAATAAATATGAGAACATAACTCCTATTCCCATAGATATAAATATTACTATAAATATTCGGAATCTAAATGACATTTTTAGTCAGGAGTTCTTGAAAATTTATATCCAACACCTCTAATGGTTTGAACATATTTACCCATTGATCCTAGCTTCTCTCTAAGTCTTTTTATATGAGTGTCAACTGTTCTCGTTGTAACATCAGAGCTGTACCCCCAAACCTCAGATAACAATGAATCTCTTGATTGAACTCTACCCCGTTTATCTACAAGTTCTCTTAAAAGACGAAATTCAAGAGCCGTGAGCTCTATTAGTGAAGAGTCGACATGAACCTCATGGGAATCAACATCAATTTTTAAATCGCCAAATTGTCTTTCCACTTCAACCACATCACTTTTTTTAACACCACGTTTTAGAATTGCTTTAACTCTTAGAATTAATTCTCTTACACTAAAAGGTTTAGTTACATAATCATCAGCACCAAGTTCAAAGCCAACAACCCTATCAACCTCATCATCTTTTGCAGTTAATATAATAATTGGGATTGATTCTGTTTCAGGATTTCCTTTTATTTTTTTACATAAATCTAAACCAGATCCATCGGGCAACATTAAGTCTAAAAGTAATAAAGAAAAATCATTATTATTCTGTAATTTTTGTTCGGCATCATACAAAGAAGCCACAGAGGATACTATGAATCCTTCGCGGCCTAAATTATATTCAAGGTTTTTACGAATGTCTGGCTCATCTTCTATAACTAGAATATTCTTGTTCATATGTAAGGAATATAAAATTTAGCAGTATTTATTTTCACTCTTTTTTTATTTTTTTGAAAGTGAATTTTAATTAATAGTATATATTTTTCTAAGTGTTGGTTTATCAAATTTTCCTGAAGCTAGCTTTGGTAACGGCTCTGAAACGAATTCAATCACTGCTGGTATTTTAAATGCTGCAAGTTTAGTTGATAAAAATTCACGTATTGAATCTTCGGTTGCATTAGATTCATTCCTTAAATAAATTGCTGTACACAAAAGCTCTCCCAACCTTTCATCAGGAATACCAAATACACATGCTTCTAATACGTCTTGGTGTTGATATATTGCACTCTCTACTTCCGGGCATGCAATGTTTTCGCCACCTCTTATAACCATATCTTTTATTCGGTCAGATATAAATAATAAGGGTCCCTCGAACTTACCAACATCACCTGATTTAAACCATCCCTCCTCATTCATACATTCTTTTGTTGCATCTGGATTTTTCCAATAACCAATCATATTAGCAATTGATCTTATTGCTATCTCTCCTACCTCACCTTCAGGTAACTCGTTCCAATTATCATCAATTATCTTAATCTCAGTTAGTGGAGGTACCACTCTTCCTGCTGTAGAGGGATTTAATACGTATTCATCGCCATTACATAATGTTCCCAATGCATTGGTTTCTGAAAGTCCATATCCAATGCCAGGTCTTCCTTCAAATCCATCATCAAGCAACTTGACATGCTCTGAGGGTCTAGGCCCTCCTCCTCCACTGAGATTTTTTAGAGTTGATAGATTATATTTATCTCTATCAGGATGATTTAGCAGTTCCCATGTCTGAGTTGGCACACCAGTGACATCTGAAATTTTTTCATCATTAATAAGTTTTAACGCCTCGCCAGCGTCCCATTTTTTCATCATGACAATTTTTCTTCCGACCAAAACTGACATAAAAAAGCCGACATGACTTCCTGTAACATGAAAAAGAGGAACGCATAAAAGAATTGATAAATCTGGATTAAGTAGTGTTACATTATCATTACCTAGCCTACTTTCTCTTTCACTTATAATAGAGGCATAACATGCCCAACTGAACATTGTTGCAATTACAGCTTTCTGCGAAGATAACACCCCTTTTGGCTTACCTGTTGATCCTGAGGTGTAGTAAATAGTTGCTGGATCTTCTCTATTAATTGTAACTTCGGGCCATTGCTCAGAATAATCTTCAATAAAACTTTGAATAGATGTAAAGTTTTCGTCAGGTGTATAAGTTGTAATTATTTTTTTAACATCTGTTATTGATTCAAGACCTTGAAGTCTTTTTTTATCTCCAAATATCAATTTAGCATCAGAATGATCTAAGCCATATTTAACTTCTTCGGGAACCCACCATGAGTTTAATGGGACACAAACTGCTCCCATTCCAACAACTCCCATGTAACAAAATATAAATTCAGGATTATTCTGCATACATATCGCAACACGATCTCCTTTTTTTATTCCAGAGGCTAATAATGCATTGGCAACTTGAGCTCCTTTTCTAAAGGCATCCTGATAGGTATATCTCTCATCTTCATATACCAACCAATCTTTTTCTGCATGTAAGAGACCAAAATCAAAAAAATTTCTTATACTATCTGGAAAGTTTGCATATTCTGTAAAAGTAACTCCTTTCTCGTTTGTTACTAGTTTTGTTTCAAACAATTCACCAGGAGCTGTTTTTTCAAATAATATTTCATCAAATAATTTGTTTAGTTCATTCATTTGTATTGCTTATAAATTTTTCTTTTAAGATTGTAATTATAACGATAGAATAAATTAAATAGTAATTTAGGGGGTTAATATGAATTTAGATTTTGCTTCGGTTTGGGAAACAATCTCTGACATCATTCCAGATAATGATGCTCTCATTTGTGGAGAAGAAGTTGTATCTTGGAAAGAATATGATCTGAGATCAAGCAAAATAGCTACAGCTTTGTCAGAGGCTGGACTATCTTCAAATTCAAAAGCTGGTCTTTATTTAAATAATTCAAATGAATATTTAATTTGTCAAAATGCCATTTTTAAAGTTGGTGGTTGTCCGATAAATGTTAATTACAGATATGTCGAAGAGGAATTAATTTATCTGTTAGAAAACTCAGATTCTGAGGCTGTTTTTTATCATGCATGCTATGGAGAGAGAATTAAACGAATATCTAATTCTTTGCCAAATATAAAAGTTTGGATAGAAATCTCTGATGGAACCAAATCACAATTTAATGATTGTTTTCATTACGAAAATTTAATTGCTGAAATGAATCCTATGGATAGAATCTATAGAGATCCTGAAACAATTTATATGCTTTATACAGGTGGAACAACCGGAATGCCAAAAGGGGTAATGTATAAGCAAGGTGAATTTCTTATTTACTTGTTTAGAACACTTAAAGCTATGGGATACGATGTTCCAGAGGATTTAAATAATTTAACAGAACGAATTAAAGAGCAAGATAAAGAAAATAACTTTATAAAAAGTCTTGTTGGATGTCCGCTTATGCATGGAACTGGTATGTGGTTGGGGGCTTTTCTTCCACTTAATTTAGGTGGAACAGTTATCACAACTCCTAATTTAGGTTTCGATGCTAATCAGCTTTGGTCACAAGTCGAAGATAAGAGTGTTACAAATATTGTGATCGTTGGAGATGCGTTTGCCAAACCAATGCTCAATGCGCTTGATATTGCGAAAAAGACTGGAAATCCATTTGATATTGAATCTGTTAGAACAATTATTTCAAGTGGTGTAATGTGGAGTGAAGAAGTTAAAAATGGTTTGCTTGAACATCATGATATGCAACTTATGGATACTATGGGTTCAACTGAAGGCGGAATGGGTAGCTCTGTATCCACAAGAGATAACCCTCCAAAAACAGCAAAATTTTCGATCAATCCAGGTGTAATTATTCTTGCAGATGATGGAGAAACATTAGAGCCTGGTTCGGATAAAGTTGGTTTAATCGGTACAAGTGATCTTGTACCTGAGGGATACTACAAAGATGAAAAGAAATCTGCGCAGACTTTTAAAGAAATTGAGGGAGTAAGATATAGTTTTCCAGGGGATTATGCTAAATATGAGCAAGATGGAACGATTACTCTTCTTGGAAGAGGAAGTAATTGCATTAACTCGGCTGGAGAAAAAATATATCCCGAGGAAGTAGAAGAAGCTATTAAAAGAAATGATGAGGTGTTTGATTGTTTAGTTGTTGGTTTGCCAGATGAAAAGTTTGGTCAAAAAGTAATAGCTGTAGTTTCGTTAGTAAAAGATGCTGATATTTCTGAAACCAAGCTTATTGAGGCAACAAGAGAATTTATAGCTGGCTATAAATTACCTAAAGGTATTATCTTCAAAGATGTAGTACAAAGAGCGCCTAATGGAAAAGCTGACTATAAATGGGCCAAAGACATAGCAAATGAAAATCTTATGTAAAAGAACAATCTTTTCTTTTTTAATATGTTATGTTTCATCTCTTAATATATATGGGTCTGATCCCATAGCCTATATGAATACCCTTGGGTATTCGCCTGCACAGATTGAGACTGCTGAGAGCAATAATGGAATGGTGTCTACTCAACATTTTTTAGCTACCAGAGTAGGAGAAAAAATACTTAATAAAGGTGGTAATGCATATGATGCATCTATTGCAATTGCATTTACTTTAGCAGTAGTTCTTCCAAGAGCTGGAAACATAGGTGGCGGTGGGTTTATGGTCATGTATGATAAAGAAACTGAAAAATCATACTCAATAGACTACAGAGAGAAAGCTCCTTTATTATCTACAAAAGATATGTACTTGAATCAAGATGGTTCATTCAATGATCAAATGTTATCGACTTTTGGTTATCTTTCAATTGGCGTGCCAGGAACTGTTGCAGGATTATGGGATGTTCATAAAAAATTTGGCTCTTTGCCTTGGTCTGTTTTATTAGAAGATGCTATAGATCTTGCTGAAAAAGGTTTTGAGATTACACCCTTCTTAGCAGACATATTATTTAAATATAATGAAAAATTATCTTTTTTTAATGAAACAAAAAATATATTTCAAGTATCCTATCCCAATTTTGAAGGAGAATTGTTAATTCAAACTGATTTAGCAAAAACACTTAAAATTATTTCCGAAAAAGGAAGAGATGGTTTCTATAAAGGCTCTGTTGCAAACAAAATTGCTAAAGCAATGAAAGACAATAATGGACTTATAACAAAATTAGATTTAGAAAATTATAATCCTGTTTGGAGAAAACCCTTAATATCGCAATACCGAGGTAATAATGTTATTACTATGGGCCCTCCCTCATCTGGTGGATTGCACATCATACAAATGTTAAATATCTTAGAGAATTACGATTTAAAAGAAATAAATCATAAT
This sequence comes from uncultured SAR86 cluster bacterium, assembly GCA_902528875.1. Classification (GTDB taxonomy): domain Bacteria; phylum Pseudomonadota; class Gammaproteobacteria; order Magnimaribacterales; family D2472; genus SAR86A. The sequence continues at coordinate 746 of CABZTX010000015.1, read as the reverse complement.
TCGAAAGAATATATTAATTTGCTAACAGAAGTTATGAAGTATGCTTACTCTGATAGGTCAAAGTATTTAGGTGATCCAGATTTCTACGATGTCCCTGTTGAGAAAATTACTAGTAAGAATTACGGAAAAAGGATCTTCAATGATATTGAAATTGGTCAATCTAAACCTGTTGGTGAAGTAAAACCTGGTATGTATCTTGAAACAGAAAGCCATGAAACAACTCATTTTTCAGTTGCTGATGCAGATGGAAATATCGTTTCATCTACATATACACTTAACTCAACTTTTGGATCAGGTGTTGTAATTAAGGGAACCGGTATTGTAATGAACAATGAAATGGATGATTTTTCGGCTGCGCCTGGTATACCCAATCAATTTAATTTACTCGGAGCAGAAGCAAATGAGATTGCACCAAACAAAAGGCCTCTTAGTTCAATGACACCTACTATAGTAATGAAAAATAATGAATTATTTTTTACTACGGGCAGCCCTGGTGGATCAAGGATTATATCTGCTGTTCTTCAATCAATATTAAATATAATTGATTTTGACATGAATCTTGAGGAGACAACAAAAGCTCGTCGAATTCATCATCAGTGGTTTCCAGATATTCTGGAAGTCGAATATTCTCTTGATAACAAAACAAGAAAAGAACTAGAGGACATGAATTATAGTATTGTAATTACAGATCCTTTAACATGTCTGCAATTAATAATGTATAAAGACAAAAAATTTTATGGTTATGG
>CABZTX010000014.1 GCA_902528875.1 uncultured SAR86 cluster bacterium | reverse complement strand
TATTTAAGCTCTGATACCATAGATCATTAGATGCATCTGACGAAGCCAGACTGCCAAATACAAGTGAGGCTATAACAAAAATAAATACACTTTTCTTATTATTAAGCAAACTATCTTTTTCTAAAAAATCTACTTATGGTATCAAAAAGATTGCCAAAAAAATTAGAGCCTTTCGGCCTAGCTTCTATATAGATATAAAAACCAACAAATGCCAGCGCGATTAAAAATACCCAAACTGCATCATATTCACCCATAACGCAATTATAAATCTTTTAGTGTTATTAATATATTTAATTTATGCTTTTTGAACTACTATAGAGCAGACTGAATATCCAGCTCCAAAAGAGCAAATCAGTCCTTTTTCACCAGGCTTAAGATCGTTATAAAGGTTAAATGCAAACATAGAGCCTGCACTCGCTAAATTACCAAATTTTTCTATTGGTAATGGTGCCAGAGAGGAATCAAAGTCATCAGATCCAATAACTTTGGAAACAATTAAATTAATCATTCTTGAGTTAGCTTGGTGCAACCAAAATTTCGAAATCTCATTTGGTTGAATATTTTTCCTATGCAGCTGAGATGATATGAATTCAGCAACCATTGGACATACTTCTTTGAAAACGCTATTTCCATTTTGATAAAAAAGTAAATCATCAAAAGCTTTTTCGTCCTCTGCTGCTCTTACAAAGTAACTCCAGTCGCTTCTAATATTATTAGAAAATTTTGTAATTAATTTCCTATCAATTATTTTGTAACAATTATCTGATGTTTTATTTTTAGAGATTATGGTTGCAACACACCCGTCACCAAAAATAAAATGAATATCTCTTTTTGTATAATTTACAAATGGTGTTGAAATCTCAGGATTTATGACAAGTATTGTATCAGCAAGTCCTGAAGATATATCACTAAATGCATTATTTATGGCAAAGGTGGTAGACGAACAACCAACTAACATATCATAAGCATATCCATCTATTCCCAATTCATTTTGAATCTCAATAGCAACAGATGGATAATTTCTTGCTGCATGAGAAGTTCCCAATATGACTGCATCAATATCAGTTGCTTCTACATTTGCTGAAATCATTGCTTTTCTTGCAGCTTCAATTCCAACAATTGCATGAATTGATAGCTTTGATGCATCTTCATGCTGAACAGACGGCATCATCTTTTCAATATCCAGTATATTTTTTTTATCAATAACGTGTCTTGTTTTTATTCCTGAAGCTTTTTCAATAAATTCGGTAGACGAATGCGCCAATGGTTCCAAAGTACCAGCTTTAATCATTTCTTGATTCTTATCATTAAATTTATCAACATAACTATTAAATGAAGAAACTATTTCATCATTTGTAATAATATCTTCTGGATACCAAATACCTGTGCCAGCTATATATATGTCTTGCATAATGATTTACTAATTAAAATATTATTTTATTATAAGTTATGCATTTTAGTATGAAAAATAAAGATTATATTTATTCAAGTCTTTCATCGAACGATAATATCAAAGGAATTATTCATATATGCCATGGAAAAGGTGAACATATTGGTAGATATTCATGGTTAACTAGCATGTTAAATTCTGATGGCTATCATGTTATATCTATGGATCACAGAGGACATGGAAGGTGGATTGTAAATAACCATGAAAAAGGAATCTTCGCAAAAAACAATGGCTGGGAAGTAATTACGGAAGATCTTAAAGACCTTATTGTCGATACAAATCAAAAATATCCTAATTTAGATCAATATCTATTAGCTCATAGTATGGGTTCATGGGTGGGTCTAAATCTTATAATGAATAATACAAATATTAAAGCATTAATAATCTCTGGATCTTCAAAATTTCCTAGATCATTAATACTAGCGCAAAAATTTTTAATAAATATATCAATTTTTTTTAAAGGAGAACATGCTATTAATCCAACATTAAACTATATGACAGATACAACTTGGAATAATAAATTCAAACCTAATAAAACTTCATTTGACTGGATTTCTTCAGATCCAGACAACGTTAAAGATTATGTTAATGATGATCTTTGTGGCTTCAGCATAACTAACTCAATGTGGAAAGATATCGCGATAGGCTGCTCTAAAGCTTTTGATATTAGCAATTACAACAAAACAGATAAGAATCTTCCTATATTACTTATATCAGGAGATATGGATCCTGTTAGTGATTTTGGAAAAGGAATGAAGGCGCTTTATAAAATGTTAAATAAAATATTTTATAATGTAAAAAATATTGTCATTAAGGGCGACAGACACGAAGTCTTTAGTGGGCTCAATAAAGATATTGCATATAAAGAAATGATTATTTTCATAAATAAAATTCAATGAAATTCGTTCGACTTTTAATTTTTTTTTCAATAAACATTTGTTCTGCAAACATGGAAAGGATGAGTTTTAACCATCAAAATGAATTTAGGGAATACTTAATTTATAAACCAAATAACTCTAATAATCTTGAAAAAGTAAATTTATTAATAGGTTTTCATGGTTATAGTGGAACGGCTTCTGCTTTTGAATCTGAAGTTACAGGCGGTCTAAATCAACTAGCTGATAAATATAATTTCTTAGCAATCTACCCGCAAGGAAAATATTTTTATGATTTTAAAACCTATAATTCGAAAACCTTTATTTCATCTTTTAATGATTTAACTGGTTCAAATGGCAAAACAGCTGATGGAGAAATTTGTGATGTTGATGCAGATCCATACCCTAAATATCCTGAATGTGGAGATGCTGGAAGATGTGCGTGGCAAACATGTTCTGACGATATAGGTTTTATAAAGTCTTTGATAGATGACCTAAAAAAAAGCTATAAAATAGAAAATATCTATTTAGTTGGAAACAGTAATGGTGGAATGTTTGTAACTGCATTTGCATGTAAACATCCAGAATTATTAACGGCAATACTCAGTATTAATGGAATGCAGGCTAAAGACTTATCATGTACTCCAGATTTGCCAGTAAATGCAATCTTATACGGTTCCTATTATGATACAGGTGTAACACCTGTCAATGTAAGATCAGAAGATGGATATTTTTATGAGCCTTTAGAAAATACGATCAATTCATGGAAGCAAAAATTCCAATGTAATTCTAAAAAAAAATTAGCATATAGTTTTAATGAGGACTATGTTGAAGAAACATATTTTGACTGTAAAAATGATAAAAAAGTAATTTCAGTATTAAATTTAGATGCTGAGCATATGTGGCCAGAGTTTGGATATATTAAAGAAACAAATCAAAGTATTTACTTTCCTAATGGATATTGTGCAACCAAAACACAATCTTATTTAGGTTATGATTTGTGTGATAAACAAAATGAAATAGAAGTGACAGATTTTTTTATATCCAAACTTTTAAGTTTTAGGAATTAATAATACTTATTAAGGTCTTAGAAATAATTTTTGTATCTTCAAAATATGGAAAATGCCCGACGTCATTTAACATAAAAATATCTTTATTTAGATCAGCATTAATAAAAAGTTTGTTTTCAGGATTATATTTTGCAAGTTTATCTTTCTCGCTGAAAATATATTTTACATTTTTTAAATTTGATATTTGTTCGTCACTTAATCTAAAAGCATTGCATGATTTTAGATCAATTGAACTAATTTCTTTTTCAGATTGATTAAATAATCTTTTTAATGGATATAATTTAATTTCCCGTTCTGGATCATCCTCAACATTCTTTGTTCCATAAGGTGATTTAATTTCTCCCTTAGCTCTCCCATAAAACCCTGAACCCATTGTTCCAAAACCCTTGGTTTTAATTTCAACTTCTGGAAATTTATATATACCATATTTTGTTAAAAACTCTACAGCCTGATCTAGATTACCTTTAGCATGATCAAGCAACATCTCACCAACAAGGAAAGGGTATGCAATATTCATGCAAATCGTCATTTTATTTTTAAATTTAGTTGATAAATCCAAGGCAACCAATCCACCCCAGCTATGACCAATAACAATAGGATCTTTGATTTTAATTTCTTCAAATACGTCAATACAAAATAGAGAATGGTCTTCGATTTTATGAAATACAGGTCCCGAGGTATATCCATGTCCTGGTAAATCAATTGCTAAAACATTATGAGATTCTAAAAGAGGATCAATTTCAAACATAGATACAATTCTATGATCCATCCCAGCACCTGGAATAAAAACTATTGATGGTTTGTTTTCATCATAGCTGCTTTTTTCAAAGATATTAGCTCTATGATTTTTTAAGTTTAGCTGCATTATAAAAGATTGATATTATTAGTAATGTAAATATAAAAATCAATGGTACAGAAATTATTACTAAAAGCCACATAAACGAGTCCGTTCCTCCTAAGAACATTATTAAAGCTGGTTGTATCATCAAAATTATTGCAAAAAATACTCTCAGACTTCTACTAGGTTTATTTTGAAAATTTTTCATTGAGGCGGTTGCCAAGATATATGATGACGAATCATATGTTGTACACAAGAAAATGACAGCAATTATTGCAAACAATATTGTTAAAAAGTAACCATAATTTACTGATGATATTGTCTCAATTACAAGTGCATGCGTTGTCATAGATTTCTCTAAATAAATTTGTGGAGAATTTAAAACTCCTTCTTCAAATAAATATATTGAGGTATTGCTAAGGATGCCAATATGAAAAATACAACCTAAAGAACCAATAATTAAAGCTCCAAAGATAACTTCTCTTATAGTTTTATTATTAGAAACATTAATAATAAACGTACCAACTGCAGGAGCTAAAGCTATATACCATGCCCAATAAAAAACAGTCCAATCAAGGCTATATTTAGTTTTAATTAGACTCAAGGTTAAGTAGTTTTGAACAACATAAGAAACCGAGTTAGCTGTATTAGATAATATGTATTGAGTAGGACCAATAAAGAGCACTGATAGGAGAAATATTACTACTAATATGATATTTAAATTACTTAATCGTTTTATTCCATTTTGTACTCCAAGATAAACACTAGTGCAAACGATTATGGTACATATAAATAACATCATGAAATCTAAGTATATTGTTGGCTCAATATCAAATATTTTTGACACTGCAGCAGACATTAAAGGAAATGATAAAGCTAAACCAACACCAGCTCCTGTTAATATAGCACCAATAAAAAATAGATCTAAAATGATCCTAAAAATACCTGATTGTTTGTTAAGAAGAATTCCTGAAAAAGTTAATGGCGCATTATTATTTCTCAGTAAAGATAATGCAAAAGCGACTGTAGGTAAAATGTATAGGGCCCATCCAGTGAACATCCAATGGAATAAGGGATAACTTCTTGAATTTAATAGCTTAGTATCTTCACTAATTGGATTCGTGTAATAAACTAACCATTCATATGTAGACCAATATAGAAGAGCAGCTCCCATTCCGGTAGCGAATAACATTGAGCCCCATGAAAAATATGAATACGTAGATCTACCTGTAATAATTATTTTGTTTGATCCTATTGAAGAAACTCCAATAATCACGAGAGTTACAAAGGTAAGAATCCCAAAAATTAAAAAAGCACTTTCAAAGTTAACAGCAAAAAAAGAGTAAACAGTTGATAGAAAAGATGCACTTCCCTTTGGATCAAATATTACATAAGATGAAAGAATCAGTAAAAAACTAAATGTTATAAAAAGAACTGTTTTGCTCCACAGCGGATTAATTTTTAAATTGATCATAACTTAATAAGCTTCATGTAATGATAACAAATAAATTTGAATATCCAGAGTTAAATAGAATCAATAATGAGTTGGGCAGATTTTACTTAGATAATAAGGACAATCAGATTCCAAGTGTAACCACAGTTCTTGATAATATGTCTGATAAAAAAGCCTCTATTGAAAGCTGGCGCCTTAGAGTTGGCAATGAGGAAGCGGATAGGGTAATGAAAAAAGCAACAGATATTGGATCAATGGTCCACTTAGCATTAGAAAATTATTTGCACAATGAAGAAGAGGATATTTTTACAAACGATACAAATGGGTCAATTGCAAAAAAAATATATCAGAAATTTATAGATGATGTAGTTGGTGAAATAACAGAAGTTTACGGTCTTGAGGTTAATTTATTTTTAGAAAATCTTTATGCTGGAACAGCTGACTGTGTAGGTACAATAAACGGAATTGAATCAATAATTGATTTTAAAACTGCCAGAAGAATCAAGCAAAAAGAATGGATTGATGATTACTTTCTTCAAGGATGTGCGTATGCCAATGCCCATAATGTAATGTTTAATACAAAAATCTCTCAAGTTGTAATATTAATGGTTGATAGAGATCTGATATATAAAAAATTTCTTATTAAAGACGCAGAATTTAAGCACTTTACAAATATATGGAAAAAAAAGTTACTAGGATTTCATAACTCTTTTCAATGGTGAAATTAATTCACTATATCAATTGGTGCAGCAAGACTCATGTCGACTTTTCTAAAGCTTTGATCAGAAAGAATAGGTTTTATATTATCTAGATCGCTGTACATAAGAACTCCTGTTAAATCTATTAAAGTAGATGTTTGTTTAACAAATAATTCTGAATTCCATCTACTAATATCAGAATATTTATTCCAGTAATACCCTAAAAAACCACCTTGACCATATGCTGGAACATTTAGGCAGGTCCAAACCTCACAACTTGATCCATCCCAGACTAATGGACTTTGTGATGTGGGATCCTCATTACAAGAATATTCATCACAGCCATTATTATTTCTAAGTTCGTTAGCAAGTGCAATTATTCCAACTCCCCACCAAATCTGTTGAATATTACCATTAGGACCTGGTCTTTCTGGAACTGAAAGCATACCTCTTGACCATCCATATCTATCTAGAGCTTTCTTAGCAGCATCAACTAAGTAATCATTATTTCTTGTCCACAAATAAGATTGTTCTGCATATCCAGTTGGAAGAATCTCACCATTTACTTCCTTATAATCCATTTCACCTAAGTGCTCAGCTTGAATCAATCCAACAACCTTATCTTTTAAGTCAGGATTTTTTTTCAACCACGAAACATTTTTATGAGCTTGCTCCATACCAGGCATGTAGTGTCTGCAATCAAGATAGATTAGCAAAGTTCTATCTCTTTGTTCTTGAGGAATATTTGAAAAATATTTAATAATACCTAATATCCCCAGTGCTCCATTATCTTGAGTAATTGAAGGACCATCAGTATGGTTTGTTAATATAATCTGTTCATCTTTTTCGGTCCCATAATTTTTTCCAGGTAAATAACCTATCAACTGATATGCTTCAGATTTTTCAATATTACTGTTTAATACAATTGTTGCATTCTTGTTTTCTTTAGCTGCTTGAATTACTTCTGCACCATCTTCTCTCGACAATATTAATGTAGGAGATTGATAGTGGTCAGGCACAGGAAAGGTGTATAGACCTTTTGTTCTGTCATATGCCATATCGTAAACAATGACAGCACCAGCAGCCTCTCCATCTTCGGGAATTTGATCTAATCTTTGAGCAAGTTGATACCAAATATCAAAAGTAAAAGAAGTCTCAGGATCTACAAATTCAAATGGTTCAGGAAGCGTATCACCATCTAACACATACTCGTATTCATTGTATGTGAAATTAGTTAAATAGTTATTACTATATGGTTTTGATGGATGCTTTCTTGTAGGAATAATCACAATTTTGTTTTTGATATTTTTTGGTGGATTATCATGATCATAATAAATCATTTCAGCAGTAATTCCTTCAAGACTTGTCTTTCCAGAGTATGCACCATAATAAGCTACTCTTATATCCTTTCCATCAATTGATAGCGTCCAATTTGATGAGTCTTCAGATATAGACCATTTATCAAATTGCCACGTATTTTTGTATAAATCAACCACACCAAATTTCTTAAACTCACTCTCAAGAAAGTTCATATAATTTTTCCATTCTTTTGAACCTGTAAGCGTTGGAAGGTTATTGTGTTTAACCATTGACCACTTTGTAGCTTCGTCATTGTCAACAATCCAACTATTGTTGAGTGGCAGAAATGAAAAATCATTTTTTGAACAAGATAAAATTGTTAACAAGATAAAAGGGAATAATACTATTTTTTTGGACTTTTTCATTTATGACATAAAAATTTACTATATTTCTAATTTGTTGTATATTTTAAACACATATTTATGAATATTTGGGGGAAAGTATGAATATTTTTCATTTTGAAAAAGTCCATAAGGCTGTTTCTAGAGCAACTGTAGTTGCCTCTTCAGTTCTAATGGCATCAGAGGCATTTGCACAAGATGACATGATGATAGAAGAAGTCATTGTAAGTGCTCAAAAGAAAACAGAAAATTTACAAGATGTACCAATTAGTGTTACCACTCTATCTGCATCTGAATTAGATGCATTAAATATTAAAGATTTTGCAGATTATGTTTTGCAACTTCCTTCTGCATCAGCAACACAAAGAAGACCTGGCCAAGGTCAAATTTTTATGAGAGGTATCTCAGATGGAGGTAATTCAAACCAATCACTTCAGGGGCCCGCAGTTGCAATTTATTTAGATGAATCTCCTGTAACCATGATTGGAGATAATCTCGATGTTCACGTCTACGATATTGAGAGAGTTGAAGCTTTATCCGGTCCTCAAGGAACATTGTATGGTGCAGCTTCACAAGCTGGTAATTTAAAAATTATTACAAAAAAACCATCAAGTGATTTTGATGCAGGATTTACTATGTCTGCAGAATCAACAAAAGGTGGTGACGGCAGTTCATCTTTTGAGGGTTTTGTAAATATTCCATTATCAAATAATATTGCCATGAGATTTGTTGGATATAACGACAGAGATGGCGGCTTTATTGATTCTGTGGGAGATTCAATCACTTATCCATTGAGCGGAATTTCAAAGAGAAGCGATCTGTATGTAGAAGATAATTTTAATGATGCTGTAAAAGAAGGTTATCGAGCTGCATTGCGAGTTGACTTAAATGAAAATTGGAAACTTGATGTTAATCAAATGGGTCAAGTTACAGAAACTGATGGAGTTTGGGATCATAATCCAGATGAATTAGGTGAATATAATGTGAGTAGATTCTTTGATGATTCAACATATGATGATTGGGAAAGACTTTCTGTAACGCTATCTGGTGATTTGGGATTTGCAGATCTTACTTTTACTACGTCAAGCTTAGACAGAAATTTTGAGGTTTTAAGTGATTATTCTCATTATTCAATTGATGGATTTGTAGAGGGTTATTACACATGTTATGAATATTATTTTGGTCCATGTGTAGATCCGAGCATTCAATTCATTAGTGACACCACTCAAAGTTATGACACTACTGAAATCAGACTAGCATCAAATTCAGATAGTAAGTTAAATTGGATTATTGGTGCTTTTTATACTGAAAATGAGACAGATTTTAATTCTCAATGGGCAGTTCCTGCAATCAATCCCTTGGCAGCAGTTCCACAACCTGCTGGTGGAGGTGAAAGAGCAGATATGTATTTCCAAACTGATCAAGTAAGAAATGAAGAGGAAGATGCAGTTTTTGGTGAGCTTTATTATCAAATAAATGATAGGTTAGAGTTAACACTAGGCCATAGAAAATTTGATAATGAAACAACACTAAAAGGTTTTGTAGGAACTATTTTTTGGCCTAGTTTCATATATCAACCATCATTAGAAGATAGAGCTGCTAATCCAAGGCAGGATAATGTTAATTCACTATATGATGGAAGTGATAGTATTTCGAAAGTAAATCTTTCTTATGCACTAAGTAATGACTCTTTACTTTATGTAACACTATCTGAAGGTTACAGACCAGGCGGAGCAAATAGAACACAACAGCTTGGAGCAACCTATGATGCTGACTTTTTGACGAGCACTGAGATAGGTTATAAGTCTATATTAATGGATGGGAGAATGAGGCTTAATGCTGCTCTCTACCAGATGGATTGGGATGACATTCAATTAGGTTGGTTTGATTCATCAATTTCACTATTAGGACTTGTTGACAATATTGGAAAAGCAGAAAGCAATGGTGCTGAAATAGATATGAAGTATCTCCTGAGTGATACAGTCTCAGTAGCTGTAGGATATTCAGATAACAGTGCAACATTGAAAGAAGATTATGTTTTAAGAGGAGCTGTTGAGGCAAGAAATGGCCAAGATCTTCCATTTACGCCTGACTCTAAATATAACATCACACTTAATATTGCAACATCAGACACAAGTAATTTACAAATTAATCATGTGTTTGTCGACGAGATGTGGAATGATCTTTTTTATGATGATAGAGAAATGCAGGATTCCTATGCGATAACTAGTCTTTCGTTTACAACTGACTTTGGTGATAATGGTTCGTTACAATTTTATATTGATAACTTGTTTGATGAAGTTGCAGAACTTTACATTAATAGTGAAGATATTCAGAGACTAACCACGGTCAACAGACCTATGTCATTTGGACTGAAATATACATGGAGTCCAAATAATTAACTTTATACACTAATCCAAAAGGCTGTATCATTGATACAGCCTTTTTTTTATAGAGAATGAAAAGTTACAAAGTAAAAGATATTCCTCAAGAGTTGATTGAAGCAAGTGAACTAATTGCAGAAGAAAAGCTTAAAAAAGCTGAACCCATTTTGAGAAACTACCTGAAAAAAAATCCATTGGACATAAATGCTATGAAGTTATTGGCTGATATAGGTATAAAGTTTCGAGCATATAAAGATGCAGGATACTTGTTAACACGAGCACTAGATCTTGCGCCTGATTATGATCAAGCAAGATTGAGTTATGCTAATTTACTTTATAAAAGACAACTGCCTTTTGAAGCGTTAAAAAATATTGAAATCTTGCTTGAAAATGATAAAGATAATGCCCAATACCTCACTTTGAAAGCAGTAAATCTGGCGCTAGCAAATCAACATCATGAAGCACTAAAAATATTTGAAATAATCATTAAAGATAAATCTATAAGTAATAATCAATTATATCTTAGCTATGGGCACACACTAAGAGCAGTTGGAAGGATTGATGAAGCAATTGAATCTTATAGGAATGCTATTACTTCTAAAATAGGTTATGGAGAGGCTTATTGGAGTCTTGCAAACCTTAAAACTTATCAGTTTACAGATACTGATATAAGTGACATACATATATTGCTTAAAAATAAAGAAACAAAGATAGACGATTATTACAATTTATTATTTGCATTGGGCAAAGCTCAAGAAGACAGAAAAAACTATAAACATGCAATAGCAGCATATACAAAAGGTAATAGTGTTAAAAGCAAACAAGTTCCATGGGACGCCAAAAATTTTAGTAAAGAATGTAATGATTTAATTAGCTTTTTTACAAAAGATTTTTTTGAAGAATTTAAAAACGTTGGCAATAAAAACAGTGATCCTATTTTTGTAGTTGGTTTGCCAAGATCCGGATCAACACTAGTAGAACAAATTCTGTCCTCTCATTCTTTGATTGAAGGGACAACTGAGTTACAAAATATAATTGCTTTATCTAGAAAAATAGCAAATAAGAAAAACTCTCAAAGTAAGTCTGAATATCCCTTCGCATTAAAAAATATTACAAGGGATGAACTTAATAAGATGGGCGAAGCTTATATTCAAAATACTCTGGATCAAAGAGTGACAGATAAACCTTATTTTATTGATAAGATGCCTAATAATTTTATTCACATTGGCTTAATACATATGATTTTGCCAAATGCAAAAATCATAGACACAAGAAGAAATCCAATGGACTGTTGTTTTAGTTGCTATAAACAACTATTTGGCTCAGGTCAGGGTTTCACATATTCCCAGAATAGAATAGCGAATTACTATATAGATTACTTTAGAATTATGAAGCATTGGAATAAAGTTTTACCAGGAAAAGTGCATAGAGTTGTTTATGAAAATATGGTGGAAGATACAGAGTCTGAAATAAGAGCACTTATAGATTTTTGTAACTTAAAATTTGAAGATGCATGCTTAAACTTCCACTCAAACAAAAGAACAGTAAGAACCCCAAGCTCTGAACAGGTTAGACAACCTATTTACAAGAAAGCTATTGGACCATGGAAAAATTTTGAAGAATGGTTAAAGCCGATGCAAGAAACTTTAGAAATTGAAAAAATAGAAATATGAAACAGATAATAGCAATTGGTGGTGGGGGTTTTGGAAGAGAAATAAAAAATCTTAAAATTGAAAAATATATAATTGAACAATCTAAAAAACATAATCCAAATATATGTTTTATACCAACAGCAACAGGGGATGATGATGGATATATTCGAAATTTTTATAAAGCATTTGATTCCCTGGGATGTATAACATCTCACATAAATTTTTTTAAAAGAACAATTAAACTTAGAGAACATCTCAAAAAACAAGATATTGTTTTTGTTGGGGGAGGAAACACAAAAAGTATGTTAGCAGTATGGAAGGACTGGGGTTTAGATAAGATCTTACATGATGCATACAATAGGGGAGTTATTCTAAGTGGGGTTAGTGCTGGTGCAATATGTTGGTTTAAATTAGGAATAACAGATTCCTGGAAAGATCATCAAGCTATCATTCCTTGCCTAAATTTTGTTAATGGTGTTTGTTGCCCACATTATGATGAAGAACCTGAAAGGATACCATTCGTTAAAAAAATACTAACAGAAAAATTAATTGATAGTTGCTATGCCGTAGAGGGTTTTAATGCTTTGCATCTAATCAATGGTAAACCAAAATTTTCAATTTCTTTTGGTAATGGAAATAATTCACACCTGGTAACTTTAAATAATACTAAGATTGAACATAATATAATTCCAGGAACTGAAAAAATAATATTATGAAAATTGCCAACATTTTATCAATCATTTTAGGTCTTGTTCTTTTAATCTTATCAGCACAATGGTTATTTTTTCCTGAATCAGCCTCAGAATCCTTAAACATGATTTATTTAGACGGTGAGGGCAGGAATACTCAGATAAGAGATTTTTCTGCTTTGTTTTGGACAACTTCATTGTTGTGTTTTTTATCATTAATAACAAAAAGTTATCAATGGATTTTATCAACAGGAATTTTATTTTTAAGCGCTGCGGTATTTAGTGTTATTGCAAACATTTATCATAATGCCCCAATTACTAATTCATCTTTATTTGCAGAATTAATTTTTAGTTCAATGGCATTTATATCAGCTTATATGTTTTGGATAAATTATAGGTAAGATATAAATTCATTTAAATTATGCTCAGGAACTTTTTTCTTTTTACCAACCTCAGTTCCTACATACAGATATCCTAATATTTCTTGATTATTTTGGAGATTTAGTTCTTTTTGTACATCCCTATTGAATGCTAATTTTCCAGTTCTCCAAATAGATGAATAATTCATTGCATTTAATGCCAACATAATATTTTGAGCAGAAGCGGCAGTTGATAATTTTTGTTCTATTGCTGGAACTTTTGGATGTTCTTTATAGGTGTTAACTAATATTAGAATCATAGGAGCACGAAAGGGTGCTTGTTTATATCTTTTTATAATATCTTCTGAAAAATTATTATCTTGAGCATATTTTTTAAATATATTTGACAGTTTTTTTAAACCATCATCTTTGACTTCTATAAAACTACTAGGCCTTAACCAGGCATGGTCAGGTGCTCTTAAAGCAGCTTTGTATACAGTTTCCATTTCTTCCTTTGATGGATATGGAATAGCTAACTCTCTAGCAGAAACTTTATTAAGTATATTATTTAATGCATCCATTTATTGCCTTTTAATTTTTTGAAGTTAGGTTATTATAAATAATTAACTTTTAAAAGTAATTTTATGATTTATCAAATAGGTATTATCGCAGTATTAATTTTATTAGCTTTAGTTGTTTCAAAAAGATTAAATAAAAAAAATGATTTAATTTTCGAGGAAGATATGGAAGATGAAGAGTTAAAAAAAATTGATGAAGAAATCCACTAGTTTTCTAGCTCACTCTCAAGAGATAAATAAAACTGTCTTATAGCGAATACTACAATGATTGAAAACGGAACACCAGTTATAACAACTGATGTTTGCAGAGCAACTAACCCACCTTTGTAAAGCAATACAGCAGCTACAATGCCTAAAAGAATAGCCCATGTTATTCTAGATACTAATGGTGAATCACTATGAATGCTAGTATCTTTCTTTGAAGAAAGCATTGATGCAACCAATGCACCAGAATCCGATGATGTTACAAAAAAAGTTACAATTAATACCAGTGAAATGATTGAGACAATTTGAGATATTGGATAAACATCAAATAAAGCAAATAAGGCAACAGTGTAATTATTATTTACGATTTCATTAATTTGACTTGTTTCGTTAATGACTTGATAGATTGCAGCATTGCCAAAAATTCCCATCCATAAAAATACTATAAAAGATGGAACAAACAAAACACCAATAATGAATTCTTTTATTGATCTTCCATATGAGATTCTTGCTATAAAAAGCGAAACAAATGGTGCCCAAGCAAACCACCATGTATAAAAAAATAAGGTCCAGCCGTTCTGCCAAGAAGTTGTGTCATATGCCTCAGTCCAAGTTGCAGATTCAATAATTGTATTAAGATAAGACCCTAAATTCTGTATTAATGCATTTAGAATAAAAATAGTTGGACCAAATAAAAATATAAACAACATTAATGAGGAGGCTAGAACCATATTTATTTGAGATAGTCTTTTAATGCCCTTATCCAATCCTAAACATACACTTATTAGACCAATTAAAGTAATTACAAAAATTATTATTAACTTATTAGAAAAATTTTCTGTTATTAAGAAAATGTATGATATGCCAGAACTTATCTGTTCAGTGCCAAGACCTAAAGATGTAGTCACGCCTAATACAGTTGTAAGAATTGCTACTATATCGATAAAAATTGATAGAAGTTTATTACTGGAAACCCTTGTACCAAGCAAAGAGCTGACTCTGAACGGAAGTTTCTTGTTATATGATGCAAATGCAAAGCAAAGTCCAAGCAAAGAGTATACAGCCCAGCCATGAAGCCCCCAGTGAAGATTAGCCAGGCCAATTGCTTTACCGGCATTAAAAGAAACATCTCCATCAATCATTCCTGGATATGAATTAAGATGCATTATGGGTTCAGCAACACCATAAAAAAGTAATCCTATTCCCAAGCCTGCACTGAAAAGCATTGCGATCCAGTTCACATAAGAATATGTTGGTTTTGCATTCGGCCCACCTAGTCTAATATCCTTATATTTGGTAAAAATAAGAAATATTGAAAAAATAAGAAACCCATTTGCAATAATTATTATCATCCAACCAAGATATTTAGATAAAAATGTTTGAAGTTCTAAAAAAAATGACTCTGAAATTGAAGAATTTAATGAAACTACAGTAGTAACAATAGATATAAGCAATATTGATAAAATAAATCTTGGTAAGCTAATATTATTCATAGTACTGATTAAACTAAGGCTAGTGAAACACAATTATATTTAATTTTCTAGTTATAAGTATTTTGTATTTCCCATTATATCCTTTATTTATACCTATATTGCATCCTCATTTTAAGATGTTATTATAATGCTAAGACCGATTTACAGAGATTGCTGGTCTTTAAATATGGCTAAATTTCTCTAGGGGGAATTTCTTCTGGGGTACCAGGCTTGTTTATTGTGCAATTTATATAAACTAACTATGAGGATTCATATGTTTAATTTAATTAATACAAGAGAACAATTAAATAAAATAAAAAATAAAGTATCTTTAGGCTTACTTGGAGCAGTTGCTGCCATGATCCCGCAAACTGCTGAAGCACAAGATCGACAAATAGAAGAAGTCACAGTTTCTGCTACTAAAAAAGATGAAACAGCATCTAAAATTCCAGTAACAGTTACCGCTTTAACCGAAGAAACATTAAAGGAGATTAACGTCGTAAATTTTGATGAATATGTCGAGTATCTTCCCAATGTTACAAGTGGAGGACGTGGGCCTGGCCAATCAACAATTTATATAAGAGGTTTAGCTGTCGATTCAGTTAACGTTATGCTTGCAACTGCAGCAGGTTCAGCACCGAACGTAGCTTTATATCTTGATGAGCAGCCAGCTCAAGTTCCCGGAAGAAACTTAGATGTTTATGTTGCTGACATGGAAAGAATAGAAGTGTTACCTGGACCACAAGGGACATTATTTGGAGCAAGTTCTCAAGCTGGTACTGTTAGAATGATAACTAACAAACCTAAGTATGAGATAACTGAAGGTGGCTTTAACATGTCTTTATATGATACTCAACACGGTGAACCTAGTCAGACATTTGATGGATTCCTAAATATACCAATTAGTGATGCATGGTCAATTAGAGGTGTCTTATATAAAGCCACACAAGGCGGATATATTGACAATGTGTATGGAAAAATGTCTTCAGAAGGCAAAGGATCATTTGCTACCTTAACTCCTACTGCAACTTACAAAGTTGTTGATAATGCTGATTTAGTTGAAAACAATTTTAACGAATCTGTATATGAAGGTTTTAGAATCTCATCAAGAGCTACTTTCAATGACAATTGGGAGCTTCTTGTTTCACATATAGACCAATCTCTTGAGGCAGATGGGGTATGGGATTATGACCCAGCTGTTGGTGATTTAGATGTGATGAGATTTCAACCAGATACACTAGAAGACTCATTTGAACAAACAGCAATCACTTTGGATGGAAGATTAGGTGCATTAGATGTTGTTTATACAGGTTCGTATCTTGAAAGAAATGCAGATCAAACAGTTGATTACACTGGTTACATTAATACTGGCGCATATATGCCATATTACACATGTATCTATTGGGGATCTCAATTAACTATGATTGGTGGTCAGCCAACTTGTGGAAGTCCTAAAGTAAGGGTTGATGTTATTGATGAAAATGAGAGAACTACTCATGAATTTAGAGTAAGCTCAAATGAAATGAGTGACCTACCTTTCTCTTATACAGCTGGAATTTTTATTGAAGAAAGTAAAATGGCATCTCAAAATGATTTCGGTTATCTTGGTTTCTTAGATGTTTATCCGAATGTAACTGAAAACAGAGTTATTACTGGACCATATGCAAACAATCCAAATCCAAGACCTCCAGAATATAGATTCTTTAATGACATATTGAGAACTGATGAGCAAACTGCTTACTTTGCTGAAGTCACTGTTCCAGTTAATGATAAACTAGATTTATTATTTGGTTTTAGGGATTATGAATTAGATCTTGATTACACTGGGCAATCTAAATTTGGCTTGCTTGGTAGTGATTCACAATCTGGAAGAGATTATGATAGTACTGCAGGACATACTACAAGTCCTCTTACTGAAGAAGACAATATAACTAAATTCACAGCTAGTTATCAGATAGATGATGATACTCTTTTCTATTTCACACGTTCAGAGGGTTATAGACCAGGTGGTTGGAACAGAAATGCCGGTGTTACTCCAAAATGTAGAAGTTATGAAACTACAAATCCAAATTATTGCGGTGGAACACCAGGTGATGGGACATATAGAGCAGATATTGTTCTTGCATACAGTTCTGATAACGTTCTAAATAATGAAATTGGTCTTAAAACTTTGATAATGGATGGAAAAATGAGATTTAATGCTACTTATTATTCAATAGAGTGGACAGATATCCAAGTATCACAGTTTGATCCTGTTCATGTTAACTTTATAACATTCATAGAAAATGCAGCTGATGCGGATATTAGAGGATTAGAGGCTGACATGCTTTATTATCCAACAGATACTTTAACAATCTCTGCAGCATTATCTCTTAATGATACGAAAATTGTTAAAGACGTTGCTCAGACAATTCCTATTGTTGACATAGGAAATGCTCTTCCTCTTGCACCTCAGACACAAGGTAATGTAAGAATTAGGAAGGATCTTTCATTAAATAATGGTTATGTACAAGTAGCAGTCAAATATGCATCTAGTACATACAACTCATTTGAAGCTGCAAAAGTGCTTCCTCAGCCTTCATATTCGATGATTGACTTAGCTTATGGTCTTTCAATAAATGATGTTGATGTTGAATTCTTTATAAGAAATGCTGGTGATGAGAGAGCAAACCTATACTACAACGATCAGGATGATGTCCCTAGAATAACAACTAATCGTCCTAGAAATATGGGTGTTAGAATGTCTTATAAATTCTAAAAAAAAGAATTAATAAAAAGGCCAGTTTATACTGGCCTTTTTTATATAATAAATAAATGATCTCTGATAATACTAAAATCAAACATATTCAAAGTTTAATTTCTAAAGAAAAGTTAAGTGAAGCCACTAAATATATTGAAGTTGAAAAAAGTTCTTTATCTGAAATAGACTATTGGTACTATTTGTCACTTTGTTTTAGATATCAAAAACAATACAAAAAAGCTCTTGTTGCTTTAAATAATATTATTAAAGTTGATTCAACTTTTGGAAGGGCATATCAAGAGTTTGGTCATAATTATATAAATTTAAAAGATAAACCAATGGCCTTAAAAAGTTACCTAAGAGCAGTGAAATTTAATCCAACTTTGCATGCATCTTGGTTAGGAATATTGACGATTGACGAGGTTGATTCAAAAATATCAGATCTTGCAAATTCAAATGTTATGTACCTCAAGAATCTACCACCAGAACTAAAATCAGTTAGTAGCTTTATTCATGAAGGAAAATTAAAAAAAGCCGAGCATTTATGTAGAGATTACTTAAAAAACAAACCTCATAATATTGAAGCAATGAGACTTTTAGCCAAAATAGGAAAAGAGCTTCATGTATATGATGATAGTGAGTTTCTTCTTGAAAGTTGTTTAGTTTTTGATGAAGAAAATACTGAAGTTGCCTTAGAGTATATAGATGTCTTAATAAAGCGACAAAAATATGCAAAAGCTCTTAAAGAAGCTGAAAAGTTATATAAAAAAGACTCTGAAAATTTACAATTTATGATTGCTTATGCAGTAACACTTCAACAAACAAATAAACAAGAGGAAGCTCTTAATATTTATAATAAAGTTTTAGAGATTGATAAAAATAATCCAGAAGTATTGCTCTCAAAAGGCCACTTATTAAAAACATTTGGCAACCTTAAAGAATCAATTAAATCATATAAATCATCTTACAATATTGACAAATACTATGGTGACGCATACTGGAGTTTAGCTAATCTTAAAACTTATATTTTTTCTGATAAAGAAATCAAATCATTAGAAAAAATGGTTAAAGATATGTACCTAAATGAGAATGAAAAAACTTATATGCATTTTGCACTTGGAAAAGCATTTGAGGATTGCAAAGATTATAAAAAATCCTTCTATCACTACAAATTAGGCAATGATATTAAAAAACAAAGTATTAAATTTGATTTAAAAATCTTTGATGAGGAATGCCTTAACCAAAAAGAGGTCTGTACTAGAGATTTATTTGAGATTAAAAATGATTGGGGAAATGATTCTGTTGAACCTATTTTCATCTTGGGTTTACCAAGAGTAGGATCAACTCTGCTTGAGCAGATATTAGCATCTCATAGTATGGTTGAAGCTACACATGAATTACCAAATATACTTGCTATTTCTCATAAACTTAATCTCAGGAAAGCTCTTGAAAAATCATCAAGGTACCCTGATATCCTATTGTCATTATCAGCACCACAATTAAAAATGATTGGTGAGCAATATATTAATGATGCTGCTATTTTTAGAACAGGAAAAAAATATTTTATCGACAAAATGCCAAATAATTTTAGACATATCGGCCTTATAAAATTAATCCTTCCCAAAGCAAAAATAATTGATATAAGAAGAGGTTCAATGTCAGCATGTTTTGCTTGTTATAAACAGCTATTTGCGGAGGGTCAAGAATTTACATATGATTTCAAAGATCTTGCTGGTTACTATAATAATTATGTCGAACTAATGGACCATTGGAACAAAGTAATACCTAATCAGATTTTATCTATTAAATATGAAGATTTAATAAATGACTTTGAAATCTCAGTAAATAAAATTTTAGATTACTGTAAATTACCTTTTGAACAAAGTTGTATTGATTTTTATAAAAATAAAAGATCAGTTAGAACCCCAAGCTCTGAGCAAGTAAGACAGCCAATATTTAAATCCGGGCTTGATTATTGGAAAAATTATGAATCTAATCTAGACGAATTGGCTAATAATCTTAAATATTAAAAAAAGTTTATAATATAATTTTACATATTGGGAGAAATATATGATTGATCTAATTTTTTACGTTGTTATGTTTTATGTACTCCATCTTTTTTTAAAAATGGGTTTTTCATCACATAAAATACCATTTGTTAATTTCACACATGTTGGTGGTGATATATCAAATATGACAGAGTTATCGAACCGTGTAGCATTAGCCGCAGATAATCTAAGGCAAACATTGCCAGTTTTTTTAACCTTTTCAGTTTTATCAGTTGTTTTAGATATTGAAAATCTTTTGTTAGCTCAAATCTGGTTTGGCTTGAGAATAGTATACTTAATAGGCGCAATTTTAAATCTATATACAATACCTCTTCTAAGACCTGCTATATGGGTTCCATCGGTAATAGTATTAGTTATGATGGGTACTAATTTGTTATAAAAAAGGCACTAAGCTCAGGGGCAGGACTTAATGCCGTCGTGCGTAAGCATCAAATATCATTATCAATCTTTGATTATTTATAATAATAAGAGTTTTTGACAGGTATATTGAAGAACTGTAAATGCTTGTAATTATTTTGTTACAACAATGCAAATAAATTATTTTAAATCTCTTTCGGTTCTCTTTTTACCTCTATGAATACAACTCAAATTTGATGTATTCTTATCTATTAATGTAATTATTTGATGATTAAACATACAATAAT